>WLGS01000070.1 GCA_009703125.1 Actinomycetota bacterium
AAAATGGGCAGACCTGTTTGTTCGCGATAGGCCTCACTGAGTGCTTTTGGCACTGCAGAACCACCACAAGGAATGGAACGCAACGAAGATGTGTCGCGGCCTTTCAATTCGGGTAGCACGGCCATCCAAATTGTGGGAACACCAGCTGCCACAGTGACTTTTTCTTCCACAATGAGATTGGCAATCGCAGGCCCCGACAAATCCGGCCCGGGCATAATCAAATCTGCGCCAGTGGCTACGCCTGCGTGTGCAAGGCCCCATGAGTTTGCATGGAACATCGGCACCACGGGTAACAAGATGTCCGATTCACACACGCCGACTGAGTCGGCCACCATCGCACCCATTGTGTGCAAGTAGGTGCTGCGATGGCTATACACGACACCTTTGGGATTGCCGGTGGTGCCACTTGTGTAACACATACTTGCTGCTTGATTTTCGTCGATATTCGACGACCACACTGCAGGCGCCGCCTTGGCAAGCAATGCCTCATACTCGTGGACTTCAAAACCGGGAATTGCATCGGGCACTTCCCCCTTGCCGTCATACATAAAGACCAGATGCTTCACCGTGGTAAACGTAGAGAGAAGTGGCTGAATCAAAGGGAAGATCGACGTATCAATGAAGATCACTTCATCTTCTGCATGATTAACGATGTAGGTCAACTGTTCGGGAAACAAACGAATGTTGAGCGTGTGCAACACGCGACCACTACAGGGAGCCGCAAAATACAACTCCAAATGGCGCTGAGTGTTCCATGCAAACGTGGCCACACGGCCGTATTGAGAGATTCCCAAGTTGTCCAACACAGTTGCAAGACGACGCGTGCGCTCTGCCCACTCTCCATAGGTGATTCTTTCGCGACCTGTAGCAGTGGCAGTCACAATGTGCTTGTCGCGGTGGTATTTCTCTGCACGATCAAAGAGATAGTTCACCGTCAATTGGGTTGGCTGCATTAAGCCCTTCATGGAGTCCCCCTTAGTTTCATGTGGCACAAAACCACAAAGACAAACCGTAGCAATCCCACAAGGGGGCAGAACCATTTCAAGGCGGTACCGTTTTGGAATGCGCAAACTCCTGTTGGTTGTCACTTCAATGCTGTTTGCCGCAGGCACTATCGGCTCCAACATTGGCCCCGCTCTAGTGGATGAATACCCCATTGCGATTTTGAGTTTGAGCGCCAGGAACCGCAACCTTCTGGGGGCTGTGCCCTTCATCGACCCCCTGCCGTATTTCGTGATTGGGTTTCTTCGCCTCCTCGCCGCCGCTCTTGCGCTCTTCTTTGTGGGGAGATGGTTTGGCGAGCGCGCACTGCGTTGGACAGAGTCTCAAGTGGGCGAGATGCCCAAGATCTATCGATGGACCGAAGTTGCTACCGCACGTGCAGGTTGGCTCGCAGTTCTCTTGATGCCGGCGTCCAACATTGTCTGTCTCATGGTGGGCCATCTCAAGATGGCACCTGCCAAATTCGTTGCCCTCGTCACTACTGGCATTGCAGTGCGCCTTATTGTGCTGTGGTACGGCGGAAAAGCTTTCGAAGAAGAGATCCGCTCCATCTTGGACTGGATTGACCAATACCAATGGTGGGTTGTCGGTGGGTTGTTTGGAATTTCCTTTTTTCAGGCTTCCCGTCGTAAATCTCCCGGTGCCCCTGAAGCATGAGCCCAACTGTGGCGTAGGCTTCGGCACATGGCACAAACCTCATTCGGCGGCACTCCCGTCAACACAGTCGGCGATCTACCACAACCTGGACAGACGCTTCCCTCATTCACTTTGACTGCAGCAAACCTGCAAGATTTCGGCAACTCCGATGTTGCAGGAAAGCGAGTCATCTTCAACATTTTCCCCAGCGTGGATACTCCTACGTGTGCACAAAGCGTGCGCCGCTTCAACGAGCTTGCATCATCGCTTGACAACACCGTGGTCTATTGCATCTCTGCAGACCTCCCCTTCGCACAAGGTCGATTCTGTGGTTCTGAAGGACTCAGCAATGTGCAAAATGCATCTTCATTCCGTGGCGGTTTCGGTGATGCATTTGGTGTGCTTCTGAACGAAGGAGCCTTCAATGGTCTACTTGCACGCGCCGTTGTTGTTGCAGATGAATCAGGAAAAGTTCTGCACACAGAGCTCGTCGCCGACATCGCTAGCGAACCAAATTACGAAGCTGCTGTACAAGCACTTTCGTAAACATTCCAGCGAGTAGTCACTCGTCGAATAGCCCGTCTCGATTCTGTCGAGGCGGGCTTTTTCATTTATAGAAGTGTGTCAATACCCATGGTGAGTCGTTGCGGCAACTCAGCAACTTTGCGACATGCAAGAACTACGCCTGGCATAAAACTCACACGGTCATGTGAGTCATGACGAATAGTGAGGGTTTGACCAGTGGTACCCAAGATCACTTCTTGGGAAGCCGTCATTCCCACCATGCGCACACCGTGCACTCTGATTCCCGCTGGCCCCTCGCCACCGCGTGCGCCAGGAATGACTTCGTGCTTGGTGGGATCTGCTGCCCACTCTTGGCTTGCTGCAGCCATACGTTGCGCTGTTGCCAAGGCAGTACCACTAGGTGCATCTGCTTTTGCATTGTGGTGAAACTCAATGATCTCCGCTGTTTCAAAATATGGCGCGGCCTGCTCGGCAAACTTCATCATCAACACCGCTCCAATCGCAAAGTTTGCCGCGATGAGACAGTTGCTCCCCGTAAACGATGCACCGAAAGCTGCGATGTCTTCTTCTGAAAAACCAGTCGTTCCCACCACTGCATGCATGCCATGCAAGGCAAGCCACGGCAAGGTGGTACGTGCAGCATCGGCCACAGTGAAGTCCACCACCACGTCACATCGCGCATCAGCAAGAGCCTTCAAGTCGCTTTCAATAGTGAGGCCATGAACAAGACCGCCGCCGTGGACAATGTCCACAGCGGCGGCAAGTTCTAGTCCTTCTGCGGCTGCAACAGCGTCACACACTGTTGCACCCATCCGGCCAGCGGCCCCGACAACTCCCACACGAATCATGGGAGTAACGGTAGTCGTTGGAGGTCTCTAGCGACGGCGACGATTACGGTCGCCACCACGCTCATTGCGTGTGTCGGGACCAAGGTCGCCGAGCTCAGAACGAAGTTCGCTCTCGAATTCATCTTCGAATGAGACTTCTACTGGGCCGTCTTGACGTGACTCACGTGGTTCGCGTGCTTCACGAGGCCCACGATCACGGTCACGGTTGCGTGGTCCACGATCCTCGCGTCCACCGCGATCATCACGATCACGACGCTCACGTGGGCCGCGGTCTCCACCGCCACCTCCACCGCCACCTGGAAGATCGTTTCCATCAGCGTCAACTGGAGTCAAGCTGACCTTGCCCTTGTCGTCCACATCGTCAACGCGCACGCGAACAACATCGCCCAATGTCAAAACATCTTCCACATTGTTCACGCGCTGTCCGTTACCCAACTTGGAGATGTGGATCAAACCGTCACGTCCAGGCAAGATGTTGACAAATGCACCGAACTTGGTGGTGCTGACAACGCGACCTTCATAGATTGCATTGAGTTCTGCCGTTGGTGGATCAACAATTGCAAGGATACGGGCCTTGGCATCTTCCACACGGAAGTTGTCAGGTGATCCCACAGTCACAATGCCCACTGCTCCGTCATCGCTCACTGCAATGTCGGCACCGGTCTCTTGAGAGATGGTGTTGATGACTTTGCCCTTTGGCCCAATCACTTCACCAATCTTGTCCATAGGAATTGTGAAGGACACAATCTTTGGTGCAGTCTCTGCAACTTCGGTGCGTGGTGCAGCCAAAGCTGAATTCATGGACGCAAGAATTTCCATACGTGCATCACGTGCTTGCTGCAATGCAGCAGCCAATACATCGGCAGGAATTCCATCAATCTTGGTGTCGAGTTGCAATGCGGTCACTGCGTCTTCGGTACCTGCAACCTTGAAGTCCATGTCGCCAAATGCGTCTTCGGCACCAAGGATGTCAGTCAATGTGAGGTACTTGCCTTCTGCATAGATCAAACCCATTGCAATACCGGATACGGGAGCCTTAATGGGCACGCCGGCATCCATCAACGACAAGCTTGAGGAACATACAGAAGCCATCGAGGTTGAACCGTTCGAGGACAACACTTCGCTCACCAGACGAATTGCGTAAGCAAATTCTTCTTGGCTTGGCACAACAGGAAGCAATGCGCGCTCAGCGAGTGCACCGTGTCCGATTTCGCGACGCTTGGGTGTTCCCACGCGACCGGTTTCACCATTTGCCCAAGGAGCCATGTTGTAGTGGTGAATGTAACGCTTCTCGTTGTCTGGACCCAATGTGTCCAACATCTGATTCATGCGTGGCATTGCCAACGTACACACGTTCAACACTTGTGTTTCGCCGCGCTGGAACAAACCAGTTCCATGTGCTGCAGGCAATGTGCCCACCTCGGAGGAAAGCGCACGAAGATCACGAGGGCCGCGACCATCAATACGAATGCCATCTTCCACAACGCGCTTGCGCACCAATTTCTTGGTGAGGCTACGCACAGCTTCTTTCACTGCTTTGTCCTGTCCGGCAAATGGCGCACCATCTGCACACAGTTCAGCAACAGTGTCCGCTGCTGCAGCATCGGTTGCTGCATTGCGATCGGCCTTCAATGCGATGGTGATTGCTGTTGCCAGTTTTGGCGTTGCAACTCTTTCCACTGCAGCAAAAATCTCATCGCTGTAGTCACGCACTGGGGTGTATTCCAACGAAGTGATCGGGCCACGTGTAGCAATGACACTTGCAACCAACTGGCGCTGCAGGGCAATGGATTCTTTGATCCACTTCTTTGAAGTCTCAAGGCCATCAGCGATGACTTGCTCGGACACCTTCGGTGCTCCGTCTGCGTAGAACTCAAATGACTTCTCGGTTCCGCCAGCTTCCACCATCATGATGGCAACGTCTCCGTTGTCGAGTTCGCGACCCGCAACAACAATTTCAAATGTTCCGTTGTTGCCCTCTGCATATGTGGGGTGTGGAATCCATTCGCCATCTTGTGAGTACGCCATCCGCACTGCGCCAATGGGGCCTTCAAATGGAATACCGCTAATCATGAGTGCAGCAGATGATGCGTTGATCGCAATCACGTCGTGTGGGTTTTCCATATCGACGCCCACAACGGTGATCACGATTTGTGTCTCATTGCGGTAGTCATCAGGGAAAGCGGGACGAAGTGGACGGTCAATCAAACGACAGGTCAAGATGGCCTGCTCAGATGGGCGACCTTCGCGGCGGAAGAATGCACCAGGAATTTTTCCTGCTGCATATGCACGCTCTTCTACGTCAACGGTGAGTGGAAAAAAATCAATTCCGTCACGTACACCGCGGGCGGCGTTTGCGGTTGCAAGCACGATTGTGCCATCAATAGATGCAACGACTGCACCTTGTGATTGGGTTGCAAGTTTGCCAGTCTCAAAAGACATGGTCTTATCGGAACCCGAAACGGGTGCCGAAACACGAATGGCGTCAGCCATGGGAACTCCCTTTGTTATGTGATGTCTTCTTCACCCACTACAAGCCGGTTCCCAGTCGGCAATCCCGCCCCATGGCGCGGAACTCTCGACTGACAACCGACAACAAAAAGGTGACGGTGAGAAGACGTGTGGTTTTAACGGCGAAGGCCGAGCTTTGCCAACAGTTCGCGGTAGCGAGCAATGTCGCGATCGCGGACATAGTCGAGCATGCGGCGACGACGACCCACCAACATCAACAAGCCGCGACGGCTGTGGTGATCTTTGGGGTGAGTCTTCAAGTGATCTGTGAGGTGGTTGATGCGATCGGTAAGGAGCGCAATCTGCACATCGGGAGATCCCGTGTCGGTACCGTGCTGACGGTATGTGGCAATGGTGTCGTTCTTCGACATAGTGGGCCTCTATTCCTTTGATGAGAGAGGGCGTCACAGCCAACCTTTGGCAATGACATCGCACGCGAGCCAGAGCCCGCGAGGACCCTTTCAGGCTACGAGGTTGTCCACAGCCCCTACAACCCCCCAAGGGTGATTCATCGGGTTGTAGCCTCAGCAGTGTGTTCACCGGAATTGTGGAAGAAAAAGGGGCTGTCCAAGCCGTTAATGGTCCTCGTTTGACCATTTCTGCCACAACAGTGCTCCAAGATTCAGGCATTGGCGCCTCTATTGCGGTCAATGGTTGCTGTCTCACCGTCGTAGAAAAAGGCGATAACTGGTGGACTGCTGACGTTTCTGACGAAACCTATGCCCGCACCAACCTGGGACATCTCTCCCCCGGCGACCCTGTGAATCTTGAACGCCCCATGGTGGCCAATGGCCGCTTTGGTGGACACATTGTGTTGGGTCATGTGGATGCGGTCGGAACAATTGTGCAACCAGTACCTCAGTTGGTTGTTCGTATCCCACAAGAACTCATGCGCTACGTCGTGGAAAAAGGAAGCTGCACCGTCGATGGCATCAGCCTCACAGTGTTCAATCTCACCGAAGACACTTTCGAAGTTGCCGTGATTCCCCACACTGCCGAAGTCACCACTTTGGGTCATCGCGCAGTGGGCGATGCAGTGAACATCGAAATTGATGTTCTTGCAAAACATGTAGAACGATTAATTCAGGCACAGTAATAACCATGGCTGAACTTTCTGATCTCAGAAAAAACATTGACGCAATTGACGCAGCAATCGTGGGTCTATTAGCCGAACGCATGCAAGTGTGTCGCGATGTTGCGGAGTTAAAGGAACACACGGGCGCAGCAGTTATTCAACCGCAACGTGTGCGTGATGTCTTGGCCACTCGTCGCCAGTGGGCTATTGACGCCGGAGTTGATGCAGATTTCGCAGAACAGTTGTTTCGTATCTTGTTATCCGAAACTCATCGCATCGAAGTTGCTGAATCTCTTGATGAGCCGGCACCTGTCAAAGAAGCCGGCACAACCGAGCGCAGCGAACTGGACACTGTCGCCTGCCGCATTGACCATGTGGTGGTGGCCGTTGCTGATCTTGTTGCCGCTACAGAATTTTTTACCGAGATGGGCTTTCGCACGTACGTCACCGACGATGCAGATGTCATTAACGCCGAGGCCGGTGGCGTCACGGTGGTACTTGTGGGGCCCGGTCACAATCCAGCGGTCCATACACAACTTGCACAACATGGCTCTGGCGTTCAACACATCGCTATTGAAGTGCTTAATGCGGGATTCACCCGAGATGCCCTTGATGCAGCCGGCGTGCCTCGCCTCACCGATGTCATCGTGGATGCACATGGGCACGAACAAGTCTTCACCGCACTAGATCCCGTTACCGGGGTGCAATTGAGCTTCATTAGCCGTACCGGACATCGCGTTCCCATGGGGAGCCACAATGTCTCGGCAATGTTTGAAGCCATCTCCAACATCGACTCCGAGGCATAAACCTTCTACACTGAAGATTGCTCGGTCAACATGGCTGCTCACGAACACTTTCTAACTCGTTCGTAGAAGTCGACCGGCACTGGCATAACCCATTGGATCGCAACCGCCTGAAAGGTGTCGTTTTGTTACGCCAGTTTTCCAAAGAAGACCTTTTGTCTTTGCACCCCTTAGAGCGTTCGTTCTTTGACGACCTCGTGCATGCACCCCTTGATGAATTGATGGCTCGCGCACAACACGTGCGCAACACCGCACATGGAACCCGCATCACTTTTTCGCCAAAGGTTTTTATTCCACTCACCATGTTGTGTCGCGACAAGTGCGGCTATTGCACATTCGCCCAACCACCAGCTCGACTCGAAAAGCCTTATCTCACCCCTGATGATGTTCTTGCCATTGCACGACAAGGCGCACGTAACGGATGCCATGAGGCACTCTTCACCTTGGGTGAGCGACCTGAACTTCGTTACGACATTGCAGCCACATGGCTAAAAGATCATGGTTATGACTCCACGGTGCATTACCTCGCCGAGATGGCACAACTTGTTCTCCAAGAAACAGGTCTTCTCCCCCATGCCAACGCAGGCGCACTCTATGAAGATGAACTCGCCATGTTGCGTCGCGTCTCGCCGTCGCAAGGCATGATGCTCGAATCACTGCGCGATGATTTGGAATGTCACCGCGGAGCACCCGACAAAGAACCACAACGGCGTATTAACACCTTGTGCACTGCCGGAGAGCTAGCTATTCCGTTTACATCAGGCATTTTGGTGGGTCTTGGTGAAACTCGCCAAGACCGCATTGATGCATTGCATCTTCTGGCTGCAGCACATACCAAGTACGGCCATCTGCAAGAAGTCATCGTGCAAAACTTTTTGCCGAAGCCCGGCACAGCAATGCACAAAGCACGTCCGTGCCCAGAAGACGAATACCTCTGGTCCATTGCCGTTGCTCGATTGATCTTGCCACCCGAAATTCATCTTCAAGCACCTCCTAATCTCTCTGACGACTTTGCGGTGTTGCTAGACGCAGGCATTGACGACTGGGGCGGCGTCTCACCCGTCACTGCTGATCACGTCAACCCAGAGCGTCCGTGGCCAGCACTTGATCGGTTGCGCACCGTGACCGAAGAACGCGGCTTTGTCTTAGCACCACGTCTCACTGTGTATCCAGAATTTGTGCGGGCGCCCGAAAAATGGCTCGACCCTGCAGTGCAATTCCCCGTGCTGGATCGAAGTGATGCCGAAGGTCTGGGTCGTGATGACCCTGGTGCAATCTGGCCAGAGAAAGTGACAGCAGCAGATGTTGTCCATGACGGTGCAGAAGTTGTGCTCGTCGGCCACAAATCAACACAGTGGTATTCGGGCTCCAACGTGCGACCCATGACTTTGGTGCCCCACAGTGCACCTGCAGCCACAGGACGAATTGCCGAAATTGTGGAAGGCCACCGTAACGGTCAAGAACTTGGCGAAAAAGAAGTGGTTGACCTCTTCCGTGCCCGTGGACCAGAGGTGGGTTACCTGGCTGACTACGCAGATGAACTGCGTTATCGCGCCGTGGGCAACACTGTGACTTGGGTACATAACCGAAACATCAACTACACAAACGTGTGCACATACAAGTGCAAGTTCTGTGGTTTTTCCAAAGGCCCCTTAAGTCTCAACCTTCGCGGAACTCCATATCTGCTCACACTTGATGACATTGCGGACCGTGCACGCGAAGCATCACTGCTCGGTGCTACCGAAGTCACCTTGCAAGGAGGAATTCACCCCGACTTCGATGGCGACTACTACATCGATGTCACTCATGCAGTGAAAAACGCAGTGCCTGATATACATGTACATGGATTTACTGCACTTGAAGTCACCGAGGGCGCAACTCGCAATGGTGAATCATTGCGCGATTACCTCATTCGGCTTAAAGATGCAGGACTGGCATCACTGCCTGGTACCGCTGCAGAGATTCTGGACGATGATGTGCGCGCCGTTATTTGCTCCGACAAAGTGAACACTGAAGAATGGCTGGAATGTCATCGCCAAGCACACAGCATTGGCCTGCACTCCAATATCACCATCATGTACGGCAGTGTGGAACATCCCGAATCATGGGCCAAGCACTTTATGGTGACGCGCGAGCTACAAAAAGAAACTGGTGGCTTTACTGAGTTCATTCCATTGCCATTTGTACACATGGCATCACCTATCTACTTGCAGAAGAAATCGCGCCGTGGACCCACCTTCCGCGAAACAGTTTTGATGCACGCCATTGGTCGTATTTTCTATGACGGCCTTATCGACAACGTGCAAGTGAGTTGGGTAAAGATCGGAACTTCTGGTGCAGCTCAACTTTTGCAATCTGGCTGCAATGACCTAGGTGGCACATTGATGGATGAAAACATCTCGCGTGCTGCAGGCGCAAATCACGGCCAAGCAATGACAGAAGGACGCTTTGG
>WLGS01000071.1 GCA_009703125.1 Actinomycetota bacterium
AAGATGTAACGCAAGGTCCAGCATGGCTTGATGGAAAGGCTGCGCTATGACAAGCAATCCCGGTGGAACATGGGCTTTTGCGCCAGGTTTTTATGAAGGCGACCGTCCCAAGATTGTGACCTCGCGTTTCCAATTTGAAGATTCGTTTACATTGCAGCGCTATCTTGCAACTGATGGTTATGCAGGTTTGCGTGCTGCTCTCTCACAACCTGCAGCTCAGGTACACGACGAAGTAAAAAGCGCCACCATTTTGGGTCGCGGAGGTGCAGGTTTCCCTGCAGGCAATAAGTGGGGACTTACTCCGCAAGGTGTGTGGCCTCGCTATTTAGTAGTCAATGGTGACGAAAGTGAGCCAGGAACCTACAAAGACCGCTTGTTGATGGAACGTGATCCTCATCAGCTCATTGAAGGTTGTTTGATTGCCTGTTATGCGGCGGGACTATCACAGTGCTTCCTCTATATTCGCGGAGAAATGGCCCTTGCCCAAGAGCGCGTTGCAGCAGCTCTCAACGAGGCGTATGCAGCTGGCTATGTAGGCAAGAACATTTTGGGTTCGCAGTTTTCGGTAGACATTGTGTTGCACTGGGGTGCTGGTGCATATGTGGTGGGCGAGGAAACCGCGTTGATCGAAAGCTTGGAAGGTAACCGAGGAATGCCTCGCTTGAAGCCTCCATATTTCCCTGCCGCAAATGGTCTTTATGGTCAGCCAACAATTGTGAACAACGTTGAAACGTTGGCGAATCTTCCTTGGCTTTTGCGCAATGGCGCGAGTGCCTACACAGCAATTGGCACACCCACTTCACCTGGTACACGCATGGTCGCAGTTTCCGGTCACGTCGTGCGCCCAGGTGTGTATGAGATTGTCAATGGCACTACAACATTCCGGGATCTTTTGTATGGAGAAGAGTTCTGTCAAGGAATTCGTAACGGCAATGAATTGAAAGCATTTGTTCCCGGTGGTGGATCTGCTCCATGGTTCACCGCGGATCAATTAGATCTTCCTTTTGAGGCCAGCCAAGTAGGACCTGCAGGTTCAATGCTTGGTTCAGGTGCAGTAATGGTGATGGACCACACCACCGATATTCCACGTGCAGCATTAACACTCACCCGTTTTTATGCGCATGAATCATGCGGAAAATGCACTCCTTGTCGCGAAGGCGGCACTTGGTTAGAGCGCATCTTGTCGCGCGTTGTAGATGGCAAAGGTACCGATGCTGACCTTGATCAACTGCTTGAAGTGGGCGAGTCAATTTGTCCAGGAACTTTCCCTCATGCATCAAACGAAAAACTCGGTTTGTCTGCAGTTCCATTTCCCTACAAGATGAACACCATTTGCTTCGTGGGGCCATCGGCGTATGTGCCAGTGCATTCTGCACTCACTTTGTTCCGAGAAGAATTTGAAGCACGAGTGACGAAGCGTGTGCACATTCCTCTAACGGTGGTAAGCCAATGACAACTATCGATATTGATTCATCGGAAACTCCGATGCCAGAACCTGATCCCAATGCGGTCAGCATCACGATTAATGGTCGGACTGTTGCTGCCCAAAAAGGCGAGTACATCATTGCGGCGGCAGATCGCGTAGACGAATACATTCCGCGTTTTTGTTATCACCCACGCATGAGTTCAGTGGGCATGTGTCGTCAATGTCTCGTCGAAGTTGAAGGTCCTCGCGGGCCGATGATGGTCGTGAGCTGTATGACTCCTGTTGCAGAGGGACAAATTGTCCGTACTGACACCGATCAGGTCAAGCGCGCACAAGAGGGAATGATCGAACTTTTGTTGGCTAACCACCCTCTTGATTGTCCTGTATGCGACAAGGGCGGGGAATGCCCATTGCAAGATCAAGCATTTAGCCACGGTGCAGGTGAAAGCCGCTTCGTCGAGGAAAAACGACACTACGAAAAACCAATTCCTATTAGCGACCTTGTGTTCTTGGACCGCGAACGTTGCATTCTTTGTGATCGTTGTACGCGTTTTGCCGACGAAGTCGCCGGTGATGCTTTGATCAGCTTCACGCAACGTGGCAATAACACTCAAGTCATGACGTTCCCTGACGAGCCATTTGCGTCGTATTTCTCGGGCAACACAGTGCAGATTTGCCCAGTGGGTGCTCTCACTGCGCAGCCATATCGTTTTAAGGCACGTCCTTGGGATTTGGAGCAGCGCGAGAGTACATGCACCACCTGTTCAGTGGGCTGTCGCACCGTTGTGCAATCCAGTCGCGATGAGGTGTTGCGTTATCAAGGTGTAGATAGCGACCCAGTGAACTGGGGTTGGTTGTGCGATAAGGGTCGCTTTAACTTCCAGTCAATTAACTCACCCGATCGTCTCGTGTCTCCGCAGATGAAATCAGGAGATTCATTTGAAGTTGCATCGTGGTCGGCTGCACTCGATGCAGTCGCACGTACTCTTCGTCACGCACGACCTGGTTCAGTGGCAGTTCTTGGTGGCGCCCGAGGCACAAATGAAGATGCCTTCATGTGGGCACAACTTGCTGATGCTCTTGGTGTGTCCATGCGCGACGCACAATTGGACGACGGTCTGCCTAGTGAAATATTTGCCTATCCACAAGCAACTATTGATGCAATGTGCGCAGCATCCACAGTTGTTCTATTGGCACCAGATCTCAAAGAAGAACTTCCCGTTCTCTATATTCGCCTCCGCGATGCTGTGCAGAAAAAAGGTGTACGCGTCATTGAAGTGTCACCCACTGAAACCGGTATCACTCAGATGGCATGGCGCAGCGTGCGGACAGAAGCAGGAACAACAACAGCGGCGTTGACGTCATTGTTGTCCGATGCTGACGTCAATGCTCAACTTGCAAGTGGCCCAGTAGTTGTTGTTGCTGGCCGTGGAAACTTGGCTGAGTTAGCAGCGCACACGATGAGTGCAGTTGACGCAGTTATCGCACGTGCTCCTTCTGCGACAGTTCTGCCCGTGTTGCGACGTGGAAACGTACGCGGTGCCCTCACTGTGGGACTGTCGCCGCAAGCAGGCCATGACGCTGCACACATTCTTGAGGCTGCTTCACATGGTCAAGTGGATTGCCTCATCTTGTTGGGTGCTGACCCTCTCAACGATGTGCCTGATGCAGATCTCGCTCGACGAGGAATTGCGGGAGCGAAATATGTTGTCGCTATTGACACCTTCTTAACTCAAAGTGCTGCTCATGCTGACGTGGTGTTGCCTGCGGCTGCATACGCAGAAAAAGATGGCACAACAATGAACCTTGAAGGTCGCGTCACCAACGTTGCACAGAAAATCACACCTCGAGGTACATCGCGCGTCGATTGGATGATTGCTGCTGAACTTGGATTTTTGCTCGGCCATGATATGGGCGTCACCACTCTGGCCGACGTGCAGAAGAAAATGTCTAAGGCTGTTGCGGGTTTTGGCGCAACAACTACATCAGTTGCTGTGAAGCGCGATGGCATTGTTGTGCCAAGTGCAACTACATCTTCTGCATCAGTACCCGCGCCAGTAGTGCCACCACGTAACTCTTATGACTTCCGCATCAATGTGTCGCGCAAGTTGTACGACAAGGCAGTGGGAACTGTGACAAGTCCATCAATGTCCGAACTGGCACCGGGTGCTGGCGTATGGATTCATTCTTTGGATCTTGATCGAGTAGGGGTTGCCGAAGGTGCCTCTGTGAAGGTGTCCAATGCACACAGCAGCATTGTTCTTCCTGTGCACGTATCGGATCACATTCCACGCGGAACCGCATTTGTTCCGTTTAATCAGCCAGGTGCTGATATTCGAGAACTGATTCGACGTGCTGACGATGTTGTCGACGTAAGAATTGAGTCAATGTGATGAGTACATTGCTCGCGATTGATCCGTTGTTGGAAGGCGATCTTTTCTGGACGCCGTTGCTCATCGTGTTGGTCAAAGTTCTTATTGTGTTTGTGTTGGGACTCATCGCCACCATGTTGATGGTGTGGTTTGAACGCAAAACTATTGCGGGCATGCAAAACCGTGTGGGACCGAATAAAGCTGGTCCTTGGGGTCTTTTGCAAACACTTGCAGACGGAATCAAGCTGTTCTTCAAAGAAGATCTGTTACCAGAGCGTTCCGATCGTTTTGTATTCCGACTCGCACCGTATCTGTCATTAGTTCCAGCGTTTTTGGCTTTTGCAGTCATTCCATTGGGTGGTGACTACCGTGATGGCAACGGCGGCATGGTCACATTGTTTGGTGAACAAACACGTTTGCAGTTAGCAGATCCTCCTGTGGGCGTGCTTTTTGCGCTCGTGGTCTCTTCGATTGCCGTGTACGGAATCATGTTGGCGGGTTGGTCAAGTGGTTCCAAGTATCCATTGTTGGGCTCGGTACGCGCATCAGCACAGATGGTTTCCTATGAGGCCGCACTTGGTTTGTCTATCGGTGCAGTTCTCATCGTGTCGGGAACGTTGTCGACGGCAGGAATTGTGGACACGCAGTCGTCCATTGGTAACTGGAACATTGTTGCAACAGGCTTTGTCCCCTTTGTCATCTTCCTTATTGCTGCTACAGCGGAATTGAATCGTGCGCCATTTGACTTGGTGGAAGCCGAACAGGAACTCGTAGGTGGATTCAACACCGAGTACTCATCTATTCGCTTCGCCTTGTTCTTCTTGGCTGAGTTCATGAACGTCATCACGATGTCGGCTCTGATCGTCACATTGTTCTTTGGTGGGCCACAACCCATTGCCATCGGTGACACCGTGCTGGATATCCCGTTGATTCCAAATGCATTGGAAGGAACGGTATGGCTGATGTTGAAGGTCATCGCGTTCTTGTACTTCTACGTATGGCTGCACGCAACACTTCCACGTTTCCGCTACGACCAGTTGATGAACTTGGGGTGGAAAATTCTGATTCCTGCCGCCTTGGGTTGGTTTATTTTGTTAGCTGCGCAGCGTGTGGGCACCAATGCAGGTTGGGATCAAACAGTGGTCACTGTTTCCACGGCACTTGTCTTGATTATTGGCTACGTGTTGCTGAACGCCGCCCACAAGGTGAGCCGCAATAACCGCGAGAAAAACGGAGCAAGTTTCTAATGGGTTACTTAGGCGGATTCTTAGTCACCATTCGTCAGCATGGTGCAAAAAACAAAGTCACCACCGAGTACTCCGGTGGGCGCGTGTATCGACGCAAGAAGAAGTCGGACCACGACGAAAAAATTGAAAAACCAGAACGTCTTCACGGCCGTCACGTACTGAACCGTTACGAAGACGGGATGGAAAAGTGCATTGGTTGTGAGTTGTGCGCAGGCGTGTGCCCAGCGAAGTGCATTTATGTACGTGGTGCCGATAACGATCCCGATATGCCCACCTCGCCCGGTGAACGCTTTGGCTACATCTATGAGATCAACTATTTGCGTTGTATCCATTGTGATCTATGCGTAGAGGCATGCCCCACTGAGGCCATCACTGAATCAAAACTTTTTGAGTTCTCTTTTACGAATCGCAAAGATGCGATTTACACAAAGAATGAGTTATTAGTCGACGATGAAGGCAAGCCACAACAGATGCCTTGGGAAGACTGGCGTCCTGGCGAGGATGCATTGACCTCTGGTTGGATGCGCGCAACTGCTCCATCGGGCGATGCGACTTTCGAAGGCGTGGTGTCGTGGAGTGGTGAGCTTGGGCACGGAGTGCGTTCTCCTGAACCAGAACAACACACCCGTGATGCATCGCAGAACACCCCGCAAGAGGGTGGTCATTAATGGAACTATTCGTTTTTGTTGCTGCTTCCATCATGATTTTGGGCGGTGCGATAGGTGTCATCGTTCGCCCCAACCCAGTACATGCTGCGTTGAGTCTTGTGCTCACACTCTTTGGTGTAGCTGTCATGTTTGTGTCGTTGCACGCGCACTTCTTGGCCGCAGTGCAGGTCATTGTGTATGCAGGCGCAATCGTGGTGTTGTTCTTGTTCGTCATCATGTTGTTGGGTGTCGACCGAACTGAAGATATTTCTGTGGAACCCATCACCGCGCAGCGTCCGCTAGCAGTTGTCATTGGCGTAGGTATTGCAGCCATCGTGTCGGCTGCAGTGGTGTCGTCTGCAGACATTTTGAATCGTCAAGGTGAAGGTCTTGATCTCACCACTGTGGAAAGCCCTGATGCGAACGTTCGTCAAGTGGCTCGTTCGGTTTTTGGTGACTATGTATTCGCATTTGAATTGACGTCGGTGCTGTTGCTTGTTGCGGTGGTGGGAACGGTCCTAATGGCCCGTCGCATCTCTTCATCGGAGAAGGGGAAATGAGCACAATGATTTCTGCAATTGAACCCACAACAAGCTGGTATCTCATCCTTGCGGCAGTCCTTTTCGGAATTGGCGCTTTCGGTGTACTGGTTCGCCGTAATCCACTCGTGATGTTTATGTGCATTGAGTTGATGTTGAATGCCGTCAACCTCAGTTTTGTGGCTTTGGCACTTTCGCTGGATGACATCAATGGTCAAGCCGTGGTGTTGTTCGTGATGGTTGTGGCAGCAGCCGAAGTAGTTGTAGGACTCGGAATCATTGTGGCCATCATGCGCCGTCGCACTGGAATGACCGCCGATGACTTGACCGAGTTGAAGGGGTAGTTGGCGCACATGTTGGATCTCATTTGGCTTGTACCCGCTTTGCCTCTGGCAGGTTTCCTGCTGGTTCTTCTATTCGGTCGTCGACTCGGCGAACCAGGGGCGGGCATCATTGCAACATTGATGACGGCGGCTTCCTTCGTTGTTGTAGGCCTCATCTATCTCGACATGGTCTCGTTGCCCGAGGAAGAACGTCGCCGCATTGTCACTTTGTATTCATGGATTCCCGTGGGAGATTTACAGATTGATCTTGCCTTCTTGGCTGATCCTCTCAGCGTCACCATGGCCCTATTCATCACAGGTATTGGTTCATTGATTCATCTCTATGCAATTGGCTACATGCATGGCGATCCCAAGTTCCCCAAGTTCTTCATGTATCTGAACTTGTTTGTGTTCTCCATGCTGGTGCTTGTGTTGGGAGAGAACCTTCTCGTCACATTCTTGGGCTGGGAAGGCGTAGGTGTGTGTTCCTACTTCCTCATTTCTTTCTGGCACACGCGCGATTCGGCTGCAACTGCCGGCAAAAAAGCATTCGTTACCAATCGTGTAGGTGACTGGGGAATGATGGTGGCCATGTTCCTCGGCTTTGCCGCTGTGGGAACCATTTCTTACGACGGTCTCAATCATGCAGCTGAATCTGGTGCGATGGGTGCAGTTGCAGCTACTGGCATTGCGATGATGTTGTTTGTAGGAGCCGCGGGCAAGAGCGCCCAGCTTCCTCTTTATATTTGGCTTCCTGATGCAATGGAAGGCCCAACGCCCGTTTCGGCATTGATTCACGCTGCGACCATGGTGACGTCGGGTGTGTTTTTGTTAACGCGCACTGCTCCAGTTCTGGCAGCGTCGTATCCATGGGCAGGTGATGTCATCGCTACGGTCGGTGCTCTCACTGCATTGTTTGCTGCCACCATCGCGGTTGCGCAAACAGATATCAAGAAAGTGTTGGCCTATTCAACTGTGTCGCAGTTGGGTTTCATGTTCTTAGCAATTGGATCAGGCGCATATGTGGCTGCGATTTTCCACATGGTGACTCATGCGTTCTTTAAGGCTTTGCTCTTCCTTGGATCTGGCTCAGTTATTCATGGCATGCATCATGAACAAGACATGCGCAAGATGGGTGCACTGCGCACACTCATGCCGGTCACAGGAATTACCTTCATTATTGGCTGGCTTGCAATCGCAGGTGTTCCGCCATTTGCAGGGTTTTGGTCGAAGGACGAAATTCTTCTCTACACGTTCGCAAACAATCGTTTGCTCTATGTCATTGGTGTAGTGACGGCGTTGTTGACGGCGTACTACATGACGCGACAAGTCATCATGGTGTTCTTTGGACAGGCCCGATGGAATGATCACGCGGAAGAAAATGGTGCCCATGGCGACCACGCACCGCATGAAAGCCCATGGACAATGTTGCTTCCACTCGTCGTTCTTTCGGGTCTTTCAATTGTGGGTGGAGCAATTCAACTTCCATTTTCAAAGAGCACTCACTTCCTCGAGCACTGGCTTGCTCCGGTGGTTCATCACGCCGAAGTGGACATCAAGGGCACTTGGGCATACGACAACAAGTGGTTGCTGCTTGGGTTGGCGATTGTGATTGCAACAACCGGCATCTTGGCCGCAGTTGCGGTGTATTCAAAGGGCAAACTCGCTCCCGTCGAACCTCAGCTTCTTGCTGACGGATGGAGATACGACTCTGCGATTAGCGCAATTGTGGGTGGACCAGGACGTCGTGCTTTTGATGGTGTTGCAGCATTTGATGCTCGCATTGTCGATGGTGCGGTGAATGGAGTGGCAAAAGAAGTCAAAGCCACAAGTTCGTTCTTTAGTCGCCTACAAAACGGTCTTATTCGTTCGTATGCGGCAATTATCGGTATCGGCGCAGTTCTTGTGCTGGCGTGGTTCTTAATGAGGGGATTGTTGTGATGAATATCTCTTCACTTCTTGCAGCAGGCACATCATCTGGTGCAGGTTCTTTTCCCATTTTGTCTGCATTGATTCTTCTGCCGTTGTTGGGCTCAATTCTTGTCATGGTGATGAGTAATCGTCGTCCTGAATATGCAAAGTTGACCGCCATTCTTTTCAGCGTTGGCGTGGGGGCAATGTCTCTGTGGATGCTCGCTAAGTTTGATACCAGCGATAGCGGGTTCCAGTTTGTGTCTCAACATGAATGGATTGCCAGTTGGGGAATCTCGTGGAATCTTGGTGTAGACGGCATCTCACTGTTCCTCGTTGTGTTGACGGGAATTCTCTTTCCGTTGGTTATTGCAGGAATTGATCCACATCATGACGAGAAGCGTTACTTTGCATGGCTTCTTCTGCTTGAAGCCGGAGTAATGGGAAGCTTTCTCAGCCTGGACTTGTTCCTCTTCTTTATCTTTTTCGAAATTGTTCTCGTGCCGATGTATTTCCTCATTGGAGGATGGGGATATGACAGCCGTGTATATGCAGCAACGAAGTTTTTCTTGTACACAATGCTCGGCTCAGCATTCATGTTGGTGGGCATCATCGCCACGGCCATGTTGGCACGCAATGACATTGGCTATCTCACCTTTGACCTAGTGGTTATTGCTGAGCAAGCAGACTTTGCAACAAATACTGCTCGCTGGCTCTTTGTATCGTTTGCGATTGCATTCGCGGTGAAGGTGCCCATCTTCCCGTTGCATACATGGTTGCCTGATGCGCATACGCAAGCACCTACGGGTGGCTCGGTGATTTTGGCTGGTGTACTTCTGAAAATGGGTACGTACGGATTGCTTCGATTTGGTTTGTACTTGTTCCCTGAAGCTGCAGTGTGGGCCAAGCCCGTGTTCTTTACCTTGGCAACTATTGGAATCATCTACGGCGCTATTGCTGCAACAATGCAAAAGGATCTCAAACGCTTGGTGGCCTATTCATCGGTGGCTCACTTAGGTTTTATTGTTCTTGGTACCTTCGCTATCACTTCACAAGCACTGACAGGAAGTGTCGTGCAGATGGTGAATCACGGTGTGTCCACGGGGGCCTTGTTCTTGCTCGTGGGAATGATTTATGAGCGTCGTCACACACGCCAGATTGCAGAGTTGAAAGGTTTGCAATCTGTTGCACCCATTTTCGCCGGTGCATTCATGATTGTGATGTTGTCTTCCATTGGGGTTCCAGGACTCAACGGATTCGTCGGTGAGTTCCTCATCTTGATCGGTTCCTTTGAAACCGCACGCTGGTGGACAATTATTTCGGCA
>WLGS01000072.1 GCA_009703125.1 Actinomycetota bacterium
CCTCATTGGAAACGGCAAGACTTACCGTGTAGTCCGCGCACTCACACTGCCGGTAGTTGGCGTAGTGGTGTACAACTTGACGTTGCTACTCACACACACTCCAGCATTGGTGAACAAGAGTGCTGAAGGCGGTCCACTTCACTATTCATTGCACGTGTTAGTTGTCTTCACCTCTCTTATGTTCTGGACTCCTGTATGTGGACCGATTCGAGAATGGCGCATGAGTGATGGAGCCAAGATGATTTATCTGTTTGGCACATCTTTGATTCCTACGATTCCTGCAGGTTGGTTGACCTTTGCTGAAGGCTCTGTATACGACCACTACGACCATGGTGTGCGTGTGTGGGGCGTGAGCATGTTGAGCGATCAACAGGCCGCTGGTGGAATCATGAAACTGGGTGGATCCATATTCATGTGGATCATCATCATCGGCATCTATTTCCGTCGATTTATCGGAAACTTCTATGCCGAACAGTCCTATGACAAGTCGCGCGAGATGCCCGATGAAGAAATTGTCGGTACACAACCACCTCTGACTTTCGAAGAGGTGGAAGCAGCTTTTGGACGTAGCAAACCTGCGCCCGAGTCCCCTTCCACTTCCGCCTAGGCCCCTTCATGACGCTCGTGATTGGGCCCATGCCGGCCGACAACAATGTGCGACTGCAATCTGCGCGTTGGGCAGTTGAGCAATGGAAAAGAGATTTCCCATACGACACGGTTGATTGGTATCTGAATCTCTATAGCGATGCTGACTCAAGCACGTCGTTACCGGTGGTTCACGCTGCAGTATTGAATGATGAGTTTGTAGGCACTGGTTCGCTTATTGCAGATGATGAATTACCTAATGCCCCAGAACCTGGGCCATGGATTGCAGCAGTGTTCGTTGTGGAGTGGGCTCGTCGACAAGGAATAGGTGAAGCTCTCATTGACTCTTTGACAGCACGAGCACGCGACCTGGGGTTTTCTGCTGTGTATCTCTATACCGAGCATGGTGCACCTTGGTACGAAAAAATGGGCTGGACATCTCTTCGTGTGACCCCATTGTCGGATCACAATGTCACAGTGATGTCACTGCAACTCAATTCCTAAAGAACTAGGACCAGCGAAAGCGACGCGCAGCAATAAGCGGTGCAACTATTGCCCATACGGTGAGTACTAATGCAGGTGCCAAAAGTTGTCCGTCTCCATTGAGTGACGAGCGAAGAAATTCTGCAAGAGCCGATGAGGGAAGTGCAGCCGAGATACTTGCCATGGGTCCGGGAAGTGAATCCTGCGAGATAATCATTCCGCCTAGCAATAACAACACGAGATACAGACCGTTTTGTGCAGCGAGATTGATTTCTGCGCGCAATGATCCGGCCAAGATAAGTCCAAGACCTGCAAACGTTGCAGTGCCCAGCAGTACTGCAACTATTGCTAATGCCACGGTGGATCCTGCTGGCCTCCAACCTTGAGCGAATCCAATCGGCAACAAGACAGCAATTTGTACAAGTTCCACTACAAAGACCGTAAGAATTTTGGCTACCACCAATTCGCCACGTGTGAGTGGTGTGGCGCCAAGTCGTTTGAGTACTTGATAGGAACGTTCAAAGCCAGTGGCAATTCCAAGGCTCACCATGGACGTAGACATAATTGCCACAGCGATGATGCCAGGTACAAGAAAATCAATGGAGTCGATGTCGCCAGTAGGCAAAACATCGACCGCACCAAAAAAAGCCAATAAAACAACAGGAATCACAAGGGTCAGAAGTAGTTGTTCACCGTTGCGCGCAAGAAGTAACAGCTCGGCACGTAACTGCACAAAGACGCGCTTCATTGTGCGCCTCCTGTGAGTCGGCGGTATGCATCTTCGAGAGTCTCTTCGCCTAGGTCAATTCCGCGCAATGGAAGTTGTTGCTCGCCGAGCCACTGAGTAATGCGTCCCACAAGACGTGCCGATGATTCGGCCGTGACTTCGTATACGCCATCACCTTGATGATTCACCAAACTTCCAATGGATTGTGACAACGCCAATGTGTCCAAAGTATCTGTAGAGGTGAAGCGCAATCTCTTGCGCGATTGAGTGATCTCTGCAAGAGGTGCATTAGCAATGACCTTGCCTTGTTGAAAAAGCACAACATGGGTGGCGACTCTTTGCGCCTCGGCCATGTCATGTGATGCCAAAACAACCGTGGTGCCTTGCTGGGCCGCTTCATGGATGATGGTACGAATGGTGTCGCGGCCATCGATGTCGACACCAGATGTTGGTTCATCAAGAAACAAAATTTCTGGCTGTGCAGCTAGTGCGAGTGCAAGAGAGAGACGTTGCTGCTCTCCGCCAGAGAGTCGACGCCATGTGCTTTTTGCGCGCGATGTGAGCCCCACTTGTTCGATGAGATCTGTCGCATTGATTTTCTTGCCGTACAGCGCACAGAAATGTGACACCACATCTTTGACACGTGCACTTGGATAGACACCGCCACCTTGCAACATCACGCCCATGCGATGGGTGAGTGCATGATGCTCCCGGCCTGGGTCGAGCCCAAGAACAGCAACTGAACCAGATGAGGGGGAGCGAAAGCCTTCACACACTTCAATGGTGCTGGTCTTGCCTGCTCCATTTGGCCCAAGAATGACTGTGACACCCGCTGTGGGGGCAACAAATGAGACGTCCTGGACAGCCGTGATCTCGCCGTAGCGCACTGTGAGATTCTCCACAACAACAGCCATGCCTCTACCTTACGAACAAACTCCTCGTACCCACTCAGCATGGGCAGGTAGCCTCGTGGGCGTGATTGATGTCCGATTGTTGCGTACCGACCTTGATGGTGTGCGGGCCGCTTTGAGCCGCCGAGGTAAGCCCGACGTACTGGGCCAACTCGACGATGCAGTAGCCCTCGATACCCGTTTGCGGGAGATCACATCCGAGCGGGATGCTCTTCGGGCCGAGGTCAATGACATTTCCAAGCAAGTGGGCCAACTGCGCCGTAATCAGCAAATGGCCGAGGCCGAAGAGATGATGGGCCGTAGCCGTGCCATTGGAGACAGGGAAAAGATTCTCCAAGAAGAAGCCGAATCACTTGAGGAAAAACTCCGCCAGGTGTTGTTGCGGATTCCGAATCTTCCGCACCCCGATGCTCCTCATGGCAAGAGTGACGCTGATAACCCCGTGCTGAAGGGCCCTATCAATATGCCTGCCACATTTGCAGAGCACCAAAGAGTTCCGCACTGGGAAACTGCAGTTGCGTTGGGCATCTTGGATAACGAACGTGCCACGAAGATTTCGGGTTCTATGTTCACCATGCAGCGAGGATTGGGTGCAACTTTGTCTCGCGCATTGTGTCAGTACGCGCTCGATCGCAACGCAGATGCGTTTGAAGAAATCCGACCCCCTTCGCTGGTTACGACCGCCACTTTGACAGCAACCGGGCAGTTGCCCAAGTTCGCCGACGATGCATATGCCATTGAACGCGATGACTTGTGGGCAATTCCCACAGCCGAAGTGCCACTGACATCGCTGTATGCCAGTGAAGTTGTTGAAGACACCGAGCTGCCTGCACGTTTTATGGCCTACAGCAGTTGTTACCGTCGTGAAGCAGGGTCGGCTGGTCGTGACACTCGTGGCATGTTGCGCGCACATGAATTCGACAAGGTGGAAATTCTTGCTCTTGCGATGCCAGAGCAAGCCGAAGCACTTCTCATTGAATTGCGTGACCGGGCCGAAGCGTTAATTGCAGGTTTAGGTTTGCCATATCGCATTATTGAAATTTGCACCGGTGACATGGGCGGCAGCCACCATCGCAGCTATGACCTCGAGGTGTATGCACCAGGTTGTGATAGTTGGCTTGAGGTGAGCAGTGTGAGTTGGTTTAGTGATTATCAAGCACGACGTGCAGATATTCGCTTCAAGCGCACAGGCCAAAAAGGCACAGAGATTGCACACACATTGAATGGTTCCGCACTTGCAGTGCCTCGAGTATGGGCGGCGATTTGTGAGAACTTCCGCCAACCAGACGGATCTGTTGCGCTTCCTGAAGTGTTGTGGCCCTATATGCGTGGCGCTACATCGATTTCGCCAAAGTAGAACATCATGGGAATTTCTGATCGTCGACTGCAGTACGAAACTGATGGTCTCGATCTTGATGATTTACTCCCTAATCCTGTTGACCTGTTAATTCGTTGGCATGACCAAGCCGAAGCAGCAGGCGCTGCGGAACCTAATGCCATGGTGCTATCAACGTTGAACGAAGACGGTCATCCTGATGGGCGAGTGGTGCTTGCGCGCGACATCTCTGATGTGGGCATCACGTTCTATTCCAATCGTGAGAGCGCTAAGGGACAACAGATTGCTCGTGATCAACGCGCGAGTGCAACATTTGCATGGTTGCAGCTGCATCGTTCTGTGCGCGTACAGGGTTCGATTGCGTTGGCCTCCGACGAAGTGAGTGATGCGTATTTTGCATCTCGTCCGCGGTCCTCGCAGATTGGTGCATGGGCATCGCCACAGTCGGAAGTGATAGGCACACGACTAGAACTTGATGAACGTGTTGCCGAGATAGAGGAACAGTTTGATGGCCAAGATGTGCCACGCCCACCATATTGGGGCGGATATATCTTGTCGATTGACTCCATTGAATTTTGGCAAGGTCGACCCAGCCGTCTTCATGATCGTTTTCGCTATTCACGCCATGGCAACGTGTGGCGCGCAGTTCGACTCGCTCCGTAATTAGTTATCGAGGTGTTGCCAGGTACTGGCAGCTTGCGCGAGTGCGTCAATGAGAGACACTGTATGAGGGGTAAGGCCTGGGCCTTCCCAGTCCCACCACAGTGGGCTTGAGCCGCGCACGCGCGGGGGGAGTTCCAGTTGCACACCCGCGTGTTCCACCACATTGACGGGGTTGTCCTGGTGGAGACCACGCAGATTTTGTGGGATCTCGTCGAGGTCATCAATGATGCGATACGCGGGCAGATGAGTCCGCAAGATTCCACTGAGATGTTCGGCGAGCCGACGGTTTCTTCCACCGAGAAGTAGAGAGGTAAAAAACCCTTTGCGCCCAAAACCGTGCACGGTAATCACGATGTCAACGTGAGAGAGAAATGTGTCAAGAAGGGGTGACTGATCAGCGGTGACTTTATGGGAAGGAATATGCCACTCGAGATTGTCGGGCAACTGAATTCCGTAATACGAAGCACCGCTTAGTTCGGCCGCACGCGAGGCAATGACGTCGGTCATTTCTTCCAGCGAGCCGCCATGGAAGGCCATAAAGCCAAAAGTGGAACGCAGAACACACTCTTCGGTGACATCGGGGCGAGTAAGCAATTCAGAGAGTTCCATTTTGTACTACTTCACACGCTGGGGGCGACGAATGGCAAATACTGCAAGTGCAATGACCACGCTAAAAATCACAGCAAGCGTGAGAGCACCGATATCTCCTAGAAACTGTGCGACATCTGTTTGCACGCTGTCCACACGGGTGATGATGCTGTTTGCTCCACGATTTGTAATGGAGCTGTACCAGTACCACGTGAGATACAGACCTGTGAGAGTGACAAATCCTGCGGATACTTTGTCAAACCATCGCAAGCTCTTTTTCAATGTGGTGAGAAAGCCCACGCGCGCAAACGCAAGTGCAACTGTGAGCGAAGTAACCAAAAGTCCCATGCCCAAGCCGTACAAGGTGATACTCAGCACGCCTGAGACATAACCCTGTCGATTGACGGATCCCAAAATGACCGAAGTCAAAAAGCCAATCGTGCAGCCAATTGAGGCAATGGCATACACAATGCCAAACAAAAACATGTTCCAAGTAGTGCGTTGGCGTTGTACGGAAACGTCGGGTCCAGCGATGGGTGGTTTCCATCCCAAGAACATCGCAATGCCCATGGCAACCAAAAGTACACCAATGACGAGTGATGCATATTTAGAATTGGTGACAATGGCGTTGGTGAATGCGCGCGAGATAATTCCCACCACAAGAAACAGTCCGACAAAACCTGCCGATACAGCGCTTCCCACAGCAAGGCTGCGTCGCAATGTGGCCGCACGGGATTCTTCACCTCTGTTCAATTCGGTGCCGAGGTAATACACCAAATACGTAGGCAATAACACGAAACCACATGGGTTGATTGCAGCCATCACACCCAGGATGAAGCTGTATGCAAAGTTGCCTTCAATTGCAATCATGAGCCAATTCCAAAGTACTCGCTGATTTTGTTTTCGATATCTGCCAAAGTGATTTCTCCGGCATGAGTAGAGACAATCTTTCCTTCACCGTTGATGAACATTGTGGTGGGCATATTCACAACACCAGCAGCTGCTAGTTGGTCGCCATCATCGAGATAATTGGTGAAGTCCACATTGTATTTTTCAAGAAATGCTGTGGCAGAAGTACGCGTGTCGTTGGGATTAATCCCCACAAAGTTCACTGCACCTGCATACATCTGTGATGCCTGAGTGAGAGCGGGCATTTCTCGTTTGCAAGGCTCACATGTGGAGAACCAAAAATTGATCACCATCGGGGTGCCATTTGCGGCAGGCGTGGTGGTCTCTCCGGTGGCAATGTCGACCACTTCAGTGAAAGTAAATGTTTTGCCCGAAGAGGGTGCATTGGTACCAATGCCCGGGGTCTGTACGACCCCGGGATTGGTCAGATTGACGTCAACGTCGTCGGAGGATTGACTCAGGATCAGTCCCCCGACAACGCTGACTAGTAGTACGAAGAGTGGAACCGCTACAACGACCTTTTTCCGGTTCCACGTCATGTACTTAGGCTACGAGGTGCGCGGGTATCGGTACCTCAGGAATCAGTGTGACGGGTCGCCCATGGACAGGCGGGCGGCCTCGAGGGCGTCTGACAACGGCGATACGGCCCATATCGAGCTCCTCGCCACCCCAGACGCCCCAGGGCTCTTCTCGTTCAAGAGCACCATTGAGGCACTCCGCACGGTCACTACATCGAGAGCAAATGGCCTTGGCCCGTTGGACATCGACCCATTCCTCAGAAAAGAACAGGTAGCTCAGGGTGCCATTGCCGTCGGCGCAGCGCTTCGCGGAGAGAACCAAAGGCTCCTCGGTGAGTGATGTGCCGCCCATATCGGTGTTGATGGAGGTGTACATGTTGTGTTCCTTTCTGTGGAAGGTGTTGTGAGTAGGTAGTTGGGATAAAACAAAAAGGCCGCTCGGGTGGATTACCCGGCGGCCTTTGGAGACTTGATGATGAACTGGTGTTAGTTCATAACCTCGCTGGGCTGCCGGGTGGAACGCTTATTCGCATGCTTCACTGTCGGCGATGACCACATGGTGAATGCATGCATGGCCGCCCCGGTTGTAAAAGACGCGGACGCATACGCAAAGGACACGGCGGTCGCCGTGGCCTGTGACGTTGCGGAGGTCTGATACAAACTCATGAAGCCTCTAGGAAACCATGTTCTTCGGCCGAATTCAACTGAATTAATGAATCCCTTTATTTCCAAGGGTTTTGTTCGCACAGATAGGGTGCAGAGATGTCGTTTCGCGTAACTGGTGAGAGCTTTGAGATGGTCCCACCCACCGGTGCGGGCCGTGAGTTCTCCGCTCAGCGACGTGTACGTCTAGGAGACGCCACCCCCAATGGTCGTCTTCGTCTCGATGCCATTGCCCGCTACCTCCAAGATGTCTCCAATGACGACACGCGTGATGCCAAGTGGAGTGATCCGCATTGGTGGGTTGTGCGTCGCACAGTGATTGATGTGCATCGTTTTCCGAGGTACCTCGAAGAAATCAATCTGACGACATGGTGTGGCGGCATTGGTTCACATTGGGCAGAACGCCGCACACGCATCACCTCACTTGATGGCGAAGTACTGGTAGACGCCGCTGCATTGTGGGTGCATGTCGATCAACAATCACTACAACCCAGTCGCATCCCCGATGACGTGGTGTCCATTCTTGAAGAATCTGCGCAAGGTCGCACTTTGGGCGCACGGTTGTTGTTGCGTCAAAAAGATTTTGCACACACTGATGCAACACAATCACCGTGGCCACTTCGTTATTCCGATTTGGATGCAGTAGGTCATATGAATAACGCGGCGTATTGGGAAATTGTGGAAGAGCATCTTGCACAACATCACGCCTTACGTGCACCATTGCGTGGAATTGTGGAACACGTGGTGCAAGTAGAACCAGGCCAACAACCCGTGCGTCACACCGTGGTGCGCAATGACGAACTAGATCTTCAATTACACGTGGGCGAAACTGTGCATGCCGCAATGTGGTGCGGCATTTTGCATTAAGCCTCTGTGGGCGTTGTTGGTTTCTTTTTCGTCTCTTCCGCAGATTTGAAGACGCGTTCGCGATAGAACTTCAATTCGGCCACACTGTCGCGGATGTCATCCATTGCGCGGTGTGTGATGCCTTCGCTCTTGGGTCGTGCATGTTCGAGGCCTGGATTCCAACGACGTACAAGTTCTTTCACGGTAGAGACATCTACACAGCGATAATGCAGCCAGTGTTCAATCTCTGGCATGTATTTATCGAGGAAAGTGCGATCGGTGCGGATGGAGTTTCCGCACAAAGGAATTTTTCCTGCTTCAGGGCTGTGTACTTGAATGAATTCCAGCGTCTGTCGCATGGCGTCGTCGAGGCTGATGGTAGAGGCCTTGATGAGGTCCAATAGGCCAGATGTGGTGTGCATATTGGTGACAAAGTCATCCATTTCGGCAAGGGCTTCATCGGGCTGATGAATGACCAAATCTGGCCCTTCAGCAATGATGTTGAGTTCATCATCGGTGACAAGAGTTGCGATTTCCACGATCACGTGGCGCTCCACATCGAGGCCTGTCATCTCTAAGTCCATCCAGATCAGCACGGCCAATTCCTCATATATTTCAATCTAGTTCCGCGTGTCGTTCTACGCCTTGCCCACATGAAAGGCTAGAGGAACACCGAAAGGAAAGAGATGACCACTTTGGATACTGGACAACACGATCTCATCGGTCGCATTGATGGCGCGGTTGCTGTTTTGTCGTTTAATCGACCTGATCGGCGTAATGCATTATCTGAACAGGTGTATGCAGGGTTTGCGAAAGTCTTGCCAGAGATTGCTGCGCGCACCGATATTCATGTGGTGATGATTACCGGTGAAGAAGGTGCGTTTTGTGCCGGTGGTGATGTGAAAGGCATGAACGAGTCTCATCGTTTGGGGTCTGGTCACAGCACAAGTGTGGAGGAGCGTATTGAAGGGCTTCGTTCTCGCCAGAACACGGTGAGTGCTGCATTGCGTGCATTACCCCAACCAGTTATTGCAGCATTGCCAGGAGCGGCTGCAGGCGCTGGGCTTTCTATTGCGCTAGCTGCAGATCTTCGCATCGCTGCCGAGCGGGCAATTGTGATGACTGCTTTTGCCAATGTGGGTGCAAGTGGCGACTTCGGTTCGTCGTGGTTCTTGCCGCGCTTGGTGGGAGAAGCGAAAGCAAAAGAGTTGATGTTCACCTCTCCTCGCCTCACTGCGCGCGAAGCCAAAGAGTTGGGCATTATCAATGTCGTTCTTCCCGATGAAGACTTTGCAGCGTCAGCCTTGGCGTGGTGCCACTCGTTGGCACAGCGTGCACCCATTGCATTGCGCTACATGAAAGAAAACATCAATCGAGCAGGTGATGTGACGTTGCAAGCGGCATTAGATGCCGAAGCTACTGCAATGGTGCGCACGATGGCCACAGATGATCATAAAGAAGCGGCCGCTGCATTCGTGGAAAAACGTACGCCGAAATTTAC
>WLGS01000073.1 GCA_009703125.1 Actinomycetota bacterium
CAACAACTGCTGTCGTCGCTTACTCGTTCACAGTTACATCTCAACACTGCAGTACAAAAAATCTCTGCTCACGAAGTGCACCTCACAGATGGTCGCCACATTGAAGCCGACACCATCATTGTGGCCACCGAAGGCCCAGTTGCATCGAAGTTGCTCGGCCTTCCGGAAGTGCCTTCGCGAGCTGCAGGGTGTGTGTACTTTTCTGCGCCCGTTGCACCTATCAATGGCTCCTACATCGTTCTCGATGGAAAAGGTGAAGGCCCAGTACTCAATGTGGCGGTGATGTCGCACATTTCATCGCACTATTCCCCGAAGGGCACACATCTCATTGCTGCCGCAATGCCTGGCAAGGCCGAAGGCGACCTCGAATCACTTGCACGCACCCAATTGCGTGGTTGGTGGGGTGCACAGGTCGACCAATGGACACATCTGCGTACCTACCGCATCGCACACGGCCAGCCTGGGCAAAATCCTCCTTTTTCTCCGAAAAAGAAGCTGTCGCTGGGAGATGGACTCTTTGTCTGTGGCGACCACAGAGACACAGGCTCCATTCAAGGCGCAATGTTTTCTGGTCGGCGATGTGCCGAAATGGTGTCCGAGCAAGTCACAATACCTGCATGACAAAAAATGATCCTCGCAAAATTGTGTCGCACTCAATCTTCGTGCCTGCACCTGCACAAGACATCTTCAATCTTTTGGCCGACCCGCGTCGCCACAGCGAAATTGATGGCTCTGGATCTGTCAAAGATGCACAGATTGATGCCCCTGCTCGATTGTCATTACACGCAAAATTCGGCATGAAAATGAAGATTGCTGTCCCCTACAAAATGACGAACACTGTTGTTGAATTCGAGGAAAACTCTCGCATTGGTTGGCGCCATGTAGGTGGTCACATTTGGAGATACATCTTGGAACCCACCGAAGGCGGTACAAATGTGACTGAGCAATTCGATTGGAATACAGCCAAGTCGCCATTGATGATGACAATCATGCGTGCACCTCACAACAACGGCAAGTCCATTGAGAAGACTCTCAAGAATCTTGCTGCCCTATTTGCCAAGAAATAGCCTCAACGAATGTGCTGCGACACTTCGCGTCGCAGATAACGACCACGGGACGCGCGACCCACAAACTGTCCGTTGTTCACGATGACATCACCTCGTGACATCACAGTGCGCACTGCGCCCGCAAGTGCCATTCCTTCATAGGCCGAGTAATCCATATTCATGTGATGAGTTTCCGCACTGATCACAGTGGTTGCAGCGGGATCGTAGATCACCACATCTGCATCCATATCGACAGCAATGCTGCCCTTTCGGGGAACACCAAACAGTCGTGCGGGCGCTGTGGCACACACTTCCACCCAACGCTCTAGTGATATGTGTCCTGCCACCACACCTTGATACATCAGATCGAGACGGTGCTCTACGCCGCCAATTCCATTGGGTACCAGTTGAAATGACTCACCAAATCCCAACTTCTGTTCGCGCATACAAAATGGACAATGGTCAGTGCTCACCACTGCAAGTTGGTCATAGCGCAAGCCATCCCATAGATCTGCTTGATGATGATCATGCTTAGAGCGCAATGGTGTGGAACAAATGAATCCAGCTCCATTGGGCCAACCTTGACCAAGGTGATCCTCAAGGGAAAGATGCAAATACTGCGGGCAGGTTTCACCAAAGATATTCACACCACGGGTACGGGCTGACACAATCTCTGCCAATGCATGCGAACTTGATACGTGCACGATGTACAGAGGTGCATTTCCTGCAACTTGAGATAACACCGCGGCGCGATGCACTGCTTCGGCTTCAAGTTCTGGTGGGCGTGTCCGAGAATGAAAATCAGGCGTGATGTTTCCTGCTGCAATCGCCTGCTCTACAAGCACATCAATCGCTAGACCATTTTCTGCATGCACCATGGCCATAAGGCCGGTATCAGCACACATTTGAAGTGCACGCAATATTTGCCCGTCATCTGAATAGAGCCGACCTGGATAAGCCATAAACAACTTGATAGATGCAACGCCTTCACGCGCGATGAGCGATCGGGCATCAATCAATGCTTGTTCATCTACGCCCCCGAGAATTTGATGCAGACCCCAATCCACGACACATTGAGATTCCGCGGCAGCAAATCGCTTTTCAAAAGCCTCAAGAACATTTCCTCCGGAACGTTGCTCGGCAAAATCAATAATGGTGGTGGTGCCGCCATACGCCGCAGCAATTGTTCCCGATGCGAAAGAATCAGAGGACACCGTGGTTCCAGTGTCGAGTTCCATGTGCACATGGGCGTCCACGCCTCCTGGAACCACAAAACAGCCTGTTGCATCGATAACCAAGTCATCGGGCCCAGGCGTAATTCCCCCACCAGATCGTGGGACTATCTGGGAAATTTTTTCGCCCACCACTGCAACATCGGCCTCGGTCTGGCCATCTGCATTAACCACAGTCCCATTCACAAACAATGTGCGCACGATGCCAATCTAAACGCCCTTAGCCCCTCGCGGGTGCTAAACCATTCTCTTGTGACTATTTCTCTTCCTCAAGGCTTCTCTTCATGCGTCACCAATGTGGGCGTCAAAGACACAACAGATGACTTGACCGTCGTGCTCGCCGACGCCAATGCCACCTCAGCTGGGGTGTTTACACAAAGCCGTTTTGCCGGCCCCTCAGTCGAAATTTCGCGTGCACACAACACAGGAAACGTTCGTGGTGTTGTGGTGATCTCAAAAAATGCCAACGTGGCAAACGGCCCACAGGGTCTCGCTGATGCCCAAGAAGTAATCACGTCAGTTGCGCAAAAGTTACAGGTATCTCCCGAGCAGTTTTTTCTTGCATCCACAGGTGTGATTGGCCGTCTGTATCCCATGGACAAAATTCGCACTGGCATCAGCGCACTGCCGGAACAGTTGGACTCTCATGACGCCGAAAAAGTCGCACAAGGCATCATGACCACCGACACGGTGCACAAAATCGCAGAAGCCACCATTACAGGTTCCGCAGCACGAGTGGTGGGCGTGGCCAAAGGTGTGGGGATGATTGAGCCCAACATGGCCACTTTGATCGCCATGGTCTTTACCGATGCCAAGATCTCAGCCGAAGATCTTGACCGCTGTTTTCGCAACGTCATCAATCGAACGTTGAACTGTGTGTCCGTGGATACCGATACTTCTACAAGTGATACCGCGATCATCATCGCTAGTGGCAAAGCAGGTGCCGTTGAACTTGTGGCATTCGAAGATGCCCTTGACGCGGTGTTATTGAGCCTCACAAAACAAGTCGCACGTGACGGCGAAGGTGCCGAGACACTTATTGAAGTCTGTGTTGACGCAGCACGTGACTACGCGCAAGCAAAAACAGTTGCTAAGTCCATCGTCAATTCCCCGCTTGTGAAGACAGCGATCCACGGCGCAGACCCCAACTGGGGTCGTGTTGCTATGGCCATCGGAAAATGCCATGACTACAACGACATCAATCAAGACAACGTCGTCATCCGATTTGGCACTCAAGAGGTGTATCCACATCAGGTAGATGATTCAGGTTTGCAAGCCTTGAGCGCCTACATGAAAGGTGACGAAGTACGCATACATGTCTCACTGAACACCGGAACACATAGTGCAACAGTGTGGGGATGTGACCTCACTGATGGATATGTGCGTATCAACGCGGACTACACCACCTAAACAAACTCACTAACGCGTTTCGAAATAGGCGAACAGTTTTTCGCGGTACGGCGCAATGCTCTTGTACACGGCGACATCTTCTGGAATCTTGTTCACAAGTTCTGCAATGTCTTGCACAAGTGGTTTATCTCGCGCCATAAAGTCCGACAACTTCTCTACATATGTGCGAATCGTGAATACGATTCCACCTGTGATGGGCAAGCGTCGTAACGTCTGCCACTCCACACGGAACCACATGTCACCTGCGTCCATCTCTGGCGTCGCAGGTGGAGTCTCGGGTTGAAAAAGTGCAGGGTGGTTCGATATTCCCCAGTTAGTACGCCACAGCGGGCGTTCTGTGTTCACACGCATCATCACTGAATTCACTGGTGATGCCACATCATCCTCATAGCGCGCGACAGGCGAATGAATGCCCGACATCGTGCCACCCATCTTTTCCACCAAGCGCCAACGATTCGGCGAGCACAACACTGCAGCCATAAGTCGTGGCACACCCTGTTCATCGGGCAAGAGAATGCACAGATCATCTGCAACGTGCAGTGCCGCATCCACCAAGGCATCAATGCCCGATTCCATTGAAGGACTCGCACCAATAGATGCGAGCACCCCAGCGGCAACTTCTTCGCATGCTTCTTGTGCGCCTTCCATGCATGCAACAACTTCTTGCGGGCGGTCTGCAATCAATGCGCGCTTCATTGCAATAGTTGGCACCCAATCGTCATCAACAGCAGAGACCCACTGTGCAACATCTAGTGGTCGAGCCCCAATACGTAATCGCACTGCATCAACAGCGGTGGGAAATAGACCGTCAGGGATGGGGATACAACGACGATTCCCCGGGACAAAGCCCGGGGAATCGATAGAAGGTGTTTCTTGCCGATCAAACGGCGTGAACGGATCGTTATGAAAAAAGATGCTCACTTAGGCGGCATACGAATGCCACCGTCTACACGGATGGTTTCAGCATTCATATAGCTGTTAGTGACGCACTCCATAACCATGGAAGCCAACTGTGCAGGCTTGCCAAGTTTCTGCGGGAACAACACACCCTTTTGCAGTTGTGCCTTGAAAGCTTCGCTCTGATCGCCACTTCCGTAGATGGGGGTGTCGATGAGGCCAGGTGCAACCGTATTGACGCGCACACCCACAGCAGCAAGATCGCGTGCAACGGGAAGAGTCATTCCCACAACTCCACCTTTTGATGCCGAGTAAGCGTTCTGACCAATTTGGCCGTCGAATGCAGCAACAGATGCAATGTTCACAATTGCGCCGCGCTCACCATCTTCAAGTGGTTCGGTCTGGCTCATGGCAGTTGCTGCAATACGAATTGCATCGAATGTTCCGATCAAGTTGATCTCGATCACTTTCTTGAATGCATCGATATTGGCAGCGGACTCGTATGTGCCGTCTTTGCCAATTGTGCGCTGTGCCCAGCCGATACCGGCCGAGTTCACAAGCACGCGCAATGGACCCATGGACTTCGCCATTTCCACTGCGTCGATGATGTCTTGTGTCTTGGTGACGTCTACTGCACAGAAAACTGCGTTGCCCACTTCTTTAGCGAGAGCCTCGCCAGTGTCTTTTTGGCGGTCAAGGTCGGCAATGACGACCTTTGCCCCACCGGCTGCGAGAAGACGAACTGTGGCTGCACCAATTCCTGATGCTCCACCTGTAACTATTGCGCTGACGCCTGAAATATCCATTCCGTCAGGCTACGCAAGAACATGGCTTGCCACCTAGCCGAAAGGCCCAGAGCCCCTAAAACATGCCTATCGCACCACGGTGTGTTCCACGGCGAGCGAGTCGACGAGGTCATTCATGGGGTCGCCGCTATGACCTTTTACCCACGCAAATGCAACATTGCCGCGAGTATTCACAAGATCAATAAAGGGCTCCCAGAGATCACGATTTGCCACCGGTTGTCGTTGAGAGTTTTTCCACCCTCTGGCATGCCACCCACGCCACCAGCCATCGTTGAAGCACTTCACTACATAATTCGAATCCGACACAATCACAATTTTTCGTGGGTCATCGTGAAAAGTCTGCACGGCGTGAAAGGCCGCCATGATCTCCATACGCTGATTTGTGCTGGGGTTCTCCCCACCACTTCCGCGCGGCGTCCCCGAGGGCGATACCGCCCATGCCCAACCACCGGGACCAGGATTTCCGGAACATGCACCATCGGTGTAAATCACAACTGTGTCTTCGGTGCTGTTCATACCTATTGATTGTTCCTCATGGAAACAGCTGCAATGGGCATTTGCGGAAAAAGATGGGAGAATACCTAGGTGACTTTCGATGAATCAGTCCATCAACTGCCCGACACAGACCCCGGCGAGACGAACGAGTGGCTTGACTCGCTTGATTCTGTTGTTCAGTTCAGCGGCAAAAACAGAGCGCGGTATCTACTCGCCCGCCTTCACGAACGCGCACAACGCCTCAATGTCAGTTTTCCTGCAACTATTTCCACCCCCTATGTCAACACCATCCCCACCGAGCGTGAACCTTGGTTTCCTGGCGATGAACACATCGAACGCCGTATTCGTGCATACATCAGATGGAATGCCGCAGTTATGGTGTCGCGCGCGAACAAAAGTGCTGAGGGAATTGGCGGTCACTTATCGACGTTTGCAAGTTCAGCAAGTTTGTACGAAGTGGGCTTCAACCATTTCTTTCGTGGCAAAGAAGATGGTCTCCCCGGTGATCATGTCTATATTCAAGGACACGCAGCGCCGGGAATCTATGCACGTGCATTTCTTGAAGGTCGACTCACCGAAGAAGATCTCGACAGTTTCCGACGAGAGATCGGCCGCGATGGCCAAGGACTTTCCAGTTATCCGCATCCTCGATTGATGCCCGAGTTTTGGGAATATCCCACAGTGTCGATGGGGCTTGGGCCACTCACTGCGATTTACCATGCGCGATTTAACCGTTACTTACATAATCGAAAGATTGATGACACTTCAGAAAGTCGTGTCTGGGCATTCCTAGGTGACGGTGAAACGGACGAACCTGAATCTTTAGGATCAATTTCACTCGCTGCACGCGAACATCTTGACAATCTTGTATTCGTTGTGAACTGCAATCTGCAGCGACTCGATGGACCAGTACGTGGCAACGGGAAAATCATTCAAGAACTTGAGTCAGTGTTTCGCGGTGCTGGTTGGAATGTCATCAAAGTGATTTGGGGCTCAAAATGGGATGACCTCCTTGCCCGCGACACCGAAGGCGTCCTTCTCAACAAAATGAACTCCGTGGTAGATGGTGAATACCAGCGCTACTCCGTGGAGGGCGGCCAATACATTCGCGAGAACTTCTTTGGCCCAGATCATCACTTGCGTGAAATGGTTGCACACCTCTCCGATGATGAACTCGTGAACTTGCCGCGTGGTGGACATGATTACCGAAAGCTCTATGCCGCATACAAAGCCGCGGTCGACAATCTTGGAAGCGGTAAACCCACAGTGATTTTGGCCAAGACCATTAAGGGATGGACGCTCGGGCCCCAGGTTGAGGGTCGAAATGCGACGCACCAAATCAAGACCCTCACCATGGATCAACTTCGCGCCATGCGCGATCGCCTTCATCTCAACGATGAAATTCCTGACTCCATGCTCGATGTGGAACACCCTCCTTACTTTGTGCCCAGCAAGGACTCCATCGAATACCAATACATGATGGAGCGACGTCGAGCACTCGATGGCCCATTGCCGCAACGTCGCACTTGGACACGACGACCACTTGCATTACCCCACAACGATGCCTTTGCCGAATTCACGAGTGGCTCAGGTGATCAAGCGGTCAGCACCACCATGGCCTTTACGCGTTTATTGCGTAACTTGGCTCGCGATGAACAATTTGGTGAGCGAGTTGTTCCGATCATCCCCGATGAAGCCAGAACATTTGGCATGGATTCACTCTTTCGCGAGTTAGAGATCTACGCAGCACATGGCCAGAAGTACGAACCGGTGGACCATGACTTGTTGTTGTCCTATGCCGAGTCATCAGAAGGTCAAATTCTTGAAGAAGGAATCACCGAAGCGGGCGCAATGTCCAGTTTCATTGCAGCAGCTACCAGTTACACCACTCGCGGTGTACCGATGGTTCCGTTCTACACGTTCTATTCAATGTTCGGATTTCAGCGTGTAGGTGATCTCATTTGGCAGGCAGCCGATTCGCGCGCACGCGGATTCCTCATGGGTGCAACTGCTGGACGCACCACCTTGCAGGGAGAAGGACTCCAGCACCAAGACGGACACAGTTTGCTGCTTGCTTCCACAATTCCCGCATGCCAGGCCTATGACCCAGCCTTTGCATACGAAGTGGCCGCGTTAGTGCAACATGGCATCACGAGAATGTATGGCGATAATCCCGCCGATATTTTCTATTACATCACCTTGTACAACGAAAACATGGTGATGCCACCGAGACCCACACACGTCACGGACACGGGAATTATCTATGGCCTCTACCCATTCAGCGAACCCAAAGAAGTAGAAACAGATGCCACCATCCTTTTCTCTGGCACTGCATATCTCGCTGCACACAAGGCAGCAGAAATTCTTCACGACAAGTACAACATCACGGTTGATCTTTGGTCCGCAACGTCGTATAAGTCATTACGCGAAGATGCAATGGAAGTAGAACGCTGGAATCGACTACATCCGCTAGAGACGCCTCGCACCTCTTATGTGCAAGATCAATTAGGGACACGCACCACTCCCATTGTGGCAGTGAGTGACTTTATGCGCATTGTTCCCGAACAAATCGCGTCGTACTTGCCTCAGAGACAGTTCACAGTGCTTGGCACCGACGGCATGGGGCGAAGCGACACTCGACAAGCACTGCGTCGCTTCTTTGAAACCGACGTAGAACACATTGTGATTGCAGTATTGACCTCCTTGACAGGAACAAAGAACATCACCCCTGCAACAGTTGCAGAGGCGATTAAGGAATTCGGCATCGACCCAGAGGTCACATACGGCCTCTCGCGTGACTAAACCGAGTAAAAAGGTAGACCTATGGGAACTTTGTACATCACAGGAAACTCGGACTCCGACAAGTTGTTGAACTCCAACGGAACAGCGCTGCTTATTGGCATGTTGCTTGACCAACAAGTCCCCATGGAATGGGCATTCAATGGTGCATACACATTGAAACAACGCCTTGGTCACCTGAATCCCCGAACAATTGGCGAGATGGAACCAGATGAATTCCTTGCCGTGTGTCTTGAGAAGCCAGCCATCCATCGATTCCCTAAAGCCATGGCACAGCGCATTCAAGGAATGTGCGCCATCATTGGCGAGAAATACAAGAACAAAGGTGAGAACATTTGGAATGATGTCGCCTCTGGCGATGAGTTGTTCACTCGGCTTCGCGAGCTTCCAGGCTTTGGCGAAGAGAAAGCTCAAATCTTTATTGCGCTGCTGGGCAAGCGATTCGATGTACAGCCAGCAGGATGGAAAAAAGCTGCCGGTGTATTCAGTGATTCTCATCCGCGCACTGTCGCCGACATCACTTCGCCAGAGACACTTCTCAAAGTGCGTGCATGGAAGAAGGCAGAAAAAGCAGCAGACCGCGACAAGCAATCTCGTCCGATGCCGGCAAAGAAAACAGCAGCCAAAAAGACAGCGTCAAAGAAGTAGACAAGTGACAACTCTCATTACAGGTGGCGCCGGCTACATCGGCTCGATTACCACACGGTTTATTCGCGCAAGCGGTCGCAGTGTGGTCGTGCTTGACTCATTGGAGAACGGACATCGTAAAGCTGTAGGCGACGCACCATTTGTACAAGGCGACATTGCCGACACCGACCTCGTACGTGACCTGTGTCGTCAATACGGAGTGGACGAAGTGGTGCACTTTGCTGCATACAAAGCAGTAGGTGAATC
>WLGS01000074.1 GCA_009703125.1 Actinomycetota bacterium
AAGCCCCACATTGAATGGCACGGGCTTCCCTGCCATAACGCCCACTTGAATGATGTGTCCTTTTACAGCCAGCGATGCAATGTTGCGTTCCACATAGTCACCACCGATGACATCGAGAATCACATCCACTCCAGTGCCATTGGTTGCACGTTGGACTTCTTCCACAAAGTCTTGTGTTGTGTAGTCGACAACAACATCTGCACCGAGGTCTTGACACGACTGCACCTTGCCTGACGAGCAGGTCACGATGATGCGAGCACCAAGCGCGCGACAAATCTGGATTGCTGCTGTTCCCACCCCAGATCCACCAGCATGCACCATTGCCCATCTTCCAGATGTGAGTCCACCTTGCACCACAAGTGCATCCCATGCAGTGATAAACACTTCTGGAATCGCGGCCGCATCATGCAGTGACATCCCTGCGGGCACAGCCATTGCTTGGCGCTCATGGAGAACAAGTTCTTCTGCATATGCACCGCCACTCACGATGCCCATCACTGTGTCGCCAACTTTCCATGCTGTGACACGCTCACCTACTGCTTTCACGGTGCCTGCGAACTCGAGACCTGGAATCTCTGGGCCGTGAGGAAAAGGGTTCGGGTAAAACCCCATGCGTTGCAAGAGATCTGCACGATTGAGCGCTGTCGCTGCAACTGAAACGAGGATGTCCTCTGCACCAAAAGTCGGCGAAGGGACATCCTCGATCTGAAGAACTTCAGGCCCACCGTGCTCGCGGAGAACGACGGCCTTCATTACTTATGCCATCTTTGTTTGAAGACGACGATCAAGTGCCTCGAGGTATTCCTCAGTGGTCAACCATGGCTGTTCTTTGGAGATAAGGAGTGACAAGTCCTTTGTCATTTCTCCGGCTTCAACACTTTCCACACACACTGCTTCAAGATCTTCGGCGAACTTAGACAATGCTGGGTTGTTGTCCAACTTGCCGCGGTGCTTCAAGCCACCCGACCATGCATACACAGATGCAAGGGGGTTGGTGGATGTCTTGTTGCCCTTCTGGTGCTCACGGTAATGACGAGTCACGGTTCCGTGTGCAGCTTCTGCTTCAACGGTCTTGCCGTCAGGTGTCATCAAGACTGATGTCATCAGACCAAGCGAACCGAAACCTTGTGCCACAGTGTCGGACTGCACGTCGCCGTCATAGTTCTTACAGGCCCACACGTATCCGCCTTCCCACTTCATCGCACTTGCCACCATGTCGTCAATCAAGCGGTGTTCATACGTAAGACCCGCTTTGTCGTAATCAGCCTTGAACTCGGTGATGAAGATTTCCTCGAACAAGTCTTTGAACTGTCCGTCGTATGCCTTAAGGATGGTGTTCTTGGTGCTCATGTACACCGGGTAGTTGCGCGCAAGACCATAGCGGAACGACGCACGTGCGAAGTCACGAATGCTGTCGTTGAAGTTATACATACCCATTGCCACGCCGCCGTCGGCTCCGTACTGTGCAACTTGAAATTCCATTGGCGCACTGCCATCTTCGGGCGTGAATGTCATGGTGACAGAACCAGCACCTGGAACTTTGAAGTCGGTTGCCTTGTACTGATCGCCATGGGCATGACGGCCAATGATGATGGGCTTTGTCCAACCAGGGACAAGACGCGGGATGTTGCTACAGATAATTGGCTCACGAAACACCACGCCACCCAAGATGTTGCGGATTGTTCCGTTAGGTGACTTCCACATCTTTTTGAGTCCGAACTCTTCCACACGAGCCTCATCTGGGGTGATGGTTGCACACTTCACTCCCACGCCGTGCTTCAAGATTGCATGTGCTGCATCAATGGTGACCTGGTCGTCGGTGGCATCACGGTGCTCAATACCAAGGTCGTAGTACTCAAGGTTCACGTCGAGGTACGGCAAAATCAAGCGGTCCTTGATGAACTGCCAAATGATGCGAGTCATTTCGTCGCCATCGAGTTCGACGACGGGATTGTCCACTTTGATCTTGGCCATGAGAACACCTTTCATTCACGGCTACCGCCATGGGCTAGCCGAATGTCACTTGTATGACACTTGTACACAATAGCGTGCGAGCCAATCGTGCGCCGTACCATTCGGAGTAATGGATTTTGCATGGACCCCAGAACAGATTGAACTGCGCCGAGAGGCAGCCGAAGTCGCAGCTGACGGCGTTCGTCGTTATGGGCGCCACAACGTCACATGGATGAATGGTTATTCCAAAGAGTTTTCTCGCGAGCTAGCACAGCGTGGCTGGATTGGCATGGTGTGGCCCAAAGAGTTTGGTGGCGGCGGACATCCGGCCATTGATCGACTCATTGTGGGCGAAGAAATGATCAAAGCTGGCGCACCGATTGCAGCGAGTTGGTTCGGAGATCGTCAGATGGGTCCGGCGCTCATTCAATACGGCACAGAAGAACAACGCCAACAGTTTCTCCCCGGCATTCTTGCGGGTGAAACAACCTGGTGCATTGGCATGAGCGAACCCAATTCAGGCAGCGACCTTGCTTCACTAAAAACATTTGCCGAAGATGATGGCGATGAATGGGTCATCAATGGACAAAAAATCTGGACGAGCTTTGGCGCCGAGGCGGACTACTGCTATCTCATTTGCCGCACAAGCAACGACGGCCCTCCTCACGCGGGCATCAGTGAAATCATCGTGCCAATGAACACTCCAGGTATCGAAGTTCGACCCATCACTGACATGACGACGAACCGTCATTTCTGTGAAGTGTTCTACACAGATGTGCGTGTACCCAAAGGGAATCTTGTGGGTCAACAAGGCGGTGCATTTGCACAAACAATGCGCCAACTAGAACACGAGCGTGGCGGCATTGATCGTCTGGTTTCTAACTATGCGCAATTTCAACATGCAATGTCGAAAGTAGATACCAGCAACCCTCTCGTGCGTCAAGAGATTGCATCATTGGAGATGGGGTACCGCATTGGTCGCATCTTGGTGATTCGTGAAGTACTTCGCCAAGCACCTGCGGGATTTTCTGCAGCCACAAAATGTTTCTGCACAGAACATCAACAAAAAGTTGATGAGTTTGTGTTTCGCGCACTTGGCGCCGAGGGAACTTTGTGGGATGACATGATTCAAGGAATGACCTATAGCCCTGGTTACACCATCATGGGTGGCACATCCAATGTGATGCGCAACATCCTGGGCGAACGAGTACTTGGTCTCGCCAAGGGTTAATCATTCGCCTATCATCATCACAACTTCACGGGGGGGCACTCATGGCAGATCTCATTGGCTTAAGCACACAAATTGTGGATTCGGGTCGTGCGGACCAACCAGTTAACCGCACCACGGGTGAACTGTCTGAAATTGCACCAGGCCTTGCCATGGTGGAATCTTTTAGTCATGTTGTTACATGGGATTCAGGTGACGGACTGGTCTGTTTTGATACCAGCCACTACAACACCGGACAACAAGTAGTTGACTCCATTCGCACGTGGAGTTCATCACCCTTTGCCGCACTCGTCTATACGCACGGCCATGCCGACCATGTCGGCGGAAGTGCTGCCTTCGCTGCGAATTCTGCTGCGCTTGGCCACAATGCACCCCGCGTGATCGGACACAAAAATGTGCAGCGGCGCTTTGATCGCTATCGCTATACCGACAGCTGGAATCGACTCATCAACGCACGCCAATTCGGTGGAATACGCGGTGACCTAGACGGCATCATGAATGATTTGCGTCCCGCCGCCGGCGGTGCGCGCCCTACCCGCTTTATTCCAGATGAAACTTTGGATACAACAGATGTTGTTGACAAGTTTGCTTCGATGAAGTTTGGTGACACCACCGTGGAATTTCATCACGGACGCGGAGAAACTGATGATCACTTGTGGTCGTGGTTTCCCGAACAGAAATGGGTCGCTACTGGCGACTTTGTGATTTGGAACTTTCCCAATGCGGGAAATCCGCAAAAAGTGCAACGTTGGCCATTGGAGTGGGCACACGCTCTTCGCGCCATCAGCGCAAAAGAACCAGAACTGCTGTTGCCTGCTCATGGTCTCCCCATTGCAGGCAAAGAGCGCATTGCGCGCGTACTTGACGAAATTGCAGGCGCACTTGAATACCTGGTGAAGAACGTGGTGGAGATGATGAACGCGGGCGAAACCCTGGACACCATCGTGCATGCAGTACGAGTACCCGAGGCAACGCTTGGAAAACCTTATTTACGTCCGCTGTATGACGAGCCAGAGTTTGTAGTGCGCAATATCTGGCGCCAATTTGGTGGTTGGTGGGATGGCGCTCCTTCACGCTTAAAGCCTGCACCAGACGCCCATCTTGCACACGAGATCGCCACACTTGCTGGTGGAGCCGAGGTACTCATCAGTCGGGCAAAAGATCTTGCCGATGCCGGTGAACTACGTCTTGCATGCCACCTTGTGGATTTTGCAGGCTGGGCAGCACCAGATGATCCCGATATCCATACAGCACGTGCAGAAATCTATGAGATGCGCCGCCAACAAGAGGCTTCTTTGATGTCAAAGGGAATCTTTAAAAGTGCGGTGCGCGAATCTGAAAGCGTTGTGAAGGCCGCTCTTGGCGAGCGGTAATTCATCACGACAACGAAATCAACACCAACGCCATAACGGCAATCACCAAGCCCAGTATTTGTGGGCGATGAATGCGCTCACGATCGAGTCTCGTGGCCAGCAACAACGTACTTGCCGGATAAAACGAGTTGATGGTTGCAACAATTGAGACAAGACCCTCACGTGCCGCAAGCAAATAGAGAGCATTGGCGGTGCTGTCGAGAATTCCTGATGCAAACACAATGGGAAGACTTCCTTTGGCCTCACTTGGTCGGCGTCGGGCAGACAACATCACGATCGTCATAAACGGAATTGATGCCATCCTCATCGCAACAACTGGCCACAATCCCCCATCATCATTAGTGTTGCCAAGGATCACATACACAGTTCCAAACGCCATTCCCGACACAAGTGCAAACATCAAAATCTTGCGTGGAGCGCGCCTGTGGTGTGGCCCCAGTACATCACTAATTAATGCCACCGCCACAAGTGCAATAGGAATTCCAAGTAGTGCCAGCACTCCTGGTCGCTCGCCAGTAGACAGACCAAATACCACGGGCAACGCTGTTGATGTCACCGCAGAAATAGGTGCAACTACAGTCATAAATCCGCTTCCCATCGCGCGGTAGAACGCAAGCAAACCACTAGCCCCCGCTATTCCCGCAATGCCGCCCCATAGCCAGTCACTCAATGGTGGCAAGTCTGATCCCACAAGCAGAGCTGCTGAGAGAAGAACTATGAAACCTGCCGACTGACCAAGAACGGTGACCACCATGGGCGACACGGACCTTGATGCACGACCGCCGCAATAGTCAGCGACGCCAAAAACACTGGCAGCGCACAACGCAAGAATGATTGCCATGGAACTCTTTCCGACCTGTTGTGATTATTTGATGGATGGATTATCCGTGGCCACAAATGTTATACGTTGATTCACTTGCTCAACATAGGACACCACATATGGGTGGTCTGCTGGAGTGAAGTCAAACTCTTTGAGAAGCGCATGACCAAAAAAAGCAAATCGACTAAACACGAGGACTGGCAAAATATTGTCCACTAATTTGTCACCCTTTGAAAGTCCGATGTTTTCCTGATCTTTAAGCAGAATTTCTTGAAAGGCTTTGTGGATTATGACGCTCAGCTCCTCATGGTGTCCAGCGCTAAACAATGTCTCAAGACGCAGTAACCGAATTTCAGTGTGATCAGTTGACTGATTTCCCCGAAACATGACAACCGCAGAGTTGCTCACGGTTTTAATGGAGCTCTCACCAGAAAGCGAGGCGTAGTACTCAATCATGTCCTTGTTTTGGCTAAAGGTTCCCTTCATCACATGAGTAACACATGCAGCCAAAAGTGCGTTCTTGTCGTCATATTTCATGTAGATGGAAGCTGGATTGATATCAGCATGACGCGCGATGCGAGAAATGGTGGCGTGGTCGATACCTACACGGGAAATCACACGAGACACTGCGCCAAACAATCGCCGATCAAGATCGTCTAATCCTTCATCAAAACCAGAAGCTTCTGGAATCGCAGGCATTGATTCATCTAATGGCTGAAATTCTGTTGCGTCGCGCGTTGCTGAGGCGATGATAGAGATCGGTGAAAACCAATCAAGGCCTACAAATCCTGTGCCTTGCACCCCGAGAGCCACGCCCAAGATTTGCGCCAGATAGAAATCAAATGCTGGAGTGTCTTTTTTTGCTTTGTTAATTGCATCAATTGTGGAGGGAATCACAAATTCACCCACAGCTTCATTACGACGAGCAATCACCAAGATCTTGGAAATGAGACACAACTCCGGATCGGGACCAGACAACATGTCAGCAATACGTCGACGTGCAGCTTTACCAGTGCTGGTGATGAGTGACTCTTGCATGTCAGCAATAAGACGTCGCAACGCAGGCAAACCTCTGTGCAGCCATACTTCAAGAAGTAGTTCATCTACGTTTTCATAACGGGCATACAAAGCCCCGGTGGACATATCGGCACGGCGCGCGATAGAGGTAAATCCCAAGTTGTCGGGACCGACTTCGAGAATCTCACCCACTGCGCAATCAAGAAGTTTGAGCCGTGTGGATTCACTCTTGGGAAGTTTTTCTCCACTTTTCGGCATGTATAGACCCTACCGAGTCATAGAAGAGGAATAGAAGTTACAAATGGTGGGCACGACGGGACTCGAACCCGGGACCTCTACCATGTCAAGGTAGCGCTCTAACCAACTGAGCTACGCGCCCGTAAAACGGACCCTCTCACTCTATCGGGGACGAAGTCGGAGAATCACTTCGTTGGCCAACAACCGCCCTTGTGGGGTAAGTACCAGTTGATCACCGCGGCGCTGGATAAGCCCAGCAAGTTCTTCTTCATCAAGTACACCCACAGGAACGCCGTCTGCTGTGCGTAATGCAAGTTCTAATGCCTCTCGCGCGCGTGTCTCATCATCGAGCACTTCATCGGCTGCTTCAACAGATTCACCATTTCGCACACACGAGATGTACCTCTCTGGGGTGCGTACATTCCACCAACGACGCCCATCGGCATGAGAATGGGCGGCACATCCGAAGCCTTGGTAGTTACCTTGCGACCAATACACCTTGTTATGGCGACATTGATGACCGGGTTGTGACCAATTGGAAATCTCGTAGTTCTCAAACCCTGCCGACATCAACATCTGATCTGTGAGCATGTATTTGTCTGCTTGATCATCATCGTCGGGGTAACGACTGGGGTCTAGTGCAAGTGGAGTTCCTGCCTCAACAGTGAGCCCATATGCAGATATGTGCGTGACACCCAATGCAATGATGTGCTCCACGGTGGTACGCCATTCATCCACTGTTTCTGTTGCTGCGCCGTACATCACATCAAGATTGATAGATGAGATTCCTGCGTGACGCGCCGCTTCTACCCCAGTTCGTACATTTTCAGGATTATGTGTGCGGCCGAGAATTTCTAAGACCCGCGGCACCATCGACTGCACACCAAAGCTCACCCGATTCACTCCCGCTTCAGCAAATATCTCCATCATCTCTAGGTTGACGTCATCGGGATTGCACTCAACTGTGATTTCAGGATTATGCGAGAGAGGAAGCGCGCGGACAATGTCTGCAATAAAGTGCGGCGCAATACGCGTAGGTGTTCCGCCACCAAAAAATACGGTGTCTACCGTGGGAAGACCTTGGCTACGCGTGCGCGCAATATCGCTACACACTGCCTCTACATATTCTGCAATGAGATCGTCTTTGTCAGTCCATGTAGCGAAAGCACAGTAATCACAGCGGTGACGACAGAAAGGGATGTGCACATACACCCCAAACTCACTCATAAGAAATTATGCCGCCGGTGGCACGAAAAGGAGGCCCAACTCGGCCAGCTTGTCACCCACTGCATCTACAGGTACATCCAACATCACGGCAATCGCACGCGTGTCATGACCACGCACTGTGATGACTTTGCCATTGAAGTCTTGTCGCTGCACTTGGATCATGCGCAAAAAACGTTCCAGCATTTCAAACTGTGCACCGTTCATCGAGGACAGCTTCGCCACATCGATGCGTAATTTCTTTGTGACACCATCTGATCCGCCCAATTCGGCAGCACTAGAGCTTTCGCGAGGTAACAGTTGGTCAATGCTTACACCATAAAAACGCGCAAGTCTCTCGAGGCGTGGTACTGAGATGGCTCGCTCGCCTCGTTCATAGGCCCCAAGTACTGATGCCTTGAATTCACTGTTACTCGTAGCTTCCACCTCAGACAAGGACAGTTTCTTTTGCTGTCGAATGCGACGCAGGCGATCACCTACGAGTCGCGTGAAAGGAGAATCGTGAAGAAGTTCGTCGTCAGATAGAGCACTCATGTCACCACCCAGTGTGGTCTATTCAACGCCTGTGGTGTGCGACCATCAGAGTTGCCCCCACGATGGCCGCGGTGTCGGCGCGCAAAATAGACCCACCCAAATCCACCAGGGCGGGAGCCTCCCCCACTTCGGCGGCGCTAAAGCCACCTTCTGGTCCCAGCACCAAGGTGGTGACTTCACTGATGACACAGTCACCTCCAGGCTCGGCGTAGGCAACCACTTCATCCGCTACACCCCCGACGAGAGCATCAAGAGCCACGGGTCCGTCAATATGAGGAAGGAACAATTGTCGTGACTGCATTGCTGCGGCTCGGCCAATGCGCCTGTATCGCTCGAGGACTTGAGCTGTTTTCTCCTGGGACCATTTCACTACGGAATGATTGGTGGGCGCCAAGACCACAATGCGGTCAATCCCTAACTCCACCAGTTTCTCAACCACCCACTCCGTGCGATCACCTTTCACTGGTGCAATAGCCACAGTGAGCACGCGTTCTCGCGGCGGCGAACTATGAATCTCGCCCACACGGTGCACTCCTGCATCCCATGCAGCAGTGATCCAGTTGCCTACGCCATCAGAACACGTCACGATTTCGCCACGACGCAATCTCATCACACGATCTAGATGGTGAAAGTCATCTTCGCTCAGCACCGGTGCAGAAAGGTCTTCTACGAAGACATGCGCAGATGAACGACGAAGGTCTTCAATCACGTAAATGCCGATTTGATTTTGGAAAACAAACTCTTGTCCGGTGGCGCAATCTCATCACCAGAAATCTCTGCAAGTTGACGCAGTAGCTGCTCTTGTTCTTGGGATAAAGAAGTAGGTATCACCACTGCAACACGCACAATGAGATTGCCGCGACCGCGTCCTTGAAGATGAGGTACTCCACGTCCACGCGCCACGAATTGTTTCCCATGCTGTGTACCTGCAGGCACGACAAGGTCAAGTTCGCCATCGAGGGCCTGTAACACTGTGTGCACACCAAGTGCAGCTTGAGTAATGGTCAACGACAATGTGTACACCAAGTCATCATCCACGCGTTCAAAGTCTGGATGAGTTGCCACAGCAACATGGACATACAAATCACCTGCGGGACCACCACGCGGGCCCACCGCACCTCTGTCGGAAAGACGCAATGTTTGCCCCGAGCGAATGCCGGCAGGTACATCAACTGTGTA
>WLGS01000075.1 GCA_009703125.1 Actinomycetota bacterium
CTATTGAAATACTCCACAGCGGGCAATGCACTTGCCCCACTGATGTCGGCGGCAATCATGGACTGTGCGCCAGCGAGTTGACTGCTTTGGCTACCCACGTCGGTAAGTATGGAACGCACCGGAAGCCATGAGCTGTTTTCAAACACCACCACATCGGGTGAGGCAAACTTACGTTTGAGGTCTAATTGACGCGATAAAGACTCCACCAGTCCCTGTGGCGCAGCAATGGGGTTATCTCTAGTGGATTGTGCACCATCAATGACGGGCACCACAATGAAACGCACAGACAGTGGTGCAAGCAAGCGTCCCGCACGTGAGGTTTGTCCTCGCACAATTCCATACATTGCGGCACTGGCATTTTCTCGCACGGTGGTTTCAGGAATCTCCCAGTGTTCGTCAATCTTTGCCACCGGTCCGTTGATGACTGAATACGAGATGCCCCATCCAAAACCCAATGGCGCCCCTGGTAATACACGAGAGTCACCAATGAAAAGAGTCCGATAATCACCGTCGGTGGAGGTGGCCGGAAGCTGCGCCAACAACTGTGGCAGCGTAAGAGAGGGCTGATGCCAACTGCCTTGCACGCTGTTGACCGCAGTTGGTACCAGACCGATTGCAAAGATCACTCCTACAAGTGCGCCAAAAGGTTGTCGCCAACTTAAACGTCCACGACCCAAGTCGGATGCAAGCGATGCCCCCATCGCACCTGCGCACACTGCAAGTCCGAGTGCAACAGGAACCAACATGATTCCTGGCTCTGCCATGTGTAATGGCAACAATGCAGCATCATCGGAGATTGCAAGCAGTAGTCCGGCAGCGACCAATGTCGCGCCACGCAAAGCCCATTGAGTACGGGCACCACGTACCAAAAGAACTGCACCAATGACTGCTCCGTAGAGTCCCACAATTCCAAATGAGAGCCAATACTCACCCAGATCAAACGTCAACAAGCGCCAGAGGCCCAGTTGTCTTCCTGATTCCACTGGTGCACCAAAAATTGCTTCCCACCAACCATCACGCACATATGAGATGGACCACGGCAAGTTCAAAGCCACACCAACAAAAGTTGCCAATGCAGTGATACCCAACCACCGCGCTACCCACTTGATGTGTAGTCCTTGCACAAACATTGCAACAGAAAGAACGACTGCAGTAATAGGAAGCACACCCACAATGGATGGTTCAAAAGCGAACACAATTGCAACGAGCAACACAAGTGATGCAAACCATTGACGCCACACTTGCGGGGAGACCACCACCATGTGTTCGCCCAATCGCGCCCCTCCTATATCGGCATGACCTACGAGCATGCGCAAAAGATGAATCATCCACGGCATGCATGCATACACCAGCAATGCACCCCAACGACCTGTAGCAATTGCTACGTAAGGCAAGGGAACAGCTGCATACGCCGTCACCGCACCAATGCGAGCAGCACGGGTTCCAAAAACTGATGCAAAACGCCACACACCAAGCCAGCCCACCAATGGCAACAACACAACTGCCAAAGTGTGCGCCATTCCAGATTGACCAAAGACAACAGCGCTAGATAGTGCAGTTAACACCACTCCTGTGGGAATTGCAGATACTTGGCCAAACCCTGCTCCCCACCATCCAGATGCATAGGAAGCAATTGTGGAACGCACCGATTCATGAAACGGCACCATTTGACCCACTGATACAACACCGTCAAGAAACAGTGCGCGTGACCCAAGGAGAAGAACTCCTACAAGCACACCCCATAAAACATAGGAACCTTTTGGTGCCGCCTCGATGACATCTTTGGTCGCCTGAGACTGCGCCAGACCTGCAACACGTGCACGCCGGCGCAAGAACACAGTGACATAGGACGAACCTCGCACTTGCAACGCTCCGATACCAGATCCATCCACACTTCGATACTGATGCACTTCTTTTCGACGTTGACGCACTTCGGCAACGCTTCGTGGCAAGGAAAGAAATGCCAACAGTTCATCGAGTGCGCGACGACCACGACCTGTAACTAGCAACAACACTGTTCGCACCAAAGTAAGCACAAACATCTGTGACAACACAGCGGGCAACTGTCGTACCGTCGACAAGGACGCCACTGTTTTCACACGGTCATATTCACTCGTTCGAGTGCTGTCTTCAGAATCGTCCTCTTTCAACTCGCGCGACATTGATTCTCTGTGGCGCGCAATTGCTGCGGGCACAATGACGACTCGCGCACCCGATGTATGGACACGCCAACAAAAATCCAAATCATTTCCGGCAGTGCCTACAGATGCATCAAAACCGCCCACGGTGCGAAATAGGTCAGCTCGCACAACCATGCATGCGCTCGAGACAACAAAAACGTCTTGCACGGCATCGTGCTGTTCTTGATCACGCTCACCCGTATCGGCGTAGGGCACAGTTACCCCGAAGCGATCTGATGCACTTCCCACCGATTGGATCATCGATGCGTCATCCCAGTACACAAGCTTGGGACCCACTACACCGGCGTTCGACCGATGTAGTTCCACAACTAACTGTGAGATGGCATCGGGGAACATCGCCACATCGTCATGCAAGAAACAGAACAGTCCACTCTCGCCCTGAACGAGATCGAGTACCGCGTTACAAGAAGGTCCATACCCAGGATTGCCTCCCAAAAATCGCACCACCGCTTGGGGTGCCTCGGTCTCGATGATGTCCAGAATCGTGCGGGCGGCCTGGCCTTCGGATGTCCCAGTAATCAGCAACAGAATCTGGAGACCCTCATAATCCTGGGAGACCAGGGCGCGCAGAGATTCAATGAGCCAGTCGCCCGATTCATGAATCACCATCACGGCAACCACAGGGGGCCCAGAGAAAGTCACATCAGTGTTAGTCACGCCCCCGCGAGGCTAGTGCTAGCCCTTGACCATCGCGGAGCAGTCCACAGAACCCGATGTGACATAAGGCCCGTACGCAAGTGCTAGCAAAAATTAGCAGTCAGGGTTACTATGTCTTGCATGCCAAAGATTCCCTCTTTCACTCTCCCCAAGATCGACCTCTCCAAGTTGCAGATCCCCTCTGTTGATCTCCCCAAGGTGAACCTTCCCAAGATTCAGGTTCCCCAGTTGCATTCCATTGACCTCACCGCTGTTGACTTCCGCAAGATCAATCCCACCGCTGTCTTGAATCAGCCAGCCGTCAAGCAGGCCACGGAGTTTGGCTACACCGCAGTTGGCTTTGCTGTGCTGGGATTTCAAAAAGCACAAGTTCGCCGTCGCGAACTCATCGATGCCGCAAAATCGCGCTTTAACACCGCTCAATAACTCGCTTTCATTCTCAAACTCAGTAGGCCTTGGCCTATCCAAGTAGCCTCAAGGTTCGTGTCCACGCCCACTGATCCTCAGCCCGGAGCCAAGACACCCCTGCCTGAGGGCACGTTTCCCGTAGCCATTGGGCTCTTTATCGCTGGCTTCACCGCGTATGCATTCTTCAAAGTGGGCCAAGTTGCGTTGGGCAAAGAAGCCTTCAAGCCCATTGTTGCGTTGTGGTTCACCACGTTTGCTCTTGTGCCTGGCATCTTGATGCCCGTTGAACAAGAACTCGGTCGCGCATTGGCTCATCGTCGCGCATTGCAACAGGGCGGACGACCTGTGGTGCGCAGAATGCTCCCCCTCGCTGGCGGACTCACCGCCTTGTTGGCCATCGCAATACTTGTGGTTTCGCCGTATCTCACGCGCACCATGTTTGAAGGACATTGGATTGTCACCGCGGCACTGATGGTCACCGTTGTCGCATACGCACCCATGCACCTCGCACGTGGCATTGCATCGGGATCTGGTCGGTTTGTTAGTTACGGCACCATCATGGGTGTCGATGGAGCCACGCGCATCATTGCCGTAGTGGTGTTGTGGCAGCTCAACATCACAAGCATCGGCGCGTATGCATTTGCTGTTGCGCTCTCACCATTGGTTGCAGTTGCTGTGGTGGGTGTACGCGGCCAAACTCGCACCGATCCTGGCCCTGAAGCTTCATTCTCAGAGATCACACCGAATCTGGGTTGGCTCTTGCTTGGCTCAGTAATGGCTGCAGGACTAGTGAATGCTGGCCCACTTGGCGTAGACATCTTGGCGCGTTCCGATCAAGCACAACTTGTCACCGCATTCGGAAACGGCGTGTTGTTATCGCGTGTGCCTTTGTTTTTATTCCAAGCAGTGCAAGCGTCCCTACTTCCACGACTGGCGCGTCTCGCAGCAAAGGGTGACCTCGATGAATTCCGCGAGGGATTTTCATTGCTGATGAAAGTGGTTGTTGGTGTCGCGCTCTTGGGAGTTGTGGGTTCGTTTGCACTCGGACCATGGGCGTTGGAGTTGGTCTATGAAGGCGGACTTGATCGACGCACGTTAACCATCCTTGCCCTGGCAAGTGGTCTGTACATGATTGCGCTAGCCACTGCCCAAGCAGTTATTGCTCTTCACGGACATAGTTGGGTTGCACTTGGCTGGCTCTCTGCAATGGCAGTGTTTCTTGTAGTGACCACCGTGTCAAGCAATGACTTGTTCTTGCGTGTGGAACTGGGATTAGTCGCAGGGTCGTTAACTGCCTGCATGATTTTTGGATACGCATTACGTGCCCGCATCGTGGCGGGCGCTATTCCAGATGCCGAATCAATGCTCGACGGTGTTCTTGACTCCCCTTTTGAGGGATAACTCGGAACTACTTCGAAAGCCGTGCGGCTTCGATATCAAGATCGTTTCTCACCATCATCTTGACCAATGAGGGGAAATCAACTTCGGGAATCCATCCCAATTGATTGCGTGCCTTTGAGGGGTCACCAATCAAAAGATCCACTTCTGCGGGACGGAAGAAACGCGGATCCTGCTTGACGTAAGGACGCCAATCACCCAAGCCAGCTTCTTCGAATGCCAGTGTGAGGAACTCTTCAATGGAGTGAGTCTCACCCGTTGCCACGACGTAATCGTCGGGTTCAGGCTGCTGGAGCATCATCCACATTGCACGCACATAGTCACCGGCATATCCCCAGTCGCGTTTTGCATCGAGGTTGCCCATGACTAGTTCACTTTCCAAACCAAGCTTGATGCGCGCTGCCGTATTGGAAATCTTTCGTGTCACGAATTCGAGACCACGACGAGGACCCTCGTGGTTGAACAGAATTCCAGAACATGCGTAGATGCCGTAGCTCTCGCGATAATTCACAGTGATGTCATGTCCGAACACTTTCGCACAGCCATAAGGCGAACGGGGATGGAACGGTGTGAGTTCTGTTTGAGGCACTTCACGTACTTTGCCAAACATCTCCGATGACGATGCTTGATAAAAACGAATGGGGTTGTTCTGAGTTCCGCCCACCATACGAATGGCTTCCAACATGCGCAGTACGCCTAGACCAGTGATGTTTGAAGTGAGCTCTGCTTGTCCAAACGAGATAGCCACAAAAGAAATTGCACCCAAGTTGTAGACCTCGTCGGGCTGTACATATTCCATGGCCGACACCAAGCTGGTGAGATCTGCTAAATCACCAGGGACAAGTTCGACATAGGGAAACTCGTCGCGAATCTGCAATGCGCGAGGGTTGTTTTGACCCTTGAGCATGCCAAAGACTTGATAACCCTTGGAATGGAGAAATTCGGCCAGATGTTGACCGTCTTGACCTGTGATTCCGGTGATGAAAGCGCGGGGCATCGGAATTACCTCATTATGTATGGATGATGGGACCTAGTGACGGTACCACCACAGCATGTCTACGGGGTGAACCTTCGCCAAGTTGACGCCCTACGCTTGCACCATGATTCTGGTGTTGGCAGGGGGTGTAGGGGCCGCGCGATTCCTCAAAGGCCTTGTCCAGGTTGCCCCTCCCGCCGACATTGTGACCGTTGTCAATACTGGCGATGACACTGAACTTCATGGTTTGTCGATTTCTCCCGACATCGACACGGTGACCTACACCCTTGCCGACGCAATCGACCCCACACGTGGATGGGGGTTGCGCGATGAGACCTGGCGAGCCATGGAAGCCCTTGCTCGATTTGAAGATGTTCGCCCCAAACACTCACACGCGGCACCGCGTTGGTTCAACCTTGGCGACCAGGATCTTGCAACGCACTTTTATCGCACAGCCCGACTACGCGAGGGTGCCACCCTCGCAGAAGTCACTGATGAGATTCGTCGCGCATTTGAAGTGACCGTGCAGATTTTGCCAATGAGCAACGACGTGGTGCGCACGCATGTGCATCTTGAAAAAGAGACTGTCACCTTTCAGGAGTACTTCGTAAAACTGAAGCACAACGTCGCTGTCACAGGTGTGGATTTTGAGGGAGCCACAACTGCATCTTTCATTGATCTGTCGCTCATCGAGAATGCAGCACGCATCATCATCGCACCCTCGAATCCCATCGTGTCCATTGGTCCTATGCGCGCACTCGCCGGCATAGACAACGCACTGTCTCAAGTACGTGACAAAGTGGTTGCCATCTCGCCCATTGTGGCCGGAACCGCACTTAAGGGGCCTGCCGATCGCATGCTGGTAGAACTTGGACATGAACCCACTGTTGTAGGAGTCGCGCGTCTCTATAAAGAGATCTGTGGAACGTTAGTGATTGACCAGCAGGATGCACATCTCGCAAGTGACGTAGAAAAGACGGGAATGCGTTGTGTTGTGACCGACACCATCATGTCGCGCCCAGGGGTTTCCATGGCACTTGCCCAATGCGCACTCGATGCAGTTGACATACAAGGAGGCAAATAATGGCCCGACTAATGGCATGGAGCGTTGAAGGAATCGGCGAGATCACCCCGGGTATGCAACTTGGTGATGTCATTGCCGATGCATGCGCACAAGAACCCAATGGACCGTTACGCGAAAACGATGTCTTGATTGTGACGCAAAAGGTTGTGTCAAAAGCGGAAAACAAACTTGTTGCCATCAACCCTGATGATCCGTTGTCGCATAAAGAACTTGTCGAACAAGAAGCAACACGTGTGGTGCGTCGTCGCGGAGATCTCATCATTACCGAAACCAAACACGGTTTTGTCTGTGCCAATAGTGGAATTGATTTGTCCAATGTGGAACGTGGCTATGCAGCTCTGCTCCCCGACGACAGCGACAGATCCGCACGTCGTATACGCGACATCATCAAGGCCCGCCTGGGTGTGTCGGTGGGTGTCATCATTAGTGACACTTTTGGTCGTCCGTGGCGCAAAGGACTCACCGATGTGGCCATTGGAGTTGCAGGAATTGCCGCAGTGCACGATTTGCGCGGCACGCCCGATGCATTGGGCCGTGTGATGCAAGTAACCGAGGTGTGCATCGCCGACGAACTGGCATCAGCGGGCGAATTGGTGATGGGTAAATCCTCAGGAGTACCCGTTGCCATTATCCGTGGTGCCGATCCAGAGTGGTTTCGCTCTTCGGCAATCTCTGAAATTGTGCGACCACCCAGCGAAGACCTATTCCGCTAGCGCAAACTCGCTACACCTTGCTCCAAAGTGGTGAAGGGTGACCAGCCCAATTGAATGCGCGCACGCACTGGCGAGAGCGATAACCGCGCAATGTCGTGAGGACGTTCGGCGACATTGCGTGGCACAGGAGCTGCTGCCCCACCCATCACGGACCACAAATCATTAATGGATGTGGCCACGCCAGTTCCTACATTGATAACCAAGCCACCGGCCCGATCAAGAGAACGCGACACTGCATCTACAGTGTCATCAATAAACACAAAATCGCGCAGTTGCTTTCCGCTGCCATGCACATTGGGGGCTTTGCCGTGCGATAACGCGTCAAGAAATGATGCGACTACTCCATCATCAGTTCTCTGTCGTTTCCCGTACACGTTTGCCATGGCAAGCACAGTGAACTCCACGCCGTGACGATCGCGATAGACGTGATGCATATCGGCCGCTGCACGACCAAGCACCTCTTCGGTGGTACGCGCATCGTTGATGTGGCCTTCTTTGATGGGCAGATCACGTGCGGCAACTTCCCCATAAAGAAGACGCGCAGGAATAGCAGTGACCACCTTGGAGACCGCTCCACGTCGTGCTGCTTCAAGCACTGCAATGGTTGAGGCCAAACTGTTTGATGCGCCGGCAAGATGCATATGCGAGGGAGCAAAAGCAGCCAGATTCACAATGATCGAAGGCCTACGTAGCGATACCAATTCGGAAAACTCTGCCGAGGCAACTGAGATGTTCTGAAACTTAAAGCGCCCAGAACCTGATCGTGACTCGTTCAAGTTTGCGAGCGAGCCCGTCGACAGATCATCGACTACATCAACTTCATGACCCTCAGCGAGGAGTCGATCGACAAGATGAGAACCAATAAAGCCAGCGCCACCACAGATCATGATGTGACGCGATGCTGACATTACTGAGCCTCTGGATGAGGAACTCGAGCGTCCGTTAGGTCTGCACCGCTTGGCACTTCCCCATCAAGGCCCACTACACAACGCACCAATGTGGCATCACTGCCCACGCGCCCCATCACCAATGAGTTATCGAGACGTACGCGATCGCCAATCACTGCATGCGGTAACACCACAGAGTCAATCAAAACACAATTACGACCGATGTGTGCGCCTTCACCAATCACGGTGCGCGTGACCGACGAGGTGGAATCAATGACTACATGCGGAGCTACTGATGACAAAATTGTCGGGCGCGTCCCGTCGATGAGATCAAGGTTGGCTTGCAAGTAGGTATCGGGCCGACCTGTATCAATCCAGTAGTCGTTAGTGGCCATTGCCGCCAATGACTTATCTTGCACCATTGCAGGAAATACCACGCGCTCAATAGAGACCTTTGTATTGACAGGAATCCGATCGAGAACTCGTGGTTCGAGCACGTATGTTCCGGCGTTAATCACAGAACTTGTGGTCTCACCGGGGGCGGGCTTTTCTACAAAGCGCTGCACCCAGCCGTTCTCATCGACCTCGACGACACCGTACTGGGAGGGATCTTCCACGGGGGTGAGATGCAAGGTTGCCTCTGCACCACGCGAGCGATGAAAAGTAACAAGTGCTGCAACATCAACATCACAAATGATGTCGCCGTTCATCACCACGAAGGTGTCAGAGATGCCTGCATCCCGAGCAGCAAATGCGATTGCCCCTGCGGTATCAAAAGGCTCTGGTTCAACTGCATAGTGCAATGCAACACCGGCACAAACGCCCTCAGGGAATGCTTCAAAAAATGGTTCTGGTTTGAACCCCAATGCAAGCACGACATCTGTAATGCCCGCCGATCCAAGATGGGCAATCAAATGTTCTAGTTGACGCACATTTGCAATAGGCAAAAGTGGCTTTGGAGTGGTGTACGTCAGAGGTCGAAGACGAGTTCCAAATCCACCCACCAAAACGACTGC
>WLGS01000076.1 GCA_009703125.1 Actinomycetota bacterium
CTCAACGAAGTAGCAACCGGCGTAGCAACAACTGATACCGCGTTGGCAGTTTTGCCCGGTGGGTCCACAAATGTGTTCGCACGCACCCTTGGTATGCCCAATGATGCACTGCAAGCAGTCGAACACATCATCGATGCTCTCGACCGAGGCGACATCTCACCTATTGGATTGGGGCGTGCCAACGGTCGCTACTTCACATTCCACACTGGCGTGGGATACGACGCCGCAGTCGTCAAATGGGTAGAGCAACGCGCGTGGCTCAAAAGGTATTTCGGGCACCCACTTTTTGTGGTTGCTGCTCTCAAAACTTTTTTTGCAGACTTCGATCGCAAGCGTTCACACTTTTCTCTCACATTCAATGATGGAAAACGTGTAGATGAAGGGTTCTTCTCAGTAGTGATGAACACAAATCCCTACACCTACCTCGGAAACCGTCCCTTAGATCTTGTTCCTTCTACATCGCTGTCGAGTGGACTTTCCGTAGTCACGTTCAAGACAATGAAGCCACTGCACATTTTGCGCACTTTGGGTTCTGCATTGCGTGGTGGCGGAATTGAAGAGCGCCCATGGCTCGATATTCATACAAATGTTTCTTCGGTCACCTATAGCGATGCACGAGCATTCCCCTATCAACTCGATGGGGACTATCTAGGCGAGGTGCGCGAGATTGTGTTTGAGCACGTTCCTAATGCGTTACGACTTGTACGTTCGCATCCCTAACGTGCCACGTTTCTAATTTCGGCCCAATACTTCCAATGCCACATCGGGTGCATTGGTACAGATGCCATCAATTCCCAACTCAATGAGCTCAGCCATTCGTGTGGGATCGTCAATTGTCCAGGAGTTCACTGCCAAGCCATGCGCATGAAAAGTCTCAATGCAGGCACGTGTCAGCAAATCTGTCCACGGATGCAAGGCCGTATGGCCAGATCGCGCCATATCCCGCGCGACTTTCTCGCAATCTGCCTCTCGCACACCCAAGGTAAGCCATGCGGTACGCACACCGGGATGCAATGTGCGCATTGCATCCACCGTGGGTCGGTGAAAACATGAAATCAACCAACGTTCATCCTCACCGCGCTCAATGAGATGCGACGCAACTGTTGCAGCGAGTGAATCTGTGTCGTCAAAGTCTGGATCAGCGGGGTAATTCTTGATTTCAATATTGACCCACATGCCTGCACATGCATCTAAGGCATCTGCAAGGAAAGGAATGTCGTCTTTCAGATCATCTGAATGCGTCGCACAAATCAATCGACCATCGGACAGCGTTGCATCGTGATGAATTGCCATTGCACCATCAAGTGTGCGACGTACATCAAGTTCTACTGCGTCTGCACCCATGGCGTGTGCACGACGAAAAGCAGCAAGAGTGTTCTCTCGTTCTGCCAACGAGGCTCCCCTGTGGGCAATCACCTGTACCGGCGCCATATACAACCTGCTTTCGCTTTTCGTTCACACTATGAGAAAAAATACATCGCAAGAACTTTGCTTTCGTCATTGTTACTCGCCCACTTCGCTCGTAGCGTTTGCATGCGGGCGGTTCGCCGCCCACGCATCCGCCCCGCGCCTTGGCGCCTAGAACCTTTAAGGAAACGACCGTGTCGATCCTCGCGTCTTCGCTAGCTCTTGGAAGTGCCGATTACACCTGGCGTTCAGCTGCCACCTGTCGTGATACCGACCCTGAATTGTTCTTTCCCGTGGGAACTACTGGCCAAGCGCTCTTGCAAATTGCGAAAGCCAAATCGGTCTGCTGTGAATGCCCCGTGAACGTCGAATGCCTCGAGTTCGCTCTCGAGACCAACCAAGACACCGGCATCTGGGGTGGCACCTCTGAGGAAGAGCGTCGCCAGATGCGTCGCGAGGCCGCTGCTGCTGCCCGCGCTCAGCGCGCCGCCGCACGCTAAAGATTTATTCGCCCTCCATAGGGACGCGCAGCTCAATCACCGTTCCAGTGTTGCCCTCCACCACTGTGAGGCCCACCGCTTCTAGGTCTTCACTTCTCGCGGGACGCATCTCTATAGATCCCGCCAATTCAGTGGTCACCAAAGTACGCACAATCGAGAGTCCCAAGCCAGTGGCATCATCGAGTGAAAAGTCCGGAGCAATTCCTCGCCCGTCGTCAATCACGGCCACAGTGAGCTCTGTGTCGGTGCAACCAAGTCGCACCACCACACTTCCGCCACCGTCACCTTCGGTGTAGCCATGGTCCACCGCGTTTTGCAATAACTCGGTCAACACCACAGACAAAGGCGTCACCACGGTTGCGGGCAAACGTCCACCATCGCCCATTACTTCAAAACGCATCGGGCGATCGGGCGACTGCAGACTTTCTTCTACCAGTCGCAACAAAGGCCGAACTATTTCAATAAACGCCACATCGTCACCTGGTTCTCGCGACAATGCTTCGTGCACTAAAGCAATGGTGCGAATACGACGCACAGATTCTGTGACTGCAGCTTTTGCTTCGGCTGATTGCAGACGACGTGCTTGGAGACGCAGAAGCGATGAGATTGTCTGCAGATTGTTCTTTACTCTGTGGTGAATTTCGCGAATAGTCGCGTCTTTCGACAAAATCAAGCGGTCACGTCGGCGCAATTCGCTCACGTCGCGCACCAACATCAAAGCGCCCGTTACTTCACTGTCTCCGTCGGTGGTGACCACAAGAGGGAGACAACGCGTCAGCAGAGTGACTTCAGTGCTTTGTTCAAATTCTTCAACTACAGGTTCTTTGCGTTCAAAAGCCTGGCGTACAGATGAATCAGTAACACCCAACTCGGCCAGTGTCTGGCCCACCACATTGGTGCTAATTCCCACGCGATGTAAAGCGGAGGTGGCATTAGGTGAGGCGTATCGCACTCGCGCCTTGCCATCTAGCACGATGGCGCCGTCGCCCACACGGGGAGCCACGCTGCTGTCGGCCACACGGCCAGGAAACGGAAAATCACCGCGCACAATCATTGATGCGAAAGTGTTGAAAAGGTCGAGGTAGTGGCGTTCCAATTCTCCGAGTTGTCGACCGGTACGGCGCGACCATTCACGAGACATCACCGCAATAACGTCACCTTGATGCACCACAGGTATCGCCATCATGCGACAGTCATCGGCGACACCTTCAAAGAAGATTTCATCTTCCACAATCGTGCTTGTATCAAACGCTTTCGCAATGAGAGGCACATCACCCGGACGAGCTGTCATTCCGACACGGTCGTCAATGTAGAGAGTCTGTCCGGTGGCTGCGCGCACCTGGGAAATCACAATCCATGTGCCATCTTCGCGAGGCACGTGCATCATCAGGTCAGAAAAACACAAGTCGGCAAGCATGCCCCACTCGCTAGAGAGATTGATTAAGTGAGAAATCTGCTCTTTAGATAGCGCTGTGTGCTGGCGTGCAAGTTCACCAATGGTTGCCATGGACGCTCCCTTCTCCTTGCAAGTCTGCCCTATGGGCTAGGAGTCAGGATGGCAATGCGTGAGTTGCGGGTTCAGCCACCAAAGCCAATACGGCGATCCGCATCAGCTGAACCAATTTCGACATATGCGATTTTGGCTGCGGGTACTGCAATGTCGCGACCCTTTTTGTCGGTAATCCACAAAGTATCGATCTCGCCCTTCATGGCTGATTCCACCGAAGCCTTGAGAGCTTGGCGCACTTTGGCGTCGTCATCTACTTCCACAGCAATCTCTCGTGATGCCTGTGTTACTCCAATGCGAATATCCACTGTGTTTACCTCGATGTCACCATTTCACGTCTTCGAACATTTCAAAGCGTTACGCCACTACACGGTACCGCCTAGAGCAGTTTGAGACCCTTACTAAAGATTTTCTTTGGCTTCATCGCCTCAACTTTTTCGGCCAACTGATGGAATGCTCGTCCCGCTTCAGAATCTGGTGCAACTGCCGCGATGGGTCGTCCATCATCGCCACCTTCACGCAACACTGGTGTGAGAGGAATTTGCGCCAAAAGAGGCACTCCAAGCTCTTCGGCAAGTTCTTGGCCGCCACCTGAGCCGAACAACTCATACTTCTTGCCATCATCGCCGGTGAACCATGACATGTTTTCAATCACTCCACGCACGGGGAGATTGACTTTCTTTGCCATTGCGGCCGACAAGCGTGCAACTTTTTGTGCTGCATCTTGTGGAGTTGTCACCACAAGAACTTCTGCCTTTGGCAAGTACTGGCTCAAGCTCAATGCAATGTCACCTGTTCCTGGCGGCATGTCCACCAAAAGATAATCGGGCTCATCCCAGAACACATCGGTGAGGAACTGCTCGAGTGCTTTGTGCAACATCGGTCCGCGCCAAATAACTGCTTCACCCTCGGGTACGAAATACCCAATAGAGATGCAACGCACGCCGTAGTTCTCAGGTGGCAACAACATGTTGTCGATCATCACCGGATCGCGTTCTGCGCCCAACATACGTGGAATAGAAAAGCCGTAGATGTCGGCATCCACAATGCCCACTGTGTGCCCGCGACTTGCAAGTGCCACAGCAAGGTTGGTTGTGACCGAGCTCTTGCCCACTCCGCCTTTGCCCGATGAAATCAGCAGTGGTTGAGTTTTGGAATCTTTTGCAGCGAAGGGAATCACGCGTCCTTCTGCATGGCCGTGTGCTTGTGTGGAACCTGCAGTTGCACCTGGATTTCCGTTCAACATCTGACGAACGTTTGCTCGCTGTGCATCGGTCATCACACCAAAGTTGATGGTCACTGGTGCGCCACCAATCAAAGGCGCCACCGCATTAGTGACGCGTGATTGAATTTCATTGCGCATCGGACATCCGGGCACCGTCAATGTCACCGTGAGCGAGACACCTTGGCTAGAGATAGCCACGTCGTGCACCATGTCAAGATCGACAATGGAGCGATGCAATTCGGGGTCTTCAACGGGGCGCAGGGCCTCGATGACTTGTTCGACGGTTACTGATGACATGAAGACTCCAAGGGGGGTATTTGCACTACGGCCATAGGTAGAATACCCCTGTGAGTGAAATGACCACCACCCATGTCATGACACCGAAGGCATTTACTGCGACCGTGTCGGCGATCACATCTGCTTTTGGTGACCCCACACGGCGAGCTATCTACCTATTTGTCCGCGAACACGACGAGGGCATTACCGCGTCACAGGTGGCACACAAATTCGACCTCCACGCCAATGTGGCGCGCCATCACCTCGACAAGCTCGCCGCTGGCGGGTATTTAGAAGTCACAGTTGCCCGTCAGAAGTCAGCAAGTGTCGGACGACCTTCAAAGCACTACCGCGTTGCGAGCAAAGAAACCGAGTTTGAATTTCCCATTCGCACCGATGATTTGATTTTGACATTACTCGGCAAAGCACTTGCCGCTCTACCTTCCAACATTGCACACGACATCGCCGAACAAGTGGGCAACGAATATGGCCAAGCGATGGCAACTGGTCTTACTGGTCATGACGCAGCTGTAGGCACACGATCTTTACGTTCTGCGATTCAAGCAGTTGCAGATGCATTGACTGCACACGGATTTGCGGCACACACTGAAAAAAGCGACAACAAGTTACGCATTGTGACAAGCCATTGTCCTTTTGGAGATGTAGCCATTGAACACCCGGTGATCTGTGCAGTAGAACGTGGCATGGTGAAGGGAATGTTGGGCGCCATTTATGGTGAGACCGACCCTGAAACCATCGGCACTATCGCCTCGGGTGACACCTTGTGTGTCACTGCTGTATAAACCGCTCTTTTACCTCACTACAGAAAGACTCCGTTATGACTGTTCTTGATACTCCTGCTGGCACCACTACCTCTGTTGCATCTCTTGTGACACAAGTGCGTGCAACATTTCGCTCGGGCCACACGGCACCGCTTGCATGGCGTCGTCAGCAGTTAGAGCAAATGAAAAAAATGCTCGAAGAAAACGAAGAGCGTTTCATTGAGGCTTTGCGGGTTGACTTAGGAAAGCCCACCGTCGAAGGATTTGTCACCGACATCGCTTTTGTTCTCGGCGAAATCGAATCCATGCTGAAGAACCTCAAGAAATGGAACAAGACAGAGCGTGTCTCGTCCCCCATCGTCACACAACCCTCAAAATCACGCCGTATCCCCCAACCACTTGGTGTTGTACTTGTGATTGCACCATGGAACTACCCCGTTCAGTTGTTGTTGGTTCCTGCAGCCGGTGCCATTGCAGCGGGAAATGCCGTGGTGATGAAACCATCTGAGGTCTCGGGCGCAACATCGGCGGCTCTTGCAGAACTCCTTCCCAAATACATGGATCAATCTGCCATTTCCGTAGTGGAAGGTGGAGTCGCCGAAACCACTGAACTTCTGGCGCAACAGTTCGATCACATTTTCTACACAGGCAACGGAACTGTGGGACGCATTGTGATGACAGCTGCTGCCAAGCACCTCACTCCTGTCACTTTGGAATTAGGTGGCAAGAGCCCTGTGGTTGTCGACAAATCAGCAAACATCGCCATTGCTGCACGACGCATTGCGTGGGGCAAGTGGCTCAACGCTGGCCAAACATGCATTGCACCTGACTACATCTTGGTAGATAACTCAGTGAAGGCGAAGTTGATTGACGGCATTGCAGATGCAATCAAAGATTTCTACGGTGCTGACGCAAAGTACAGTGACAGTTACGGTCGCATCGTCAGCGATCGTCACTTCACACGATTGAACACTTTGATGAGTGGGGGCAATGTTGTGGTGGGAGGCGATGTGGATGCAGCACAGCGCTACATCTCGCCCACAGTTATTGACAATGTTGACCTGGAATCACAGTTGATGAGCGAAGAGATTTTCGGACCTCTCTTGCCAGTAATCGGAATCGACTCTGCCGATGAGGCGATTACCTACATCAACAACCACCCACATCCTTTGGCTTTGTATGTGTTTGCTGAAAACAAAAATGTGATCTCGCATGTGGTGAACAGCACCACCGCAGGTGGCGTGACCGTGAATGGCACATTGATGCACATCACCAACCCTCACCTGCCATTTGGTGGCGTAGGCGAAAGTGGCATGGGCGCCTATCACGGCAAGTCTGGTGTGCGCATCTTCCAACACATGAAACCAGTGTTGACACGTAGCACCAAGATTGATCCCTCACTTGCATATCCGCCCTACACCGCACGTAAGGCAAAACTTTTCCGCAAGTTTTTGTAACGGCTAGTCGCCCCAGTGGCGTTGTTCTAAAAATGGGTCTCCATACATGTGGTACCCATTGCGTTCCCAAAAACCGGGTTTATCTGCATTCATCAGTTCAATGCCGCGCAACCATTTAGGTGACTTCCAAAAATAAAGATTCGGCACCAACAGACGCACTGGGCCACCATGGATAGGTTCAATGGGCTCACCTTCGTATTCCCACACCACCATTGATTCATCACGCAATGCATCTTCTAGGGGAAGATTCGCGGTGTAGCCATATTCGGCAACACCCATCACATGAGTTGCATCGGATTGAATACCGGCGGTGTCGAGAAGATCTTTCAACTTCACGCCGCGCCACACAGTGTCAAACTTTGACCACTTCGTCACGCAATGAATATCGGTGGTGAGAGTAACGCTCGGTAACGCAGTGAGTTCTTCGAATGTAAGCGTGAACGGTTTATCCACGAGACCACCCACAGCAAGATTCCATTCACCGGGTGCATAAGTAGGAACATCCCCTACATGGAGTACAGGAAAACGATCCGTGAGATATTGACCTGGTGGAAGCCTGTTGGGGTCGTATCCCTGCTCTTCAACTTCTTTTCGATTTCGGTCAAAAAAACCCATGTGTTCATTCTGCCGTTACTCGGGCTGTGTACGGTGGCTAGGTGCCAATCTTTCTCGTACGTCACGCAAAGGCCGGCTCTCGATCCACCTGGGAAGGCGACGACCTGGTCCGGCCCCTCACACAAGTGGGATGGAGTCAATCCAAAATCATCGCTGATCGTTTGCTCCCCTACACGCCCTCGATGCTGTTGTCGAGCCCATATGTGCGCTGTGTGCAAACCCTTGAGCCACTTGCAGAGATCACTGGCTTAGAAATTGTGATCGATGAACGTCTCACCGAGGAATCTCCGCTTGAGAAAACCCTTGCGGTCCTGGACGATGTTGCGGACAATGCCGTGCTGTGTAGTCATGGAGATGTCATCCCAGATCTTGTCAACGGACTCATTCGCCGCGGTATGGATGTTGACGCTTCAATGCGATCACCTCGCAAGGGTTCTGTCATTGTGTTGCATCACGTGAACAAGTTGTTCACACACGCTGAATACTGGGATCGCCCCGTTATCTAGTTCTGACGCTCTACTGCTGCGTTCACTTCATCCACAATCGCGTTCACAAAACTTGACACAGACGCAGGTGGATTCATCGACGAGCACACATCAAGTTGCTGTTTGGCAAGCGATGCTTGCTCAAGGAATCGGAAGTAGACAATTCCAAGAAAACAATACGGATCGGGATATGACGGATCGATACGTTGTGCGCGAATCAAATCGGTAACTGCAGTGGTCAATGCAATCTGCTTCACAGCCGTTTCTGCATCACGTGATGTCAAAGCCAACATCCACGACCGATACGTGAGTGCCTCTGGATGATCCGGCTCCACTTTGAGAACTTCTGAATACAACTCAATGGAACGCACAGGATCAGAAAAATTCAATTGACGGGCACTGGCCAACAGCGTTGACGTGCTTTGTTCGATACCGCCGGTAAATGTTTCACCCGGCAAACGTTGTCCAGAGTTCTGTGCAAGTAATACTCCGCCGCCTAGCCCCATTGACAACACCACAAGACTGGCCACGATGCGTTGGGTCCATTTGGGCTTGGGGCGTGGCGAGGACTGCTCGAGACCTTCAATCTCGCGAGAGAGCGCCGCTGCACGTGCCACATAGCCATCACGAATAGTTGCAAAATCAACATCGTCGATATCGCCTGCGTCGCGCTCTTTTTCAAGATCGCGCAGTGAGTTCAATAGAAATTCAAGCTCGTCGCGAAGATTCTCAGTCATTACACATTTTCCGCGTCAGTGACATCTTGACCCATTAGTCGTTCTACAAGTGCGAAGTCTTCGCTCGTGGCGTCGCCTTCCAATTGAACGCGCCAGCGACGGAACGCAACTGCAAGACCCGCTACCGCACACACAAGTACCGCAACAGGCAGAACCCACACCAAGGAATCAAGTCCGGTAGCTCGCGGCACAAG
>WLGS01000077.1 GCA_009703125.1 Actinomycetota bacterium
ACCACATTGAGATAGCGCTCCACAATTTGCTCTTTCGACACTGTCTTTTCCAGCATGACTGCGTAACGGGCCTGCAAAATTTTGTATCGGCCATCTCGTGGAAGTCCTGCAAGGTATTCGTTCTTGACTACCTGTTGAGTAATGGTTGATGCGCCCTGTCGGCCGGTGGTGAATTGAAAGTTAGCCAGTGCGGCGCGAACAAGTGCGCGCAAGTTAACACCCTTGTGCTTTTCAAATCCTTCATCTTCGACCGCCAAAAAAGCTGCTACGACATGATCGGGAATGGCATCGATGGAGATGGGTTGGCTGTTTTCAAATTCGAATACTCCAATTTGGCGTCCCGTTGTATCCACAATTTTTGTTCGAGTAGCAAGACCACTAAAGGAAGGCAATTGCACGGGCGTTTGTTCATGTGCCGAGACTGCCCTCCAGAGTTGAGGGGCCGCGCCAACCACCGTTGCTGTCACTAGCAACGATCCAGCCACCACCGCAATAGCAAAGCGCATCAGCCAGTGGGCTCGGGGGGTCGAGAACAAGGTTTTCACGATGTTGACCACCGTATCGGGCACGGACCTGCTGGTGTTGTCACCAAGATTGCTACCGTGCAGAACATGTCAATGTTTCCTCATCGTCCATTTCGTTTCGGAGTCCAAGTCTCACATGCATCAAGTGCACAAGAGTGGGCTGAGTTAGCGCGACGAAGTGAAGACGCTGGCTATGACGTACTGACCATGCCCGATCACTTCACCAACCAGCTTGCGCCGGTACCTGCGCTGATGGCCGCCGCTGATGCAACCACAACATTGCGCATTGGTGCTTTGGTGTTTGATAACGATTACAAACATCCTGTGGTACTTGCCAAGGAGCTCGCCACGATGGATTTGCTCTCGGACGGTCGTACCGAAATCGGCCTGGGTGCAGGGTGGATGCTGAGTGACTATGAGCAAGCTGGAATGACCTATGACTCACCGAAAGTGCGCATTGATCGCTTCATTGAAGGCTTAGCGGTCATTCGAGGTGCACTGGGCCCCGACACATTTTCTTATTCGGGTGATCACTACACCATTACCAACTACAACGGTCTGCCCAAGCCCGTGCAACAACCTCTGCCGCCCATTTTGATTGGTGGCGGCGGACCTCGAGTGTTGGGATTTGCGGCACGCGAAGCAGACATAGTGGGCATCAATGGAACTCTCACTGCCGGCGTTGTTGGCCCCGAGGCAATCTCCACCATGACTTCTGCATCCGTTGACGAAAAGGTGGCGCTTGTGGCCAAAGCTGGTGCTCATCGATTGTCGGAGATTGAACTCAATATTCGAACATTTTTCGTCAAAGTCACCAACGACCGAGCTTCAACGATTAACGCGATCTCGTCGATGTTCAGCGTTCCTGCTGAACTGATCGACACATCACCATTTGCTCTCATTGGATCTGTTGATGCATGTATCGAACAGCTTCTTGAGCGTCGTGAGAAATGGGGCTTTAGTTACACGATTGTGGGTGCAGAAAATATTGACGAATGTGCGCCGATTGTTGCTGCCTTGCGTGGCAAGTAACTAAAACAACCCCACAACTTTTCCATCCTCACCAATGTCGATGGACAACGCGGCTGGCTGTGATCCAAGTCCTGGCATTGTGCGCATATCGCCACAAATTGGATAGATAAAACCTGCACCTACCGAGGCGCGCACTTCACGCACCGTCAAGGTATGACCCGTGGGCGCGCCTTTCAGAGTGGGATCACCACTAATGCTGAGATGAGTCTTTGCGATACACACTGGCAAGTGTCCAAATCCATTGGCCTCATACATTTTGAGTTGTTCGCGCGCAAGAGATGTGTACTCCACTCGTGCTGCACCATAGATCTTGGTAGCGACAGCAGAAATCTTTTCATCCAAGGTCGCCTCGTCGGGATACAAAAACTCAAATGAAGTGGGCTCTTCACATGCTGCAATCACTTCACGCGCCAGATCTACTGCTCCGGCTCCCCCTTCACCAAAATGTCGACACACTGCAACTCGTGCTCCCACCGATTGTGCAATCTCGGCAATGACGTGATGTTCACTGGCGAAGTCGCCAGGAAATGCATTGATTGCCACAACTGGCGAGACGCCGTGGATCTTCACATTCTCAATTTGTTTGATGAGGTTTGCTGCACCTGCGCGCACGTCGTCAGGATTTTCTTGCAACATCTCTTGCGGCAATGGCCGACCCGCCACCACTCGGTATCTCCCAGAATGTGCTTTGAGTGCACGCACGGTTGCTACCAGTACCGCAGCATCGGGAACCATGCCGGAGACACGACACTTGATATTGAAAAAACGTTCGGCACCCATATCGGCACCAAAACCAGCTTCAGTAATGAGATAGTCACATAGATGAATCGCCACCTGGTCGGCAATCACCGAGGAGTTCCCGGTTGCGATGTTTCCGAAAGGTCCTGCATGAATGATTGCGGGCGTGTTCTCCAATGTCTGCATCAAGTTGGGCTTTATTGCCTCACGCAAGATGACCGCCATCGCGCCTGCTGCACCAATCTGTTCTGCCGTGACAGCCACATCATCTTCGGTGTAGCCCACAACGATACGACCGAGTCTGGCGCGTAGGTCTTGTGCAGAAGTACACAGAGCCAAAATGGCCATTACTTCCGATGCTGCGGTGATATCGAATCCACTTTGGCGTACCACCCCGTCTTGATCGGTGCCCATACCAATGACTGTGTTGCGCAATGATCGATCATTGACATCCAAGACTCGCCGCCATGTGATTTTTTTCAACGCAAGGCCTAAAGCATTTCCATGATGCAGATGGTTATCCACCATTGCCGCCAAAAGATTGTGTGCGGCAGTTACTGCATGGAAATCACCTGTGAGATGCAGGTTTAGAATTTCCATCGGCACCACTTGGCTGTATCCACCTCCAGCAGCTCCACCTTTAATGCCAAATGTGGGCCCCATAGAGGGTTGACGAAGCGCCAACAAACCCACCTTGCCCACGTGTCGCATCGCTTGCGCTAGCCCCACCGAGGTGGTGGTCTTTCCCTCACCTAATGGTGTCGGCGTAATGGCAGTGACAACGATGTATCGCCCCTTCTTGCGTTGCGATACATCACCCAGTGCATCGAGATCAATCTTGGCGACATAACGACCATATGGTTCAAGATGTTCCGCGCCTAAGCCAATCTGTTGACCAATTTCTTCAGGGGACAACAAGACTGCTGCTTGGGCGATTTCTAAGTCCGAGGGAAAGCTCACGCCACATTGTCCCCCAACAAGACCCAACTCACCAAGACGAACCCACAGGACACTTCTCACTAACCTGATGTCTCGAGAGCACTGCCATGAATTACCACTACGTCAACCATGAACACCGCCCTGTCGAGGTCTTAGTTTTTTCTATGGACCCAGGCGTGGTCAATGAGTTCATTGCAGTGGACCACGAAGTGTGGACGTTGGGCGAGGCATTTACTCCAGGATTAGACCGCATTCCCTTTTTGTCAAAAGAAGTGTGGCTTGATGACAGCAAACCTGGTGAAGTCACCCTCATCTTCGTGTGGGAAAACCAAGAACTTTGGGACACCGTGGGCAATCCCCAATTGCAAACAACACTTCAGTCAATGTTCGACGAAAAGTTTCCACATCCCATCGAATTAATTGCCGCACACCACGAAGATTCTGCCTTTGGCATTCATCGCGTCAGTCGATTTGAACGCACAGATCCTCCCGCAAACTCATTCGGCGAGACTTTGTCCTCCTGAACTACAGCGACGCTGCAAGAACAGCGCCTACAAACTTGGACCAGTCAGCAGGTGAGATGGGGTCAATGGTGATGTCATTGAGGACAAAACCCAAGGTGTACGTCTGCACGAAAGTTGCAAGAACTCGAACATCTACATCTTTACGAATGAATCCCTTTTCCTGAGCTTCACGTGCAATATCAGCCAAGGCGTCAGTGACTCGTTGTTGCTCTCTTCCCAAGGCCTCAGCAAAATTCTTCGAGTGTCGCGCAAGACCGAGAATGGTTGCTCTATCGGATCGGGCATCTCCGCGGCTCGGGTGTGAAGTTGCGAGCACAAGCGATTCAAAGCGCTCGCGTAGTTCTGCTCCAGAATTTGCTGATGCAAGCATCTCAAAAAGAGCTCTAATGTCAGCATCGATATACCTAGAGAATCGAATGACTTGGGCTTGTTCAATCACATCCGAAAAATCAACGAAGTGGTGATACAACGAACCCTTGGAAATCCCTGATCGTTCCAGCAGCGCATCGACAGTGAAGCCGATGGGGCCAAATTCGTCGATAAGGCTCACAGCAGTATCGAGCAGTTTTGCCTTTGTGGGATGAGTGCTCATAAATCCATCTAATCACGCTTTGTTGTGCCCGCGGGAACTGTAACAATGGAGACTATGGCTCATCTTGAACGTCACGCCGCCCATCGAGTGGGGATTCTGCGCGCATCTGTACTTGGCGCAAACGATGGACTTATATCCACTGCATGTCTCATCTTGGCTGTTGCCGCATCATCGGCAAGCCGTGAGGCCATTTTGACTGCAGGAATCGCCGGACTTGTGGCCGGCGCAGTGTCCATGGCATTGGGTGAATATGTCTCCGTGAGTTCTCAAAGCGATGCAGAACAAGCAGACATCGCCAAAGAGACCTGGGAGCTCGAAACGATGCCCGACCATGAGTTGGACGAGCTCACCGAGATTTTTGCCGCTAAGGGCCTGCCCCAAGCACTCGCGCGGGAAGTGGCCGAAGAACTGACTCGTCATGATGCACTTGCTATTCATCTTGCAGAAGAACTCGGCATCACAGAAATCACCAAGGCACGCCCCGTACAAGCCGCGGTGAGTTCTGCTCTGGCTTTTTCCCTGGGAGCCGGCATCCCCCTCCTTACCGCAGCATTAGCAACAGATGACTCACGCATCGCTGTCACGTTGGTGGTAGTCACCGCGTCACTTGCCGCACTCGGATGGGCTGGGGCGAGATTTGGCCGTGCCCAAAAAACTCGCCCTGTTATCCGTGTGGTCGTGGGTGGAGTCATCGCTATGGCAATCACCATTGGTATTGGACAACTTCTTGGGGCCACTATCGCCTAACAGCCAGTGCTGAGATGCTCCGTCTTGGCAAAGTGGGTGATGAACGGCGAAACTTTGGCCATGAGCACCACCACCGTTTCTGACCGCGAACTCTACATTGTCAATGATGCACTAGATGTACTTCTTGCTACACATGATCCAAAGACCGTCGACGATGTCACATTCCGTGGAGCCAGATACGACGCTGGTCTTGCGTGGGTACATTTTCCCAAAGGCTTTGGAGGCCTAGGACTTCGTCCCGATCTCAATCGACGCATTGAGGAACGTGTGCGTGCAGCAGGCGCAAAAGCGCAGGACCCTGCATCATTTTTCATGGCACTCGCAGGACCCACGATTGTGACCCACGGTAGTGATGAAGTGAAGAACAGATTTCTTCGCCCAATGTTTACCGGTGAAGAGAAGTGGTGTCAGCTCTTTTCTGAGCCAGGTGCCGGTAGTGACTTTGCGGGACTTGGTACACGCGCAGTGCGCGACGGTGATGAATGGATCATCAACGGCCAAAAAGTGTGGAACACACTTGCTCACCTTGCTGATTGGGGAATGCTTGTGGCTCGCACCGACCCCGAGGCCCCCAAGCACAAAGGCATGACCTATTTCGCTCTTGACATGCGTGCCGAAGGAGTGGAAGTGCGTCCGTTGCGACAAATCACCGGCGAAGCAGAGTTCAATGAGGTGTACATGACCGACACTCGTGTGCCCGATGCATACCGCGTGGGAGAGGTAGGCGAAGGATGGCGTGCAGCATTAACCACATTGATGAACGAGCGCACCGCAATTGGAGGCGGCGGTGGAGGAAATGCAAAACGCCGTGGCCCTATTGATGAGGCAATCAAAATCTGGAAGAACAGACCAGCAGATTTGCGCGATAAAGCACACAAAGACACATTGATGAAGCTGTTCTGCACAAGCGAAGCGTTGCGATTGACCAACATGCGAGCAGCACAAGCGGCCAAAGCAGGGAACCCAGGCCCCGAAGGCTCGATTGCAAAATTGATGCTGGCAGATTTCAACAAGAAGGTGACCGAGTTTTCCATTGAGTTAATGGGCCCAGAAGGACTCATTGACTACGACTTCACATTCCGTCGCCCTGATTCATTATCTGTGGACGGTTCAGAAGGTGGAGTGCGTCACGCATTCTTGCGCGTACGCGCCAACTCAATTGAAGGCGGAACCAGCGAAATCATGCGCAATATCTTGGGTGAACAAGTGCTGGGTCTTCCTGGTGAACCACGCGTCGATAAAGAACTTCCGTGGAGCAAAGTGCCACGAAGCTAAAAGGGAACCCCTACAGGCGTTCTAGAACACCTGAGAACTGCATTGCTCCGTCATCGATGGGCGATTCACGAAAGAGTTTCTTGTCGCGCTTGTAATTCTGAGGATTTATCCACGGCTCATGATCTCCCTGTTTCGGGAATTGATCCATCACACGCTCCATGTAGCCAGCCGAGAAGTTATCTATCCAGGATTTCTCTGCCATGCCTTCATCTTCTGGTCGCAAGCGAGGCGTGCATTGAGTTGTACCTGTTGCATCCATGTGATTGAGAAGACGACATACATATTCACATGTGAGATCTGCACGCAATGTCCATGACGCATTGATATACCCGAAACTGGACGCCAAGTTAGGAACACCCGAGTACGCAATCCCCTTGTAGGTCCATGTCGTGGAGAAGTCAACGGGTGTGCCATCCACGGTAAATGCCACCTGGCCGAGCGTGACAAGGTTGAGCCCAGTTGCAGTCACAATGATGTCGGTATCAATGCGCTCTCCCGACTCAAGAGCGATTCCACGGGCATCAATGTGGTCAATTCGATCAGTCACGACGGAGGCGCGACCGTTCTTGATGGCGGTGAACAAGTCTCCGTTGGGCACTAAACACAAACGTTGATCCCATGGGTTGTAGGAGGGAGTGAAATGCGTAGCCACGTCATAATTCTCGCCAAGAGCGTCTTGCACACCCTTGAGAAGAAGTTTTTTGATCTTCTCAGGCTCCGTACGTGAACGCTTGTAGACGAACTGTTGCATCGTGGTGTTCTTCCAACGCGTCAGTGCATACGCAACTTTTTCAGGCAAGACTTTTCGCAGGAGTCCTGCCACTTTGTCGACATCGGGTCGAGCCACCACATAGGTGGGTGATCGTTGCAACATCACAACATGGTCTGCTTGATCGGCCATGGCGGGCACCAATGTCATTGCTGTAGCCCCCGAACCAATAACCACAACTCGCTTGTCCGTGTAGTTGAAGTTCTCTGGCCATTTCTGTGGGTGAACAACTTGACCCGCAAATGAGTCCATTCCGGGGATTGATGGCGTGTAACCCTCTGCGTAGTTGTAGTACCCCGAACACATAAACAAGTAGCTACACGTATACGTCATCGTTACGCCCTTGACTTGTGCCTGCACTGTCCACTGCGACTCCTGCGAGGACCATTGGGCACTCGTCACCATGTGACCAAATCTCATCTTGCTGCGAATGCCAAATTCATCGGCAGTCTCGTTGAGATACTGCAAAATGGATGGGCCATCTGCAATCGCTTTTTCCGCTGTCCACGGTTTAAAGCTGTATCCCAAGGTGTGCATGTCGCTGTCGGAGCGAACTCCTGGATACCGAAACAAATCCCATGTTCCACCAATGGTGTCTCGCCCTTCGAGAATCACATAGGTCTTGGTTGGGCAATCTCGTTGTAGAAAATAGCCTGCTCCGATTCCAGAGATTCCAGCTCCTACAACAACGACATCAAAATGTTCCACCTCGGCAGACTAGAGCACACTGCGCGACGCACTACCGTTGATCCATGAACTCAGAGTCGGATCAAGCTTCAAGTGAAGTCCCGGGTTTTCCGCCACGGATCTCACTCATCACCGCCCCCACTCCTCTCGAAGACGGTGGTCTTCTGCCCTCTGGAGCACGTCTATGGGTAAAGCGCGATGACCTCACAGGGCTTGGAGCAGGGGGAAACAAAGGGCGCAAACTTGAGTATCTCTGCGCCGAAGCTCTTTCACAGAACGCTGACTGTCTTGTCACTGTGGGCGCTGCGCAATCAAACCATTGCCGCATGACAGCCGCCGCGGGAGCACGCCTGGGGCTCGACACACATTTGGTTCTCGCCGGACATCGACCCACCCGATTAGAGGGAAACCAACTGTTGTCCCAGATGTTTGGCGCAACGCTTCACCACACTGGTTGTGATGATGCGCAATGGAGAGAACTTGAGTCCTATCGCTCCGCACTCACTGACGAGTTGCGCAGTCAAGGAAGACGACCTCACTCAATTCCTATTGGTGGATCCACCCCAATGGGTGCACTTGGCTATTGGCGAGCCTTTGATGAACTGATGCAACAGTGTCAACAACTTGACATCACACCTGACGTCATCATTCATACGTCGTCTAGTGGAGGAACACACGCAGGACTTGTTGCAGGCCTCGCACACGCCCGCGCGCAATCGAAACCTCACTGCCCTGTCATTGCAATTGGTGTCGCCAAAGGGGTTGCATTGACTGTTGACTCAGTGTTTCAGTTAGCCAAAAGCACCCTTTCCCTCGCCGCATCAGATGCCCCCCTCGAACTCTCGGATGTGCAGATTGAGAGTCGTTTCCTCGGGGACGGTTATGCAATACCCACAGAAGCAGGCGCGGCGGCGACTCATTGGGCCGCCCATCGAGGTGCCTGGGTGCTGGACTCGGTGTATACGGCCAAGGGATTCTCTGGGGTACTAGGTCTTGATGCAGAGGGCATGTTTTCGGCTTCGCACAACGTGGTTTTTATCCATACCGGAGGATTGCCTTCTGTCTTTGCGCACTAAGCCCACTACAATGAAGGGCACACATACGCGGGTGTAGCTCAATGGCTAGAGTTCCAGCCTTCCAAGCTGGCTATGCGGGTTCGATTCCCGTCACCCGCTCCACTCAAAAAGACCCGCACTTCGGTGCGGGTCTTTTTACTTTTTGACAAGCACATTGACAACAACCTGTGGATAACTCGTCTTCTTCAGGCGACACGCTGTGCATCTAATCTCATAGAACCCGTTGAAATAAAAAGAATCTTCAACATCACACCGCATCAACAAC
>WLGS01000078.1 GCA_009703125.1 Actinomycetota bacterium
CGCGCAATACTGCGCGCAGTGCGTTGACCCATGTCGTGTTCTGGCTGAATCACTCGCTGGACACCTACACGCTCCAGAATCTTCGCGTGTTCAAGCGTGAGTGCTTTGGCCCACACAGTGGGGATCTTCAGTTCGTCAATGAGAGCCAAAGTTGCGAGTACTGACGACTCAATGTTGGTCGCAATCGCAACCACCGCACGAGTGAATTGCTCGGCTCCAATCTGGCGCATTGCACGAGCTGAAGTGGCGTCTGCTTGTACGACATTGGGAAGTTCTCCTGCGACGCGCTGAACGATCTCTTCATCAAAGTCAACAGCGAGAACTTCTATTCCCTGTTCAATCAATCCTCGTGCCAGAGCTTCACCGAATCGGCCAAGACCCACAATAAGTACGCCACTTCTATCGGCGGCGTCGTGTGTGGCTGGGTTAAATGTTGACATCTGGTGATTCCTCTCTACAGCAAACTATCCATGGTTGTATCCACTTGTGACATGTTGAGTTATCCAATCAACGGTCGATCGGTGGGATAACGATAAAGATTTGGCCGCGATCGCAAAGTGATAGCCGCTGCCAAGGTGACAGGCCCTAGACGTCCAACGAACATCAACACAGTGAGCACAAGGTCAGCAACTGTGTTTTGCCCTGAAATCCCAGTTGAAAGACCCACAGTTGAAAGCGCTGAAACTGCTTCAAAGGCGCTCCTGCTGAGGCTGAAGTCACCGGTCAACATCAGAGCCATTGTTGCAATGGCCAGAATGCCCACCCCTGCCAAAGAAATAGTCAGTGCTTGGCGTTGAATGTCTTCTGGAATTCTCTTCTTGAAGATGTGTACATCGCGATCTCCTCGTATTTCTGCCCACATCACGAAAGCCAACAGAGCAAAAGTGGTCACCTTGATACCGCCTGCCGTAGAAGCGCTTCCTCCACCAATCAGCATTAATCCAATCGATACAAATATTGATTCCTCATTAAGTGACGCAATGTCCACTGAGTTAAATCCTGCTGTTCGGGGTTGTACCCCCATAAAAAATGCAGAGTGCACTCGCGACCCCGGAGACAACGCGCCAAGCGTGTTGGGGTTGGTCCACTCCAATGATGCGAATGCGATGAACCCAAACACGACAAGTGCGGCTGTTGTCGTGATTGTCAACTTCGCATGTAACGACCACAACTTCCAACGTCGACCGTGGACGGAAAAAGCTCGAAGTACAGGAAATCCGAGTCCACCAAAGATGACCGCAAGAGAAATCGCAATACTGATGAACCAGTCATTCACGAACTGCATCAAACTGTCGCTATACAGCGCAAAGCCGGCATTGTTCCAAGCAGAAATACTGTGGAACACACCATGTGAAACGGATGTCCACAAGTCGTAATCATACGCAAAGTAGAAGCGCACGCTCAATAACAACGCAAACACCAATTCAAAAGAAAGAGTGGTCAGCACAACGCCCCGCACAAGACCAGAAATTCTTGTGTACGTGTCAGTTCCTACCTCAGCCGCGAGTGCTCTGGTGTGGGCCATTCCAATTCGGTCAGATACAAGCAAGATTGCAACGCTCACGACCGTCACAATTCCAAGACCACCAAGTTGGATTAACCCCATGATCACGGCTTTGCCGAACCCAGTCCAAGCAGTTGCGGTATCCACAACGGCCAAACCCGTCACGCACACCGCACTTGTTGCAGTGAATAATGCATCTACAAATGAAATGTTGTGGTTATCGGCAGATGCAAACGGAAGCATCAACAAAATCGTGCCCAGCGCAATCAAACTTCCAAATGCAAATGGAAGTACGCGGAGGGGATTCGCAAAGACGAAAATCTTGATGCGCTGTGTGTATCTCATGGCGGAAGAGGCGGGATTTGAACCCGCGGTGGCTGTGACACCACAACTGTTTTCGAGACAGTCCCATTCGGCCGCTCTGGCACCCTTCCGCTGAACAACGCTATCGGGGCAAATCAGCCCTCAATGACGAATTATCGGCGTTGTTGAAAAAACTCTTTCAACAACACTGCCGATTCTTCTGCAAATAACCCATGTTCTACAGGTGGGTTGTGGCCAAGGCGTGGGTCACTCATCACGTTGTACAAGCTCGCAGTCGCACCTGCTTCAAAATTTGCAGCACCATAGACAAGGCGTCCGATTCGCGATGATTGCGCAGCACCTGCACACATCACACATGGTTCAAGTGTGACGACAAGTGTGCATTCGTCTAAACGCCAGCTACCAAGCTTCTGACTGGCATCGCGTAATGCCAACACTTCAGCATGCGCTGTTGGGTCCTTGGCGAATTCTCGTTCGTTATGGCGACGGGCAATAATCTCGCCGTTGTGCAGCACCACAGCCCCAACTGGCACGTCACCTTGAAGTGCTGCCATTTTCGCTTCATCAAGGGCGACACGCATGGCTTCTTCGTTGGTCATCAGGCAAACATACCTACTCTGGCGGAAGAGGTGGGATTCGAACCCACGGAAGCTTTCACTTCACACGCTTTCCAAGCGTGCCGGTTCGGCCGCTCTCGCACTCTTCCACGCGAGATCATTGCTGAGCTCACGAGGCAGTCAGGTTATCTCGGATGTACGCTGTAACCCTCAGCAATCACGGCTTGATCCGTGGGTGGTGAGGTGGCGGTCGGGTCCTGTGCGACGGTCGCCCGTAAACCAGGTCAGGTCCTGACGGAAGCAGCCTCCACACGGGAACGATCGTGCGCCGCAGTTCGCCTGGCCGTCACTTCACTGCCCACGGGTGCCACAAGGCGTGGTGTACCAAGGAGCACATTGTGAACTCAAAAATTGGAATCATTCTCGGATCGATTGCCGCAGTTTTCGTACTGCTGATTGTCTCCATTGTGGGTTCCTACAACGGACTCGTTGATCGTGAAACCCGCGTTGATCAAACGGTGGCAGACCTAGAGGTACAACTCCAACGTCGATTTGACCTCATTCCCAATTTGGTGAGTGCAGTGGAAGGTGCTCTTGAACAAGAACGCGACATCATCGACAGCGTGACCGAGGCGCGCACTCGCTATGCAGGTGCCGGCAGTTCTGAAGACCGCCTTGATGCTGCAGCAGATTTGGAAGGGGCTCTTTCGCGACTCCTTGTAGTTGTAGAGAACTACCCCCAAGTCGCAAGTTTGCAAAATGTACGAGATCTGCAAGTGCAATTAGAGGGCACGGAGAACCGAGTGGCTCAAGCACGTCGTACCTATAACGAAGCCGCATCGGACTACAACAGAAACATTCGCCGTTTTCCGCGCGCGATAGTGGCCTCTTTGTTTGGTTTTGAGAAGCGAGATCTTTTTGAAGCAGCAGCCGGAGCAGATGAAGCTCCAAATGTTGATCTCAATCCAGGTGAATAACAAGTGACTAAGAAAATCATCCTGCGAATTGCCGCAGGTGTATGCACCACCGTCTTGGTACTTGCTGGATGCTCCGCCAGTACCACTTCGTTCCCAGAATTTTCTGCGCCAGTTGTTGACGTCGTGGATGCTGTTGACGACAACGTCGAAGTCTCGCTCTCTGCGGAACTCGAGCAGTTTCGCACTGCTTCTGGCCCACAGATTGCAGTTGCAGTCATTGGAACAACTGGGGAGGCCTCCATTGAGGACTACTCCATTGACCTCGCACGCAATTGGGGTGTCGGCGATGCGCAACGAGATGATGGTGTACTGATCCTTGTTGCGCTTGATGATCGCAGATTGCGTATTGACGTAGGCAGTGGAGTGGAAGGCGACCTCACCGATGTTGCAGCCGGTCGCATTGTTGACGAAATCATGTTGCCTCTATTGCGCATCAATGATGTCAACGGTGCAGTTGTGCAAGGTGCTCAAGCGGTGATGTCGGTGTGGGGTGGCGAGCCAATACCCACTCCCTCAGTTGACACCGCTCCATCCACCACAGACACCACGGGTGCAGATTGGGTGGGAATCCTGCTGTTCCTTCTCTTCGTGGGCGGATCCATCTTGCTTGCAGTTCTGGGTCAATTCGCACGACACACCACATGGACATCAGGTGGTTCACGTCGTGGTTATGGCGGAGTATTCATCCCTGGTGGTTTTGGTGGCGGCGGCTTCGGCGGAGGCGGCGGCTTCGGCGGAGGTTTTGGTGGTGGCTTTAGTGGCGGTGGCGCAGGCGGGAGTTGGTAATGCCTAAGTGGTGGTTAGAACAAAAAGCTGAAGTTGCACACGCAATACATGAGGCAGAGGCAACATCGGGACACCAAATAGTGGTGCACGTCGGCAACTTAGGTCGACACCCAGAAAAGCGTGCAGATCAACTTGCGGTGAAATGGTCTGGTGCATCGTTGGTGTTCTGTGTAGATCCGCGACATCGTCACTTTGAAATCCGATGGGCAGAGTCATTACAACTTGACGGTCAACTCGCAACACAAGTGGTGACAGAACCCCTACGTGCTCAAGATCTCGCCAGCGCAATCACTGCCCTTGCTGCGTTGCTTCCCGTACAACAAGAGGGTGCGGAACTGCCCGACATTGTGAACGACGACGAATAGACCCGTAACGCCACTTATAATAAATAGGGTGAATTTAGTTTCCTTTAAGACACCCATTTTGCGAGTCGCCATAACGGCCGTTTTGGCATTTGCGCTACTGGCTCTCCCTATCCCATTGCCTGGCAAAACCGCATCTGCAGCAAGTCAGCCAGCATCAGCTCTAATTTGGTCCCAAGGCGCAAAGATTCAATTGCAAATGGGCTATTCACTGGCCTCTCAATCAAACCAGCAACCGAATCTTTCTGCGTTCGACGTCCAGGTTGATGGAGTCCGTATCGCGGTTACATCTCTTGATTACTCGCTGAACCTTTTCTTATACCTCGTTCTAGCAACACCCATTTATCGCGGTACGACAGCGACAGTGACCTACACCGCACCAACTTCAGATCCCACAACGAATAATGCAGCGCTGCAGCGAACAACTGGAGACGATACGGAATCATTCAGCTTCACGCTGAACACAGCATTTGGCGCTCCCACCACAACGACAACAACTATTGCACCCTCACCAGGTGGGTCAGGTCTTAATTCATCTGGATTGCCGTCATGGGACACCGAACCTCTCACTGATTCTGAAACTGATGCATTCACAGAAGGCATCTGGCCATCAGTAATCCCGGGCAACATCATCATCACGAATGAGTTTGGTTTTACTGTCGATAAAAAGAACGGCATCAAGCCCAGAATTCGCATGAAGAACTACGCAGGCAAGATCACCAAGATGACTCTTTCTGCAACATACAAAGATAGCAGCAAGACCAAAAAATATAAGTGTGTCTATGCCGATTTTGGTTCAACTAAAAAAGTAAAAACTGCAAAATGGAAGTGGTACACACCAAAGAAAGCGTGCGTCCTTCCTGCGCCCCTCGTCGCTTCAATTCAAAAGGGGACCGCAACACTTAGTGCTAAAGGCAAATGGTCACGCCAGTGGGTCACTAGTGCAAAAAAGACACGTCCGGATAAGACAAAGATTAAAGCCCGCACACTGAGATACACCGTGAAGGGTGTGCCACGCTAAGAGTTACTAGCGACCAATCATGGCGCGTTCGGCGCGTTCCACTAGGTCAGTAATTTCCAATTGTTGTGCAATCGTTGCTAGTTCCTTTGAAGGGCCGCGCCATTCCCAGTCGTCAACGTCCCCAATGGCTACATCATCGTCCACGTCGGTCACCACAGTTGCAATCACTTTGAAAAGGTTTGCCATCTCGCGTTGATCTCGCAATGTTGCAGCCAACTTTGCTGCACCACGCACCGCAACACCATCAGTGATCCATTGCGCTTCATCATCTGGGATATCTGCAATGTGTAGATACTTTGCGAGCACTGTTGCCGCACTTTTTGCTCCCCAACCTGGCAGTCCAGGAAATCCATCGGCGGTGTCACCCACAAGACCTAACCAATCAGCAATGCTTGCGGGGCCAACACCAAACTTTTCAATAATCTTTGCCTCGTTGATGATGAGATCATTTCGCCGGTCGTATTGCACCACACGATTGCCGCTCACCATTTGACCAAGGTCTTTATCTGGCGTGAGCATTTGCACTTGATCCACTCGCGCATCATTGGCCGCGCGCAATGCCCCAGCTGCTAAACCATCGTCGGCTTCATATTTCACCATCGGCCACACTGGTACGCCGAGCGCGCGCAATGCATCTTCCATCACGGGCAATTGGTGAAGAATCTCTTCTTCCATCCCGTCAGATGTCTTGTATCCGTCGTACAGGTCGTTACGAAAACTTTCGATTACATGGTCCACCGAGACAGTGACATGCGTGGCGCCACCAGCAAGCAACTGCAGTGTGGAGGTGACAACTCCGCGCGTGGCGGCCAATGGTGGCGGTGTGGAATGGCGCACCGCTTGACCAAAGTGTTGTCGATACAGCTCGTAGGTTCCGTCAATGAGGTGCACAATCATGGTTCTTCAGTATCGCAGACAGGTTGTTGTTGACCTCATGAGAGATATAGTTGTCCGCGCAACTACTTTTAGGAGCTCCCAATGCCTGCAGTCACCGCCGACACACTCACTCTTCCCCGCTATGAAGCTCCTGGTATCGATGCCCAAGATCGTCCTGTGCGAGCACTCACCACCGCACCACAAGGTTTCGAGGGCGAAGGTTTCCCCGTTCGTCGCGCTCTTGCAGGATTACCCAAAGATGTTGTCGACCCATTCATCATGATGGACCAGATGGGCGCGGTTGATTATGCACCATACGAACCACGTGGCACCGACTGGCACCCACATCGTGGTTTCGAAACAGTCACCTACATCATGGATGGCACGTTCATTCACCAAGACTCTCACGGCGGCGGTGGGGTCATTACCGATGGCGATACGCAATGGATGACTGCAGGCGGTGGAATTCTCCACATTGAAACACCACCCGAAAGCATGGTGATTCAAGGCGGCCTGTTTCATGGATTGCAGATCTGGGTGAATCTTCCCGCACGAAACAAAATGATTCCTCCTGCGTATCAGAACCTTGACTCCCATCTCGTCAAACTTTTCACCACTCCTGATGCGGGAACTCTCATCCGTCTCATTGCAGGCGACCTTGGCGGTGTCACTGGGCCCGGCTCCACACACACCCCCATCGTCATTGCACATGCAACCCTGTCCCCTGGTGCACGAATGGTGTTGCCTTGGAACCCGCAATTCAATGCACTTGCGCACGGCCTCAAGGGTTCAGGTTTTGCAGGTACAGAACATCTTGCAATGGGTGTTGGCCAAACAGTTGTGTATGGCGCTGGCGACACCATCACATTGGAAGCCTCATCACATGAACCACTCGATGTGATTCTCATGGGTGGCCAACCTATTGGCGAACCTGTTGAGCAATACGGGCCATTCGTGATGAATACACGCCAAGAACTACAGCAAGCATTTGATGATTACCAAAGAGGACGACTTGGTGTGGTGCCACCTAATGGCATTCAACCATTTCGTGGGCGCTAGAGAATTCCCCGTGGTGCGTTAACTCACTTGTGTGAGTCCGCCATCTACAACAAACACTTCTCCTGTGACGTACTTGTTGCGCACAAGAGCAAGTGTTGCTTCTGCACAATCATCGGGAGTAGCTGAACGTTTGATGGGATTAATCATTGCAATGCCGGCGTGTTGTGATTGCCAATCCTTTGTCCAAGGCGTTTCCACAAGGCCAGGTGCCACAGCATTAAATCGCACTGGGCCATGGCTTTTTGCCAAAAGTCGTGTCATGTGATTAAGCGCAGCCTTCGACATGGAATATGCAATAGATGAACCCATGGGGCGCACACCTGCAACCGAGGTAATTGTCACTACATGACCATCCGTTGACGCCCGCAGTGCGGGCAATGCAGCTTTTGTTAACCACCATGTACCAAACACATTTACTTCAAATGTTTTCATGAAGATCTCGTCGGTGAGTGCATCAATGTCGCCATGTGGCACCAACGTGGTCCATCCCGCGTTATTCACTAACAGATCAAGCTTGCCGAACTTTGCAAGTGTTGCATCGATGAGTTTTTGGCATTGATCTTTGTCGCTGATATCTGCCTGCACATACAACGACTCACCAGGAAGCGCATCAGCTACTTTTTGCCCAGCCTCTACTGAACTCGCAGAGTTCACTACAACGGAAGCGCCACCTTCCGAGAGTCGTTGCGCAATGCGCTCACCAATTCCACTTGATGATCCAGTCACAATTGCGACCATTCCAGAAAACTCAGCCATGAGGGCTCCTTTGTTACATGTGTGTGTTCATCGTAGAACTCCCACGAATGCCCCAAGAACAAGAAAAGGCCCAAAAGCAATGAAAGTACGTCGTGATGCACGTCCCAAAGTGACTAATGCAATTGCGAACAGGCCTCCAACAAAGAAAGCGGCTACTACTGCAATGAAGACTCGCTCCAGCGCTAACCATCCGGTGAAAAGGCCCAACAATGGTCCAAGAGATACATCACCCGCACCTAAATCGCCGCGCGAAATGATTTCAAGAATCTTCAGTACAAGCCACATCACAGCAGCACCCCACAACATCTGGGCAACACTGCCCGTGTTATCCCACAGAGATACAAATGCCAAACCCACCATTCCCCAGAAAGTGCCCATCACCACGGTGCGGCGTGCAAGTACATGAGTATCTACGTCAACAAGAAATAGTCGCAATAAAAGTGCAGACCACATTCCGTATACAAGAACAGTGACGTCGTGATCAAACCTGGTGGAAAACGCCCACCACAGTGCGCCACACGCACCCACCGACAACATGACGACAAGACGACGTTGCGAAAATTGAGCCTCGCCGAATGTTGCGCCTCGGTCGCGCAATATGGCAATGTCACGCAGAGACAATCTGTACGCACGCCAGCCAAAGAAAAGACCCACAATGGTCCACACGATGTGATTCATGTGGAGTGTCTAACGACAAAAACGAAACTTTTCCATGCACCTCTTCAGAGAGGTGAATTACTACTCCTGAACGAGCTCGATCAAGGTACCAAAGCTGCCCTTAGGGTGAATAAAGGCAACTGTGGTGCCTCGTGAACCCGGACGTGGTGCC
>WLGS01000079.1 GCA_009703125.1 Actinomycetota bacterium
CCACTGCAACACGCACAATGAGATTGCCGCGACCGCGTCCTTGAAGATGAGGTACTCCACGTCCACGCGCCACGAATTGTTTCCCATGCTGTGTACCTGCAGGCACAACAAGGTCAAGTTCGCCATCGAGGGCCTGCAACACTGTGTGCACACCAAGTGCAGCTTGAGTAATCGTCAACGACAATGTGTACATCAAGTCATCATCCACGCGTTCAAAGTCTGGATGTGTTGCCACAGCAACATGGACATACAAATCACCTGCGGGGCCACCACGCGGGCCCACCGCACCTCTGTCGGAAAGACGCAATGTTTGCCCCGAGCGAATGCCGGCAGGTACATCAACTGTGTAGGACTCTTTCGACATCACGCGACCGTCACCCGAGCACACAGAACACGGCGTCACGATGACCTGCCCCATTCCCCCGCAACGGCCACATGGGCCAGTGGTAACCATTTGACCCAACATGCTTTGTCGCACGCGCCGCACTTGACCAAGCCCACCACATTCAGCACATTGCACAGGCTCGGTTCCTGCTCCTGCACCGGAGCCTTTGCATGAATCACAAGCGATTGCTGTGTTGACCTGCACGGTGACTTGGGCACCATTGAGCACATCTTCCAATGTGATGCGTGCGGTTACTTCAAGATCTTGACCACGTGGTGGACCGGCTTGTTGACGTTGGCCTCCAAAGCCGCCACCACCAAAAAACGCTTCAAAAATGTCTCCAAATCCGCCACCACCAAATGGATCAGAGCCGCCACCGCCACCAGAAATTCCTGCTTCTCCAAAACGGTCATAGCGAGCGCGTGTCTCAGGATCTGACAACACTTCATAAGCGCGGCTGACTTCTTTAAATTTTTCTTCCGCCTCGGGATTATCGGGATTGGCATCGGGATGCAATTCGCGGGCGCGCTTTCGATACGCACGCTTAATGTCATCGGCTGACGCATTTTGTGGAACACCAATGAGTGCGTAGAAATCTGTACTCACGATGCGCCCTCTGCAATATGGCGGCCCAGCTGACTAGATACCACTTCCACAGTATTGAGCGCTTGCGGATAGTTCATTCGTGTGGGACCAAGTACGCCGACCGAACCAATGGTTTCACCATCGGCGATGACGGGCGCCACGATGACTGAACACGCTGAGAGTTGTTCAATACCGTGCTCTGCACCAATAGAGACCGACAAACCACGATCAAGTAAATCTTGCAACAGTGTGACGACTACAAACTGCTGCTCGATAGTGGTGAGCACATCGCGTACAACATCAACTGCATCAAAAGCATTCGCCAATGAGGCAGCTCCCCCCACAAACACGGGCTTATCTTTTCGATGCTTGGAGAGCGCGTTTATTGTGGCAAAGCACACTGAATCAACATGAGCGTCGTTAGTAGAAGGAACAGTGTCCACATCTGCCAATGAGCGATCGGTCAACATGCGTGAAAGATGCTGGACAGCCAAGGCGAAGTGTTCATCGGTGACACCATCGGACACGCTGATTGTTTCGTTTTCTACTCCATGGTTAGACAACACAACAACCACAGTTGCGGTGCGCGGCGTAACTCGACTGATGTGAATGGCACGCACGGTGGTGTTCTCTACTTCGGGACCCACGACCACCGCAGTGTGCTTGGTGATATTGGCCAACAATGTGGTGGTATGGCGCAATAAGTCTTCTAGGCGGCCATGGGCGGCTTGAAAAAAATCACCCACCTGAGAGAGCTGTTCCCCCGCCAGATTGCCCTCGGGAGAAATGGAATCGACGAAATGCCGATAGCCCTTATCTGTAGGAATGCGTCCTGCAGACGTATGGGGCTGGGCGAGATAGCCCTCTTGTTCCAACATTGCCATTTCATTGCGCACCGTTGCAGAAGACACTTTGACAGATGGCAACGTCGCAATATGAGTAGAACCCACTGGCTGACCAGTGGCGACATATTCCTGCACAACAGCACGAAGAATTGCGGTTTTACGTTCATCCAACATGGCGCATCAAATTTTACTTACCGCTGACCGCTTTATAACGCGTCAATGCCTCTTCTCGTTCCACGGCATGATCCACCATGGGAGCTGGATACTCCGCGGGTGCCAGTAGCCCCAGCATCCAAGGGGCATGAATACTTGCATTGTCAAGGTGTGCAATCTCTGGGATCCACCGACGTAGATAGTCCCCCTGGGGGTCAAACTTCTCACTCTGACCCATGGGATTAAATACACGAAAGAACGGCGAGGCATCGGTGCCTGTGCCCGCTGTCCATTGCCAACCATGTGCATTCGATGCCACATCACCGTCTATGAGATGGTCCATGAAGAACTTTGCACCCCATTGCCACGGTAAGTGCAAATCCTTCACAAGAAAACTGGCCACAATCATGCGCACACGATTGTGCATCCACCCAGTGGTAAGAAGTTGCCGAATACCTGCATCCACAATCGGATACCCCGTACGCCCTTCGCAAAATTGCGCGAATCGTTCCTCTGCTACTACGCCTGAGTCAATCGGTAATGCATCCATCTTGGGCTGCAAATTCTTCCAGGTGGTATCTGGCTGATGAAAAAGAACATCTGCATAGAACTCGCGCCAAGCAATCTCTGATCGGAATACATCAGAACCAGCAGACCCATCGAGACGCTGCAGGAGTTGGCGTGGATGAACAATGCCGAATTTCAAATAGGGCGACATCATTGATGTGCCATCCACACCGGGGTTGTTCCGCGCTTCTTTGTAGTTGCCCATTGCACGTTGGGACCATTCATCAAAGCGTTCCCATGCGGCTTCTTCGCTGGGACTTGCTGCAAACTCGTGTGTTGTCGTCTCCATTCGTGAGCCCACACACAGGTCACGGAAATCGGCGAACTCCACTTTGTTCTCACCAGCCGATGACCAATGATGCGTCAACCAACGCTTATAGAAAGGGGTAAAGACCTTCACGGGGGTTCCGTCATCTTTGCGCACAGTACCTGGCGCAATCACATAGGGAGTGTCTGCACGTACTAAACGACGGCCGTCAGCTGCGAGAGCCTTTTCCACTTCAGCATCACGCTTGCGCCCATATGGTGCGAAGTCTTCGGTGATGTGCACGGTGTCGGCGCCCACAAGACGACAGAACTCCACCACTGTTTCGACGACTGGACCATTTCGATATATCAACGCACGATTCATCGAATCATCCAGTGCATTCAATGCGTGACACATGAATTCACGACGAGCAAAGCCTGAAGTCGTGAACAATGCGTCATCCCATATGAACAACGGAACAACCTTGCCCGCAGCTGCCGCTGATTGCAGTGCCTTGTTATCGCCGAGGCGAATGTCGCGGCGAATCCACCACACAGAAGTACTCATCACAGTTTCCTCAACATCGGAACGCACATCAAAGCCACCACGCCACCATATGCCAATGCCCACTCAACTCCTACCGAGTCTGCGACCCATCCAGTGATGGGTCCTCCAATGGGAGTGGAACCAAGAAAAGCAACAGCAACCAGAGCCAACATTCGCCCACGCATCTCAGGAGGAGTCTTGAGTTGGCTAAGTCCGTTCATCGAAGCCACACAAGCTGTGCCACCCGCACCGAGTGGAAGAGCAACAACGAATGCCACCACGATGTTGGGCGACCACGCCAGTGCAATTGCAGATACTCCACACACTGCCGTAGCCAACATGAACCACCGACCCGTGGCGTGCGGCAGTCGTGCTGTTGCCAATGACCCCACGATGCTTCCAATACTGATCACTGTCAGCATCCACGGAAAAGCACCTGGCATACCCCATCGTGTGTCTACCAATTTCGGCAAAACAACGCCGTAGTTGAACGCGAACGTACTCACAATGGTGAAGGCAATAAATGTGCGCTTCAACAAAGGATCCGAATTCACAAAAGCAAACGCCTCCCGCACTGGCTTTGCAGACCGAGGCGTACTCGGCACAGGAAACATTTCTGAACGAGTGATAAGAAACAACGACGCCAGCACCGCAATAAAAGACACTGCATTCAATGCAAAGAGCCAAGCAGTGCCCAATGGACCAATGAGAAGTCCCGCCAATGCGGGACCAAAGATTCGCGAACCTGTCATCACGGTTGTATTCAAAGACATCGCATTAGAAATTTCGTGGGGCTCAACGAGTTCTGTGACCAAACCTCTGCGCGCAGGGTTATCGACTGCGTTCACAATGCCCAATACAAGTGAGGAAGCAAACACCACGGGAAGTGTTGCATGACCGGTGAAGTCGGCAATAGCGAGAAAGACTGCTTGCACACCTAAAGCTGCCTGGGTGTACATGGCAATAGTGCGCCGATCATGTCGATCTGCAAAACCACCGGCCCAGGCGCCAAGCAACAGCATCGGCAGAAACTGGAACAAGGTGTTTAATCCGACATCGGTTGCCTTTTTGTCGATGTCGTACAACAGCACCGATGTCGCAGTGAATTGCAACCAAGTGCCGATATTGGATACGAGTAGCCCAGCAAAGTACACCCGGACATTGCGATGTCGCAGAGAGCGAAAAGTTCCACCACGCACTTCTTCAACTGGGAGGGACTCCATTAGTCGTCCAACTTCAAAGCACTAATGAAAACATCGCCAGGAACTTCTACCCGGCCAATTGCTTTCATTTTCTTCTTTCCCTCTTTTTGCTTCTCGAGAAGTTTGCGCTTTCTGGTGATGTCACCGCCGTAACACTTGGCAAGCACGTCTTTACGCTTTGCCTTAACAGTTTCACGAGCAATGACTTTTCCGCCGATGGCTGCCTGAATGGGAACATCGAACATCTGTCGCGGAATAAGTTCGCGCAGTTTTTCACACATGCGTCGGCCGTAATCGAATGCTTTGTCGCGGTGCACAATGGTGCTGAAAGCATCCGCTGCTTGACCGTTCAACAAGATGTCTACAAGTACCAAATTGCTGGGGCGATACCCATCTAATTCGTAGTCCAAGCTCGCATACCCCTGAGTGCGGCTCTTCATTTGATCAAAGAAGTCCACCACTACTTCGGCCAGCGGAATGAGATAATGCAATTCAACGCGTTCCGGCGAGAGATATTCCAGCTTCACCATTTCACCACGACGCGTTTGGCATAGATCCATTAGTGCCCCGGTGTAATCCTTCGGGGTAATGATGCCCACTCGGAAAAATGGCTCTTCAATGAAGTTGATGTTTTGAGTAGGGGGAAGATCGGCGGGGTTTTCCACCACAAGCACTTCCCCGTCTGTCTTCGTTACTCGATAGGCAACAGAGGGTGCTGTTGCAATGAGAGCCAAGTTGAATTCACGCTCAAGACGTTCTTTCACAATTTCCATGTGCAGAAGCCCAAGAAATCCACAACGGAAACCAAATCCCAACGCACCCGACGATTCAGGTTCATAAGTAATAGAGGCATCGTTGAGCTTTAACTTCTCCAGGCTTTCGCGCAGAGTTTCAAAATCATCACCATCGATGGGATACAAACCACAAAACACCATGGCTTTGGGATCGCGATAACCCGGCAAGACCTCGGTGGATCCGTGTGACAACGTGGTCACCGTTTCACCACTGCGTGCCTCACCCACATCTTTAATTCCTGCAATGAGATACCCCACCTCGCCAGGTCCAAGTTGTGGAAGTGGATGTGGTCCAGGCTGGCGTGCACCAATTTCAATTGCATCATGAGTTGCTCGCGCTTGCATGAATTGAAGACGACTACCCGTATTGAGTTGGCCGTTCATCACTCGCACACTCGATACCACGCCGCGATATTGGTCGAATTGTGAATCGAATATGAGCGCTTGCAATGGAGCGTCAGGGTCTCCCACGGGCGCGGGAACACGCTCAATAATTGCATCTAAAAGTTCAGGGACGCCCGCACCTGTTTTGGCAGAGATACGCAAGATGTCCTCTGCGGGAATGCCCAAGATGTTTTCAATTTCTTGGGCATAGCGATCAGGGTCTGCTGCAGGAAGGTCAATCTTGTTGAGGACCGCCACAATTTCCAGATTGTTCTCTAAAGCGAGATAACAGTTCGCCAAAGTTTGCGCTTCGATGCCCTGTGCGGCATCGACCACCAACACCACTCCCTCGCATGCAGCCAAAGAACGACTGACTTCGTATCCAAAGTCCACATGTCCAGGGGTATCGATGAGATGAAAAGTGTGCCCTTTCCATTCCACTCGCACATTTTGGGCCTTAATGGTGATGCCCCGTTCACGCTCTAAGTCCATGGAATCCAGATACTGGGCCTTCATGTCGCGCGCCTGCACTGCGCCGGTCATTTCAAGAATGCGGTCAGAGAGCGTCGACTTTCCATGGTCAATGTGGGCAATGATCGAGAAATTACGGATTTTGGAGATGTCCATGGGCAAAATTGAGCCTACCTGTGGCGGTTGGTGACGGCGTTATACGTCGCTAGCATTGTTCAACGTGGCAAACATTAAGAGCCAAAAAAAGCGCATCCTCACCAACGCAAAGTCGGCCGACCGTAACAAGGCTGTCCGTAGCGAAATCAAGACCCGTACCCGTAGTGCATTGACTGCCGCGGGCACCCCTGAGGCAGATGCCGCATTGAACTCTGCTGTGCAGCGCATCGATAGCGCCGCCGCTAAGGGAATCATTCATCCCAATGCCGCAGCACGTCGCAAGAGTCGCTTAATGAAGCGCCTCAACGCCGCGAAGTAATTCGCCCACCTGTTGTTCCGCCCAATCGGGCAAGTCGCGCAACTAGTACTTCCATCACCATCTCTGGTGTCCAGTCTTTGCCTCCGCGAAGGTCTACATCTGCAGTAGCAATCAAATCCATCGCTTTGGAGATTCCTGCACTTCCTAAACGCTGATACTGCTCGAGGACTTTCTTGGCCGTAAAGGGCTTACCACCCAAAATGGCTACCGCGTCATCTGCAGTACGCACGCCGCGTCCATCGATCTTCATCATCTGGGCGTACCGATTGGCGAGCAATGCAAGAATTTGCATGGGATGAGAATCAATCATCATGCGATGCAACATCTCGAGAGCTTTCTTTGCATCTCCGGCATCAACAGCATCTGTGAGATCCCAAGGCGCAACACTTCCGGCTTCGCCCAAAAACACCTCTACGTCTGAGCGCGACAGTTTGGCGCCCTCACCGTAGGCCGACGTCAATGTGGCAACGAGCCCTGATACTCGCGCATGGTCTCCACCGAACCATGCAGCAATGATGCGTGCCACATCGGGGGCATAGGTGAAGCCTGCCTCCACAAGTCGCTCCTCCACCCATGTGATGCGGTCCTTGCTGTTGTTCACCACAGTGGCACCAATGGTCTGTGCTTTCGCGCGCTTGCATGCATCGGCAATGACCTTGGGCAATTTGCCCGTCACCGTCATCACAAGATCAACTTCTGGAATACAGGCATCAATTGCATTGACAAATACGTCGACAAAGGCGGCGTCAAGGTCTTGCAAGTGACGCACTACAACCACCTTGCTCTCCATAAACAACGACATCGTGGTGAGTGCATCAGCCACGGGCCCCATAGAAAAGGCTGACTCGGCGCAATCGAAATCGTCCACCATCATGGAGCGGTCGTTATCGCCTACGAGACGATCCACAAGAGAGGTCAACTCGAGACTGATCAAGGTTTCATCACCGGAGATGAGATACACAGCCATCCCTCTACCCTGCCACAAGTTCCCCTACGGAACTTGATGCGTGACAAGGCGTGGGCCGAGTGTGCGCCTCCACAGTCCGTACACACCGATGAGCACCAATGCCCATAATGCGATGTGCACCCAGCCACTAGGAGCTATGGCGGACGAGATGCGGGCAACTCCATCCACCCAGGACACGGGAAGACTCAACAACGCACCTACTGGATCTGCGAGCACAGGAAACACCGCAGCCAGAACTGCCAGGGGCAACCCGATTGTCATCACTATTCCTGCCACCGGAATGGCAAGTGGATTGGCGACCAGCGACACCACCGGAACAGTTCCAAATACGGCTAGAGAAATGGGTGTCGTTCCCACTTGTGCTGCAAATGTGGAGCCAATTGTGTGAGCGGAGGAGAAAATCTGTGTGCTTCGCGCAGAGAGCCATGCAAGTCCCGCCGTGGCACCAACGGAGAGAGCAAATCCCACACTCCAGGCAAGCATCGGGTCAATGAGTAACAACACAGTCACAGTTCGCGCAAGCACAATACGTGAACTGGCGTGTCTGCCAAAAAGTGCATAGGTAGCCACCATGCCAGCCATGACAGCTGCGCGCGTAATGGATGGCTCTCCTCGTGTCACCACAACAAACCATGCGATGACGCCTATGGTGATTCCCCAGGACACCACGCGATGTCGTCGTGATGTAAGCGGACGAATGAGCAGCAACAAAAATGCCACGTTTTGTCCAGAGACGGCACATAGATGCGACAATCCACTTTCGCGAAAACGTTGCACCATCTCTTTGGACTGATCACGATCATCGCCTATGACCAAGCCGAGAAACAATGAACGATTCTCCCGCGACATGGACTGTGAACCTTCGGTAATGACACCTCGCATTCGATTCGCTGCGCGAATGAAGTGTGTGCCTTCTGCATAGTTCTCTGACACTTCTTCAACGTTCATTCGACCCACGATGTGTTTCACCCGATCAATGCGCGCAAAGTTTCCTGAGAGTGGACCACATGTTCCCGACACATACACAGATTGACCACTCAACCGCATCGCAAGACGACGACCAGCAACCCCGTATGCGCTGACGCGATATCTCCGACCATGTAACTCCAGAACCACTGCCGTTCCGGCGGAGAACAATTCGGGATCACTGCGCAGTGTGGCAATTCCATCACATGGACCCACGATGGGAGCGGTGGCGTCATGCCACGCCGACGCACCACCTGAGAGACCTGCCACCATCACCACCCCCACCAGAGCCACAACGGCAAGATGACCCTTCATCAGAAGTACAAGACACACGCCAGAGGCAAAAAAGAAG
>WLGS01000008.1 GCA_009703125.1 Actinomycetota bacterium
CAGACAATGTCTCGATGGTGTCACGCAGTGACTCACCTTTGTTCAGACTTGAACTTGATGCCATAAAAGTCATCACATCGGCTGACAAGCGCTTCGCAGCAGTTTCAAAACTCAGCCGAGTTCTCGTTGAATCTTCAAAGAACACACTGGCAATCGTGCGACCCCGCAAGGCAGGCACCTTGGGAAGTTGACGTGCATTCACTTGCACCATGTGGTCAGCGACGTCGAGCATTCCCACTATGTCATCAACGGACAAGTCATGGGTGGACAAGAGATGTTTCATTTTCCCACCCCGGAAATCTCTACACCGGTTGCCCCCACAGTGACCTCATCGGAAAACTGGGTCGGAATGTTCTTTCCTACATAATCAGGCCGAATGGGCAACTCTCGATGGCCACGATCAACCATGATGGCCAATTGCACTGCACGAGGCCGACCATGGTCATTGAGTGCCTCAAGTGCTGCTCGAACTGTTCGACCTGTAAACAACACATCGTCAACTAACACGACGGTCTTTCCAGTGAGATCACATGGAATGTCCGTGGGAGCTGACAACACCACGGGGCGAAGGCTGAAATCATCGCGATACATCGCAATGTCCACTGCCCCACACTGCACAGAATCTGTTTGAGTGATGCGATTTACGAGCACTGTCAGACGCTCCGCTATCCAGGTGCCACCTGTTTGCATACCCACGATGACCACATCGGCACAATCTGGATTGCGTTCCACAATTTCATGGGCAATGCGGGTAATCGCGCGCGACACATCGTCGGCGCTCATCACCGCAACACTACGACTGGACACAATGGTCACCGCGGTAAGAAGGAAATATTGACGGGCATGAAAAACGCCCCTAGGGAGGGGCGCGAGTCAATGAAATCAGATGTATCCATGTTGTCCTTCCGTTCGAGCCTCACAGGACTCGTTTTACGGTCACGACAACTATATCCGAAGGTGTGCTCGATGTCTAGTTGGCTTTGCGCCGAAACATCTGCCAATACGTATTGGAATCAATCTCTTCGAAATCAGCACTCACTAGAGACCAATCCCACTGGAGTTGCTCATTCAAGCTTCGTGGGAGCACCACATACTCGACCCGGTCTGCGGCGGGAAGTCGCGTCCCTTCCAATGAGGTATCCACTCCGTAGTAGACCGCACGGAACGGATTCGGGAAAAAATACACCTCTTTGCGATGTGCCAGAAAGGTAACCAACGGGTCGTACACAGAAATCACCGCGTCTTTGGGAATCGTAGAAATGATGTCTCGAGCCGAGACAGCAACTGGTGCCTGTGCGCCAAGTACACCACGAGGTGTCTGGGCCAAAGAATGTTGTCCCCACAGATACGACGTCGTAAGAGTGAACAGACATGTCACCACCATTGCGACCTTGGCAAAACGATCACCCAATCGAGAAATAGCAAGAACCGTGGCACACACAAGTGGGCCCACCACCACTATTGAATAGTGATACTGAATGCTGTGCTGATACCAAAAGGTGCTCACAATGTTGGACAAGATCACAGGAATTGCAACCAATGTCATTCCAGGAGCCAAAAGAAAAAGTCCCGCAAATGGTGCGGTCATTTGATACAAATACAACGGCCTGTCACCAGAGAAAATGTGTTTCACCACAGCAATGGGATTCGTAAAGGTCTCTTTAATGAAGCCACTCACACCTCCAAATGGAATTCGCCATTCATTACGAGTAGGCACTCCAATGAGAGATCGCATCAACACAAACATTCCCAAGATGGTCACCACAATGGAAAGACCCGCCGCCATGAGGCCCTTCTTGCGGTCGTACTTCCATGCCACATATATTCCCAATGGCACCATCACGAGAAGCACGTCTTCTTTGACCATCACAGCCAGTACAACGGCCACGGCAAATAATCGCCACTTCCTTGCATGTGCTGCATACAAAGCCAAGGGAATAAACAAACCAAGAAATGAATCAGGATGAAAGTTCTCCATAGCTGAACCATTCATTGCAGGATTTGCTAACCATAGAAATGCTGCTGCAAAACCCATTGCACCAGAATTGAGAACCCGCCGAGCAAAGAGATACAACGGAATTGCGCCTGCGGCTACCACGAACGCCTGAATCACCAAAAGTGTGGCTGTTCCTGGGACGACCCAAAAAAATGGGACGACAAAAAACAAGATCAGAGACGCGTGGTCGCCCAACATGTTTCTTCCCATCAAAGTGACAAAGGGGGCTTCCCCTCGAGAGAGCAGCCACACACCTTGGTCATATAGACCTACGTCATAGGCAAAGGTTCCCAATCCAAGATGCATATCCACTTGGAGCCATGACATCCACACAGCATGAGCAAGCGCCATTGCACACATCGCCCATCCCCATGGAGAGACTCCTAGTAGTTGGGCTCTGCAACGAGAAATGAAGGCAGGTATTCGAGGTGGCGCAGTCATAGGCCCTCGCCACTCTTACGAGCGCACCTGCTTCGCTACTGCTGCCAGAACGCCATTCACAAATCTTCCTGAATCATCAGTAGAAAAACGCTTCGCAAGTTCTACGGCTTCGTCAATCACCACAGCCACGGGAACATCAGGGCGACCCATGAGTTCGAAAATCGCTAAACGGAGAATGGCGCGATCAAGGGCAGGCATTCTTTCCAAAACCCAACCTTTTGCATTCGCCACGATCTTTTCGTCAATACCTGTGCGATGCAGCTCAACACCATCGAGCAGAAGCTGAGTGAGTTCCTCAGAAACCACACCTCTCTCTTTGAGGAGGTCTGTGGATATCAGCGACCGCTGCTCTGCTTCATACAACAACATGATTGCTTGCTCGCGAGCATCAGTGCGGTCATCGCTTGGACGAAATCCGTCCACATCAACACTCATTAGACGCGTGTGATGTAGTCGCCAGAGCGAGTATCAACTTTGAGCTTGTCTCCAACATTGACAAACAGAGGAACTTGAATGACCTTGCCAGTCTCGAGAGTTGCAGGCTTCTTTGCTCCCGACACTCGATCGCCCTGCACGCCTGGTTCAGTTTCGGCAACCACGAGCTCTACGGACGCGGGACTTTCCACTGTCACAATGTCACCATTGTGATACGCGATGATGGCCATTGCCTGCTCAACGAGATAATCAGCAGCTTCGCCAAGAGCAGTGGGAGAAATGTTTGATTGGTCATAGGACTCTGTGTCCATGAATACAAAATCGTCTCCATCTTTGTAGAGAAACTGCATATCTCTCTTGTCGAGGATGGCCTGTTCTACTCGGATTCCTGCGTTGAATGTCTTTTCAAAGACGTTGCCATTACGAAGATTGCGCAACTTTGTGCGCACGAATGCTCCACCCTTACCAGGCTTCACATGTTGAAATTCAACAACTGTGAACAATCCATTGTCGAGTTCGAGCGTGATTCCGTTTTTTAGATCATTCGTGGTGATTGCGGGCATGACAATTCCTTGGGGCTTAACGTGAGGATGCGACAGTGAGAGTCGGTGACGACGACCTGATCTTCGATCCGGACACCGCCTACACCACCACGATAGAGCCCAGGCTCCACTGTCACCACTTCATCACTACGAAGGACTGCGGTACATCGAGGTGAAAAGATGGGAGATTCATGGATATAGAGCCCAATTCCATGACCTGTGCCATGCACAAACTCATGTTCAACACCTGCGCGACTGAAAACGGCCCTCGCTGTGGCATCCACGACACTCCCCTCCACGCCATCGCGTACCACTTGAAGTGCAGCCGCTTGGGCCTCGCGCACTAAGTCCCACATCTGGCGATACTCCGACGAGACATCTCCCACGAAGATCGTTCGCGTCATGTCGCTGCGATATCCGTCTATCTCGGCACCCATGTCGATGACGACACCATGGCCCGCATCAATCACCGCGTCGGTGGGTTCATGGTGGGCGCTTGCTCCGTGGGCACCTGTTGCCACAATCGTGTCGAAACTTGGTCGGTCCGCGCCACCTTCGCGCATCAAGAACTCAAGACGGTTACGCACTTGTCTTTCTGTCTTGCCCATCAGACCATCTGTCACGACCGACATAAGTGCTGTATCTGCGATTGCAGCCGCTCTTGCCATGAGTGTTATTTCGCTGGCGTTTTTTACCCGACGAAGATCATCGAGATGATCGCCCTCGTCAACAACTTCCACGGCTTTGGACAACTGACGCGCATGGTCTGACGTGATGTGGCCTGGATGGGTTCCAAGAGAGGTGACGCCTAACGAGGCGAAAACATCGAATGCACTACGCGTGCTATCTGTGCATACAACTTCTACCGCAGCACCTGATGTACGTATCTCTTGTTGTGCACGTGCAAAATATCGACCATCCACCAGAAGAAAGCCACACTTGTTCTCACGATCTACCAGGAGTTGCGACGTCCCGCCCGTAAATCCTGTCAACCAGCGAATGTCGTGTTGTCGTAGTACCAGGACATACCTAGGACCCTCAGTGAGACCATACGCCTCTATGCGTCCCGCAACATTCACGATGAGCGCAATGCAACAAGTGCATGTATGGCAAGTACATAACTCAGGCCACCAAACCCTGAGATAGATCCATCCACGACACCAGCCAAAACACTGACGTGCCGAAACTCTTCACGTGCCGAAGGATTAGAAAGATGTACTTCAATCTTGTGTCCCGCATACGCGCGAAGTGCATCGTGAAGAGCCCACGAATAGTGCGTGAAGGCACCAGCATTGATGATGATGGCATCGTGTGTGCCTGAAGCCGCGTGAATTGCATCAACGAGTTCTGATTCAGAGTTTGACTGCATGCTCTGTACGGTGAAACCCTGAGCTGCAGCTGCGGCAGAAGCGGATGCAATATGGTCATGCAAAGTTGCGGACCCATAGATTCCTGGTTCGCGCGAACCCAGCAAATTGAGATTTGGACCATTCAAGATGAGTACCGATGACGATGCCATGCTTCTCACCGTAGTCGGTCACTTAACTATTTCGTGACGTAAATTCCGCGTAGGCCTGCTTTATTGCCTCAACCGATACATCGGAAACAACTTCAAGACCACTAGAAGCATCCAGTACGAAAGTGAGGGAATCCACTGCCTTCTTGTCACGCCCCATCGCTGCAATCAAGGCGTCAATGCCGAGACCTTTCGGCACGGTGATCTTGAGACCATAAACCTCTCGAATGACGTGGTAATGCTCTTCCACTCGAACATCATCTATTCGACCCAATGCTCGACCCAAATGTGCAGCAAAGAGAACCCCTAACGCCACAGCCTCGCCGTGCGCAATCGAAAAGTCGGTTTCGATTTCTAATGCGTGCGCGAGCGTATGTCCGTAGTTGAGAAATGCACGGATTCCACCCTCGCGCTCGTCTGCAGCCACTATCTCGCCTTTGATTCCCACACAACGAGCAACCCTTGAAGGAAAAGGCAAAGCATTGAGGTCCTCGCGCACGATGAAGTGATACTTAGCCATCTCGCCAAGCCCACACTCCATCTCACGCGCGGGAAGTGATGCAAGGGCATCCAAATCACACACCACACCAGAAGGTTGCCAGAAGGCTCCAACTAGATTTTTGCCTTCCACAAGATTGACGCCCGTCTTGCCACCAATCGCAGCATCAATCATTGCAAGAAGCGAGGTTGCTACATGAATGACAGAGATTCCACGGTGATACGACGCAGCAGCAAAACCGGCAACATCGGTCACCATTCCTCCACCGACTGCAATTACTAAATCTTTTCGCGTCAATCCTTGGCGTGCGAACTCAGAACACAGACGCTCAATAGTGCCAAGAGTCTTGAAAGATTCTCCTTCACCAATGAAATGAACCGATGTATGTACTCCCGTGATTGTGGGTCGAAACTGTGGGGGAACACTCTCTTGAGTAACTAGTGCAATTCGTTGCACCCCTTGAGGGATGAGATCGGCCACATGACCTACTGCACCGTGGCCCACCACTACTGAATAGGCGCGCTCGCCAAGGTCAATCTTGACGGTCTCAATATCACTCATGGGTTCCATCTTCCCAAATTGCTGCCTCATCCATGGCATCAATAATCAGACTTGTGACTGATTCGATACTGCGCTCCGAAACATCAATCACCACGTCAGATACCTCTCTATACATCGGTTCTCTCAACGCATACATCTGTTCAAGTACTTGTAACCGATCCATGTCGAGGGCGGGTCGATGCGACCCTTTAGCTGTGCGTACAGCCAAGACCTCCGGCAGAGCATGAAGCCATACCACGGTAATTTTTCGTTGCGTCTTAGTCTTCTTGATGAGTTTGCGATTTTCTTCGGCCAACACCACTCCACCCGCTGCCGCAATGACAGCACCCTCTGGCGAGTGAAGGCAATCTCGAAGAACTTCAGATTCAACCTCGCGGAAAAAGACCTCACCTGGTTCTTCAAAAATCTCGCGCACGGTCTTACCCATACGTTGTTCTACAAGTTTGTCTGTATCGAGACACGGCACTTGATAGTGCTGCGCAAGATCCCATGCAACTGTGGACTTACCTGTTCCCATTAAGCCCACCAAGACGATGACGGGGGCGGCTGTGTTCACGATTCCAACGTAAAACGAAAAGATTGAGCATTGCGAACGAATTCCGACAATGAATCTCCACCAAATTTTCTTTGTGCTTCACCGGCGAGCACCAATGCCATCATTGTTTCTACAACTACACCAAGAGCAGGTACTGCGGTGACATCGGTGCGTTCTTTAAAGCTGACGGTTTCTTCCTTAGTGACCACATCGACGGTCTTTAGGGTGGGCTTGTTCAAAGTGGCCAGTGGTTTCATGGCTGCACGCACAATCAACGGTTCACCAGTGGTGATACCACCCTCGGTGCCACCTGAGCGGTGACCCTCTCGCACATAACGGTGATTCACCGCATCCCAAGAGATGGGATCATGGGCCTGACTTCCTCGCATTCCTGCAACTTCGAAACCATCACCAATCTCAACACCCTTCACAGCCTGAATACTCATCACTGCTTGCGCCAACAGAGCGTCAATCTTGCGATCCCAATGCACGTGACTGCCTAAACCAATCGGCACACCGTGAGCAATTGATTCCACAATGCCGCCAAGAGAATCTCCTTCTTTGGCCGCTTCTTTAATGGCCGCAATCATTGACGCCTCAGCAGCAGCATCAAAGCAACGCACCTCAGAGGCATCGATGACATCAAGATCTTTCGCAGTGGGAAGAGATGTACTGTTCGCGCGTACATCACCAAGTTGGATGACATGGCTGAGAATCTCCACCCCGAGATGGGATAACAATTGTTTCGCTATTGCCCCCGCTGCCACTCGGGCCGCTGTCTCACGAGCACTGGCGCGTTCCAGCACGTCGCGCGCATCAGAGAAGCCATATTTTTGCATTCCCACGAGATCTGCATGACCTGGGCGAGGTTGAGTGAGAGGTGTTTGTGTCGCACCTGGTTCGGGAGACATCTCCTGATGCCACTTGTCGCTTCGAAACCATTCAGAGTTTTGAATCTCTACAGCGATGGGTGAACCCAATGTGCGGCCGTGACGCACACCACCCACCAAGGTGATGACATCTTTTTCGAAACGTTGGCGCGGCCCGCGACCATATCCAAGGCGTCGGCGAGCGAGATCATTTTCGATATGTTCGGCCAACAACGGCATACCGGCGGGCAAACCCTCCACGATGACGGTCAATGCTTTCCCGTGGGACTCACCAGCTGTTAGGTATCTCAACACCATATTGACACTACTGGCGACGCGCCCGTAGTTCTCGCTCCGCGGCCTCTCTCATGACCTCAGCGGTGGGTTTCCAGCCAAATTGAAGGACACATTGGCGTCGCGCCTGTTGCACCAACATCCATAATCCGTCAACCACAGTGGCCCCCGCGGACCTCGCGTCAGCCAAGAATGTTGTTTCCAAAGGCTGATACACCGCATCGAGAACAATATGTTCAGCCCGCAACATCGACCGAGGAACCAGAGTTTCAGTGGAGTTCATTCCCACCGATGTTGTATTCACCACGACATCTGCCGATGCGATGTCATCAATTGTGCCCACACGCAACGTTCCGCCTTCCCTTGTCACCACGGAGCCCAAACGTTGCACAAGTTGTTCCGCATGAGACACGCTTCGATTCACCACAACTACATGGGCGCCACGACACCCCAGAGCCAACGCCACTGAGCGACCAGTTCCTCCTGCGCCAAGCACGACTGCTGTTGCGCCACCCAAATGCGCACCACCTTGTTCTGTGAGCGCATCACAACATCCATCCCCATCCGTGTTGTACCCAGTTGTGTGTGTAGAGGTGAGCACAACACAGTTCACGGCATGCAAAAGGCTCGCAACTTCGTCGACAGAATCAAGTGCTGCAATGATCCTTTCTTTCAGCGGCATCGTGACGGACAGTCCCCGCACTCCTTGATGTTGCAATGTGCTCACGAGCGCAGCGACATCGTCTCCCACGCATTCCAATGCTTCATATTCACCCTGCACTCCATGAATCCGCAAAGCAGCGCGGTACATCGCAGGTGACAAAGAATGAGAGACGGGCGAACCTATGACTGCAGCAACTAGAGATGCAGCGTTCACGGAAGAACTCCTGCTGCTCGTGATTTTTCAATATTCACGAGATGCTGTTCGTAAGTTGTTGCAAATACATGCCGTCCTGTTTTGTCCGCAAGGACGTAGTAGAGATACATGCACTTTTCACTTGCGGCAAGACCCACACACGCTTCGTCATCACGTGGAGGAGATCCCGCTGGTGCAAGTGAAGCCTGAATGGATGCTCTTCCAGGATTAGCAATGGGAGTGGGTGGCAGCCCCTTCTTGAGATACACGTTGTAGGGAGTGTCCGCTGCCTTCATCTCTAACCACGTCATAGACGGATCTTGACCATATTTCACAGCAGCATCGATCTCTAGATTCATACCCAGTTCAAGGCGGTTGTAAATCACTTGAGCAATCTTTGGACGATCTTCGGCAACTTTTGCTTCGCGCTCCACCATCGAGGCAACGATGAGTAACTCATAAGGGCTAAGTCCTCGAGCTTTCGCGCCCGCCACAAGATCTGTCTGACGCGCCACTCGCTGCATCATCTCCACCAACGTCTTTACGACGCCAGCTTCCGTACCATCTCCAGAAATTTGATAGGTATCCGGAAACAGTAAGCCTTCTAGAGAAGTGTTTCCCGAAGGAGACAACTCAGATACCACCGAGCCGTCGGTGGCCGCAGCAACAAAATCATCCACTGTCATAAAGGTCAACTTTGATGCAAGCCTCTCCCCCATTTGAGCAAGTGTCATGCCTTCTGGGAAAGTGACTGAGACAAATGTCTGTGCAGGTGGTGTTGATAAAGCCTTGATGATTTGACCTGCATTGTCGCGAGGACGAAGTGAGTAATAGCCAGGCAACAAGTCGATTCCGCCACGAGTGGAGGCATACCAGCGAAAGATGGACGCATTGGTAATGAATCCCTCACTTTCCAAACGTTGTGCCACAGATGCCACAGTGTCCCCATCATTCACTGTGAAATTCACTGCTGTGCCAGGCTCACCGGAGGGATTGAGTTGATTCACCACCCACCAACTCGCCACGCCGAGTAGCAGCACTGAAGCAATTGCGACGATGGCCACCATGCGAAGCGGACTACGCATGTGTTCCCATTCTTGTGGCAATGTCTCTGTTGCAGACTCCGGCACTGCTTCTACAACATCCCAAGGATCCTCGTGCCAGTCTTGGGAGATCAGTGGGTCGTCCTTCATGACTGTTCCTCAACTTGGGCACCCGAAGTACGTGCATCCAGCCATGATTGCAAGATCACAGCAGCAGCAACTTTGTCCACCACACGACGTCGTGCTTGTGCACGCATCTTTTGTTCCATCAACACTCGGTCAGCCTCAACCGTCGTGAGTCGTTCATCGTGTACATACACAGGCACACCCACAACCGTAGTCATTCGCTCCACTTCACGCAGGGCAGCTTCGGCTGCCTTGCCTGCTGTGCCATCCATGTTCAGCGGAAGCCCCACAACGATTGCAACAACTTCTTCTTCTTGCACAAGACGAGCAATCTCATTGTGGTCGACACGTTGGCTAGTGCCGCGTTCAATCACACACAGTGGAGTTGCAATAGTGCCACTGCGATCTGAGACCGCTACCCCCACTCGTTTCGATCCAAGGTCGATGCCGAGTACTCGCACTGTTATTGCGAAATACCCAGAAGGGCTCGAGACTTATCTCGGGCAATTTCCAAACATTGGTCAATTCCTTCGGGATTTTTCCCACCTGCAGTAGCGATATCACCCTTGCCGCCACCGCCACCACCCACAGCACGAGCAGCATCTTTGATGAGTTCACCTGCTTGTACAGATTCTCCAGGTGAGGTTGCTCCCACAATAGAGACACCACCTGTGTCATTCACACCAGCGAGAACAACAGCACGAATGCCATGTTGTTGGCGCACCGCCACAGCGAGATCGCGCAAATCTTGAGCCGATACACCATCTACTCGGGAAATAACAATGCCATTGTCGGCAAGTTCTACTAGTTCTGCAGCTCGAGTCAGTGCGAGAGCCGCACGAAGTGCCTTGATTTCATCTTGCGCAGCGCGAAGCTCATCCAGTTTTCTCTGCACTCCATCAAAAGCTTCGTCAACACGAGTTCCTACCGCTTGTGCAACTGTGGCAAGCACCTGATCTGTGCGCTGCATGTAACGCACCGTGTTCTCTCCAGTAACGGCTTCAATACGACGCAGGTTTGAACCAATAGATGACTCGGCCACAATCTTTATTGTTCCGATATCACCCGTTGCCGAAACATGAGTACCACCACACAACTCCGTAGATGCACCTGCACGAAGCACTCGTACGGTGTCACCATATTTGTCACCGAAAAATGCAATTGCCCCAGCAGCTAGAGCTTCTTCCTTCGACGTCTCAAATGCATCCACAGATGCATTTGCCAACACCTCAGCATTTGCCAACGACTCGATTTGGGCAATTTCCTCTGCGGTCACTGCGTCATAGTGACTGAAGTCAAAACGTAAACGATCAGGTGACACGAGCGATCCAGCTTGCTTCACGTGCTCACCTAATACCTTTCGAAGCGCCCAGTGCAAGACATGCGTCCCCGTGTGATTCCGGCGAGTGGCCTTCCGGGCAGCGACATCGATCTGTGCTGTCACTACATCGCCCACTTCTACGGTGCCGTTCTCTACTTGGCACACATGACGGCGTAAATCAGGCAACGCAAAGGTTGTGTCCACTACACGCAGTGAGCCATTGGGCCCCACAATCGTGCCAATGTCTCCGACCTGGCCACCACTTTCTGCATAGAACGGCGTGTGATCCAAGAAGAGCTCAATTGCTCCATCGTCTCCTTCGACAATGGCCATCACTGTGGCTTCGGCGACATCCCGCACATAACCCACGAATTCAGTGGTGCCATGCTCTTCCATAACCTCGCGATACAACACGACGCGGTCTTCATCACTACGGCCAGCTTTTCGTGCGCTCTTGGCGCGCACACGCTGTTCATTCATTTCCTTTTCGAAACCATCAACATCTACTGCAACATCGCGCTCAGCTGCGATTTCTTGTGTGAGCTCCAGAGGAAAACCGTAAGTGTCGTGCAAAAGGAATGCAGAATGACCAGACACCGACTTTGCACCCGATGACAGATCATTTTCAAGAATCGAGAGACCAGATTTCAAAGTGTGTCGGAAACGCTCTTCTTCTTTCTCCAGTACTCCCACGATGAAGTCTTTGTTCTTTTTTAGATCTGGATAGGCATTACCCATCACTTCAATTGCTGTCTCCGACATTGACGGCATGACCAACGATTCAGTGCCCAGCAAAAACGCATGACGCACAGCACGTCGAATAATGCGTCGAAGCACGTATCCGCGATTTTCATTACTCGGGAACACACCATCATTAATCAGCATTGTTGCTGAACGTGCATGCTCAGCCAATACGCGAAGACTAAAACTTGACCGATCGCTGTAGTCACCGGAACGATAAGTAGCACCAGTTGATGATTGGGCTTGTTCTATAAGCGGATAGAGCACGTCAGTTTCCCAAACGGAATCCACTCCTTGAACCAACGCCAAAATACGCTCGAGTCCTGCACCAGTGTCAATACTGGGTTTTGGCAAGGGCTCGCGATTACCATCTGCAGACTGGTTGTACTGCATGAACACCAAGTTCCAGAATTCCATGAAACGGTCACCTTGAGGATCATTCTGCGGACCACCATCGGGACCAAATGCAGGGCCGCGATCAAAATGAATCTCAGAGCATGGACCACATGGCCCTGTGTCGCCCGCCTGCCAGAAGTTGTCTTTGTCTCCTAGACGCTGGATGCGCTCCATGGGAACACCCACTTGTTCATGCCAGATAGCTTCTGCTTCATCATCGGACTCGTGCACCGTGATCCACAAACGGTCACCGTCAAAGCCAAACACATTGGTCACCAAATCCCATGACCAAGGAATTGCATCAGTCTTGAAGTAATCGCCAAAACTGAAGTTGCCGAGCATTTCAAAGAACACCAAGTGACGCTTTGTGCGTCCCACATCGTCGAGGTCGTTGTGCTTGCCACCAGCACGCACGCACTTCTGCACCGTCACGGCACGTGAGTAAGGCGCTACTTCATCACCCATGAAATATGGCTTGAACGGCACCATGCCTGCCACCGTGAAGAGCAAGGTGGGATCGTGCGGAATCAGACTTGCCGAAGAGACCACAGTGTGTCCACGATCGCGAAAGAACTCGGAAAAGGACGCACGCAGTTGGTCTGCACTACGAGGAGAGCCGGAAGAAGATGGGGAGGCCATGGTGGCTCCATGTTACTCAACGTGGCACTAGCCAGCGCGGTGAGTTAACTCTGAAGTGTCTGATCGTTGGGGCCGCTGGCGACATTGGATTCTTTTTTCCAAAGCTCCAGCAACTTGTCGATAAGGAATTTTGACACATCTGTCACAGCCTGAATCACAGAGGCCAGGGTGAGACGTTCACCAAATTCTGATGCTTTTCTTTTCAGCCAGGCAGTTCCATAAATGCCGGCGATGACCCCTAGGGCGAACCAAAACATACGACGAAACATCACAGAGCCTTCACGCCGTAATGCGAGACCGACATTGCCTTATCTTGTGTCACCTTGTCTACGGTAGTAGTTATTGACCTTGGTTCCTACTGGGGCAAACTGCGGAGGGTCGAGAGTAGTTGCAGGTGCAGGGCCAGTGCGGCCCTCGCGTACATCGTCTAGCGCCTTTTCAATTGCATTTGTGACATCGCGACTTTTCGGAGCGGTCGATAGATGAATGACCGCATGAGCAAGATGATGTGTTGCCTCTGGCATTCCCACACGCTCCACCACTTGGGCGACCGACACTGCAATCAACAAAGCGGAATGATCGGCCATCCCGATGTCTTCACTTGCAAAAATCATGAGTCGCCGAGAAATGAACCGTGGATCTTCTCCCGACTCGATCATGCGCGCCAGCCAATGCAGGGCAATGTCTGTCTCCCCTGCTCGCATCGACTTAATGAATGCCGATGCAATGTTGTAATGATCATCCGCACCTAATCGCTGCACTGCAGTACTCAAAGCAGACATCGCGTGATCAATCGCAATCTTTTCGCCCGCTGCCAATGCAAGTGCAACTTCCAGTGACGTGAGCGCTTGTCGCACATCACCCGTGCTACGTGTTGCAATCAATGCCAAAGCGTCATCGTCTGCATGAGCCTGTTCATGCAGAACTGCACGCTCTAACACTTGAATAATGGATTCTTCTTTCACTGATTCGAGTGGAAATACAGACGAGCGACTTCTCAAAGCTGGGTTAACAGAAAAAGCTGGGTTCTCAGTCGTTGCTCCCACCAAGGAGATAATTCCCGACTCGACCGCGTGCAGTAGAGCATCTTGTTGATTAGTGGTGAATCGATGAATCTCATCGATAAACAGCAAAGTTCCCGTGTTGTCTAGCAACAATCGATTCTGGGCACGATCAATAACTTCGCGAACATCTTTTACTCCGGCAGTTACCGCAGAAAGTCGTTCAAAACTACGCTTGGTAGATGAAGCAATGAGTTCTGCAATGGTTGTCTTGCCTGTGCCAGGTGGACCCCAAAGGATAAGTGAACTTAAACGATCCGATTCGATGAGTCGACGTAACGGGGCATGTGGGGCGAGTAAATGGTCCTGACCCACAACTTCATCAAGAGTGCGAGGCCGTAAACGCGCCGCCAACGGAGCCTTTGCATCCATGCGCTCCTGGCGCACTGATGCAAAAAGGTCATCGTCGTTCATCAGTGCGCGTTACGAAGTAGCAGGAGGCGGAAGGAGGCGTAATCCCAATTCGGCAAGATGTGAATTTTCCACTGGTGTAGGAGCACTTGTCATTGGGTCTGCGCCACTTTGCGTCTTCGGGAAGGCAATTACCTCGCGAATGTTCTCCTCGCCCGCCAAGATGGCAGTCAGACGATCAATGCCGAATGCGAAACCACCATGAGGCGGCGCGCCATAACGGAATGGTTGCAAGAAGAAGCCAAAACGTTTATCGGCTTCCTCGTCCGAGATTCCCAAAAGATTGAACACTCGACGTTGCAACTCTGGTTCATGAATACGAATTGAACCCGAGCCCAACTCCCAACCATTCAGAACCAAGTCATAAGCCAAAGCTCGCACCTTCAATGGGTCGGTATCAAACAATGAAATGTCATCAGGATGCGGATGACAGAACGGATGATGGCCTGGTCGTGGAGTACCCGAGACGGGGTCAACACCGACAAACAACGGAAACTCGGTCACCCACACATAGGCATAAGGCCCCTCGTGTACTGGTGGCCGACCGATGTCATTGCGCAAAGTGCCCAAGACCTCACATGTTGTGTCCCAATTGTCGGCAACAATCAACACAAGATCACCAGATTGGGCTTCCATCGCTGTAACGAGACTGCGTATTTCATCTTCAGAGAGAAACTTCGCGATAGGAGATTCAACTGTGCCGTCTGGGCCAACCTTTATCCATACCAACCCTTTTGCTCCGACTTTTTTGGCCCTGTCCGTCAATGCATCCAGTTTGTTGCGTCCAGATGCAGCAGCGTCTGGGTACACCTTGGCATCAACACGAATTCCCTTGATGGACTCTGCGCCAGCAAATGCTTTGAACTCTGTACCCGAAAACACATGAGTGAGCTCTACTAATTCCATACCAAATCGCATATCTGGTTTGTCCACACCAAAACGATTCATTGCCTCAAGCCATGTGATGCGCTGGATAGTAGGCGGCTCCTCGCCCGTCACTGCTTTGGCTGCAGCAACCACCGCACGTCCGATGTTTTCCAACACATCGTCTTGGGAAACGAAAGACATCTCTGCATCGAGTTGCATGAATTCATATTGACGGTCCGCGCGCAAGTCCTCGTCTCGCAGACATTTGGCAATCTGGTAGTAACGATCAATACCAGAAACCATCAATAACTGTTTCCACAACTGTGGCGACTGAGGCAAAGCAAAAAATGAACCTGGTTCTTTTCGAGATGGAACTAAGAATTCACGAGCACCTTCGGGAGTTGAAGGCATAAGAAGCGGCGTCTCAACTTCCAAAAATCCGTTTGATTCCATTTCGCGACGAATCGCACTATTGACCAAAGCACGTACTCGAAGGTTCTTTTGCATCCGCTCGCGACGAATGTCGAGATAGCGATAACGGAGACGAATACCTTCATCTACCTCATCGGCTCGCTGGTCGACGGGAAACGGAGGCGGTTCGGCGATATTCAACACTTCGACTTGACAATCACCAATCTCTACCGTGCCAGTCGGAAGGTTTGCATTCACTGTGCCTTCGGGACGTGCACGCACCACACCTGTGACTCGAATGACGTACTCGCTACGCACATCGACATCGTTATCCACTACACATTGCACGATGCCTGAATGGTCACGAAGATCTACGAAAGCCAACTTCTCACCATGCTCACGACGACGTGCAACCCAGCCACACAGCGACACGGTGCTGCCGATATGGGCGTCGCGAAGTTCGCCACACATATGTGTACGCATTGCAGTCGAATTCATGATGTTGTCCTTCGGGGGGTACGACTGCCCACGAGGGCAGAAAGATTCTCAACGAGATCAGCCTCAAGCACGAGGCGTTGCTCTGAAGTTCCCAAATCGCGAAGGGTGCAACTGTGCGCCGCCGCTTCATCGGAACCAATAATTATTGCCACTTGTGCACCACTTCGGTCTGCCACTTTCATCTGAGCTTTCATACTTCGCCCATCAAAAGCCCTATCGACTCGAAATCCGGCTGCACGCAGACGGTCTGCAATCCGCAATGCTGCAAACCCATCGGTGACATCAATAATGAACGCATCGAGAGGTGCATCTCCAGCCAGAAATACTCCCTCGGCATCGCATGCAAGAAGTGTGCGATCGACTCCCATAGCAAAACCAACTCCGGGCGTAGCGGGGCCACCAAGATCTTCTACAAGGCCGTCATATCGACCCCCGCCACCGACTGCGGTTTGAGCGCTATCAAGTGCAGTCGAGACAAACTCAAACACTGTGCGTTGGTAGTAGTCGAGCCCTCGCACAAGACCAGTATTCACTGCGTAGGGAATCGACAACTGGTCAAGCCCTCTACACACGAGAGAAAAATGTTCCCGTGCCTCATCGGAGAGAAAATCATTAATGGTGGGTGCACCCGCGATGACCGACTTATCTTGTGGTCGCTTTGAATCAAGCACACGCAATGGGTTGCGCTCAAGTGTTGCCCGCGACTCCGCCGACAATGACTCAGAGTGGGTCACAAAGTAGGCGCGAAGAGCATCGATATATCGCTCGCGGTCAGCAAGGTCTCCTAGTGAATTCACCATGAGCAACACACTCGACATGCCTAACTCTTGAAAGAAACGCCATCCAAGGGATATCACTTCTACATCGAGGAGCGCATCTGTAGATCCGAGAACTTCAATACCTACTTGATCAAACTGGCGGTATCTACCTGCTTGTGCTTTCTCATATCGAAAGTTCGACCCCGAGTACCACACCTTCCATGGAGTGGTGGGTCGATGCTGAGCAAACGAGCGACAAATCCCCGCGGTGTGCTCAGGGCGGAGTGCGACACGACGGCCGCCTTTGTCTTCAAAGTCGTACATCTCTTTAGTCACCACGTCCGTGGCATCACCTAAACGAAGAAACACACCTAAGTCCTCGAACATCGGCGGAATAACGCATTCAAAACCTGCCGACTCGACAACGCCTGCGAACACGGCATTCAAGGCACGCCAACGCCCCGCTTGCGGGGGAAGAATATCTCTGGTTCCCGGACTGGTTTGAAACGATGGCACGACGCCACAGGCTAGTCGGGCGACCCCCCGGGCACGATGCGATATGCGTCGTAGACCCCATCAATGGACTTAATCACTCGCATCACAGCCTCAAGATGGTTCGGATCTGCAAGCTCAAATTCAAAGCGCATTTTGGCCACGCGGTCGGTGCCAGTGTGCGTGGAACACGCCACAATATTGACGTGCTGCTCCGAGAGCGCATTGGCCACATCGCGTAGCAGGCGGCTCCGGTCAAGAGCTACTACTTCAACGCCCGCCGTAAAACGCGCCCCTGGCATTGCACGCGACCATTCAACATCAATCATCTTGGTGGGCTCATCGGCGGTCAATGTCACCGCATTCGCACAATCCGCACGATGCACGCTGACGCCTCGACCCTTGGTAACGAAACCCAAGATGTCGTCGCCAGGAACTGGCGTGCAACACCTCGAGAGTCGCACCAAGACATCTTCCAGACCATCGACGTGAATGCCAACAGGATTACGACCTTCTCCCTCATTGCGATCCACGCGCATCGGCAACGCCAACTGTTCATCGCTGCCTTCACGACGTATAGCGCGACCAATTCTTTGAGCAAAACCACGCGCCGAGACATGATGTTCACCAATGGCTGCAAAAAGTGTCTCCACATCCACCATGTTGAGAGCTTCAAGTTCCTGAACAAAGGCATCTGAGGTCCAGATCTTTTGCACAGGTAATCCCTCTCGGCGGAACTCCGCAGTGAGTTCCTCGCGACCAGACTCCACCATGTCTTCTCGACGTTCCCGAGTGAACCAACCCTTGATCTTGGTACGCGCACGGGTGGATTGAACAAAGCCCAACCAATCTCGAGAAGGACCTGCACCCTCTACCTTTGAGGTGAAAATTTCACATGTATCGCCCGATGACAATCGAGCATCAAGCGAGACCAAGCGACCATTCACTCGAGCACCTACACAAGAATGACCGACTTCGGTGTGCACTGCGTAGGCAAAATCCACGGGAGTGGAATTCACAGGAAGAGTTACCACACGACCCTTTGGAGTGAAGACAAATACTTCCTCTTGCTCCAGATCACTCTTGAGATCCGCCATGAATTGATTCGGATCAGAAATATCAGACTGCCAATCAATGATGCGATTGAGCCAGTCGGAATCTCCTGAATCAGTTCCTTGTTTGTAAGAAAAGTGAGCTGCCACTCCCCATTCGGCACGCTCATGCATCTCTTTGGTACGAATTTGCACTTCGAGAGGTTTGCCACCCGGACCAATCACCGTGGTGTGCAGTGATTGGTACAAGTTGTATTTCGGCATGGCGATGTAATCCTTGAACCGACCCACAACTGGTCGCCACTTGCCGTGAATTGACCCAAGTGCGCCGTAACAGTCACGCACATTGTCCACGATGATGCGCATAGCTACGAGGTCAAAGATCTCGTCAAAGTCTTTATCCTTCTGGACCATCTTTTCGTAAATGCTCCACAGGTGCTTTCCACGACCAGTGACTTCGGCATCAATGTTGACTTCCCGCAAACGTGAGCGAACCTCGGCGATGGCTTTGGCTAGATACACATCGCGCTCAGGTGTCCTGGATGTGACCATGTGATCAAGTTCGGCAAAACGTTTTGGATACAAAGCCGCAAATGACAAATCTTCTAACTGTTGCTTTATCTCTTGCATTCCCAGTCGGTTAGCAAGAGGCGCATAGATATCGAGAGTTTCCTGAGCAACTCGCTGTTGCTTGTCCACAGGAACGCCACCCAAGGTACGCATGTTGTGCAAACGATCTGCAAGCTTGATGACGAGTACCCGCATGTCACGAGCCATTGCCACCAACATCTTGCGCATAGTCGCTGCTTGCTGAGCCTCACGTGAATCAAACTGCAGTCGCTCAAGTTTGGTGACACCATCTACAAGTGCGGCAACCTCATCTCCAAAGTCACGCTGCACATCCTCAAGTGTGATTTCAGTGTCTTCTACGGCGTCGTGCAGTAGAGCCGCCGCAAGCGACACTTCATCAAGACCAATATCAGCGACGATGCGCGCAACTGCAATGGGGTGATTGATGTAGGCCTCACCAGAGGAACGCTGCTGACTGATATGGGCAATACGAGCGGCCTCATATGCCCGATTGACCATTGCCACCGAACCCTTGGGATGGCGCCGACGATACGACGTAAGTAATGGAGCAAGTTCCTCGATGGGCGCGCTGTGATGTCGTCTCCAGGGAAGAACTCGATCAGCGGTTGCCATAACCCAAGACTAGCGACGGGACTTCTTTCGTGGGCGCGGAGGATGACTGAGAATCGCATCTACCGATGCGGCCGGCTCTGCAACACTTGGTGCTTTGCCTTCTCCTGCCTGGCTACGAGATTGTGCACGGCGTCCCACTGGGGCACCCGAAGCAATGAGGTGCGCCATATCGACCCCCACAGATAAATGTCCCTTTGTGGGCAAAAAGCGCGCAGAACGTTCCTTTAACAGCCCCACCACAGGAGCAGCAATGTAGATGGATGAGTAGGCACCAAAGAGCATTCCAATAAACAAAGCAACTGCAAACTCAGAAAGCGAACGAGCACCCAGAATGCCTGCACCCAGCAACAACAAACTCACAACAGGAAGAATGGAAGAGATGCTGGTATTCACCGAACGCATCAGCACTGCATTCATCGACACGTTGATGACATCACCATAGGACGCTTTAGTCGCAGCGAAGCGTTGCTCATTCTCTGACATTTTGTCGAAAATCACAATGGTGTCATAGAGCGAATAGCCCATGATTGTGAGGAACGCAGTCACTGTCGCAGGCGTCACCTCGATTTGAAGAAGTGAATAGACCCCTACAGACAACACAATGTCGTGGATGACCGATGCGAATGCACCCACTGCCATCTGCCATTCAAACCGCCATGCAATGAATAGCGACACGATGACAAAGAACACCAACAACGCCTGGACTGCCTTAGTAGTGACACCGCGGCCCCATGAAGAACTGACTTTGTCCACACTGATCTCTGACGAGTTGACTCCGGCTTTCTCGGCAAATGCCGATTTCAATGCCTCCACCACCTCGGGAGTTTGATCGCTGAGTTGAATGCGAACGCGTTCTTCGGTCGCCGATGTCAATGTTTGAATCTTTACGCCCGATGCAGGCACATTTTCTGCACTGAGCACATCTCGTGCGGTGGTCACGTTCAATTCGCCTTTGGCAGGCACTTCAAATGCAACACCACCACGGAAGTCAATTCCCAGGTTCAGCCCACCAATAAACAGCGAAGCAATGGACACCACGACCAACACAAGCGATGCCGTAAACCCAATACGGCGACGGCCATAGAAGTTGTATGTGTTCTCGCCACGGAAAAGTTTTCTGATCATGACTTTTCACCTCCCAGCACCTGGGAAGATTTCACACCAAGCACCCCACGAGTATTTAAACGATTCCAATTCGCAATCAACAAGACTGCAGGGCGCGTGAAGAAATACACCGCGATCATGCTGGTCAATGAAGATAAGCCGAGGAAGAAGGCGAAACCACGGACCGAACCAATAGATAGCCACCACAAAATGACAGCACCAATCAGAGTGGAGGTATTGGCAACAATGATTGTGCGCCACGAGTTTTCAAAACTGCGTGTCGCAGAATTTCTGAGCGTGCGACCTGCACGAATGTCTTCCTTCAAGCGCTCAAACAACATGATGTAGGAGTCCGCGCCGGTACCAATGGACACGATCACGCCAGCAGCGCCTGACAACGTGAAGGCCAGACCATTTGTTCTGGATAGCCACGCGATAACGCTCCACAACAACATTCCCGAGATTGCAAGTCCGCCAATGGCCACCACAGCAAGTAATCGGTAATACGCGAACAAGAAGAACAGAACCAATGCAACACCTACGAGGCCAGCAAGAATTGCTGCATCGAGGGAGTCCTTGCCCAAAGTTGCAGACACTGACTGCACAGTCGGTGCGTCGAAATTCACTGGCACCGCACCAAACTGAAGAATCTTGGCAAGATCATTTGCTTCGACCTCAGTGAAGTCACCACTGATTTGCACGCTTCCCGAGAAACTAGGCACTTGCACCACAGGTGCCGAGATCACTGCACCATCCAGAATGATTGCAATTTGTTTTGAGGGGCAATCGGCACCACCTGCAAAACAACGCGCAGCCAAGGAGTTCCACAGATCTTCTCCACCTGCGCCGCCTCGCAAGTTTGCAGTCACAACCCATGCACCCTGGTCAACTTGCACTGATGCATCACTTGAGAACACTTCGCCCGTTGCTGCAGCGGGGCCAAGTAGATAGAGCAATCCATCTTTAGCTCCAGGCAACACAGTTTGTCCCGGCTCAAGGCCCGATCCTTCACCGCCACCTTCAGTGGGCACACCCGACTGCGCTGCAAGCGGAACGGAAACACCGTCGTCAATGGGTGTTTCCTCGTTGCTTGGCTCAGCGGGAATTGTTTCGTCTGTGTCTGCGGTCGAGGGCAATCTCCGCGACTCACCCACACCACCAGTGGGATTAGCCAGCGTGGTGGAGGTTTGCTCACCCGTTGTTGTGGTGGGCGAGGCATCTGGCGCCTGCTGCTCCACGATGTTGAGAACTGGACGCATTTCTACTGCTCCAGTACGACCAATAAGGGCAAGCGCCTCATCTTGGTTCTCTACACCTGGCAAATTCACCACAACAGTGTTTCCTTGCCGAATGATCTCGGGTTCGGCTACACCAATGGAGTCCACGCGACGGCGAATCACTTCAACGGCTGCATCGAGTGCACCATCTTCAAATTCTCCCATCGGAGTCAAAGTAACCGATGCCCCACCTTGAAGATCTAAACCCAATGATGGAGTGTTGTCTGCAGCAATATTGGCGACAAAAGCTCCGCTCACTACAACGGTGAATAACAGAAGTACGGCCCACAGCCGACGTGTGGACATAAAGAATTACTTCTTCTTCTGATCAGACTCAGCTGCTGGTGCTGTTTTCCGTGCGACTGATCCCCGTGCGACGCGAATCTCGATGCGCTCAGATCCATGACCGTCGGCAATATCTACCCACAACACATCGTCTTCTATGGCTGTGATGTAGCCATAGATTCCCGAGTTGAGAACCACTTCATCGTTCACGGCAATTGAAGACTGCAATGCTTGGGTCTCCTTCAAACGACGACGCTGCGGACGAAGTAGAAGGAAATACATGGCGCCGAATATCGCGCCAAAGAAGATCAGGGTAAAGAGTGGGTTGCCACTGTCGCTAGAGCTTGATTCGGAGGCCAAAAGAATTGCAATCACAGTGGGCAATCCTAGCCACGACAGGCCCGTGGTGGCCTATTTCCTAGCCCCAGACATCAAGCACTTTGCGCCGCAACACGTCAAAAGTGCCTTGTGCAATGGCCTCTCTCATCTGGGCCATGAGCGCAATGGTCCACGCCACATTATGAATAGACACCAGGCGTGCCGCAGTGGGCTCCCCCACTTGCATGAGATGGCGAATGTAGCCACGAGAATGTGTGCCACACACCCAACACGAACACAACGCATCTAGTGGCTCTTCAGATTCTGCAAAACGTGCATTTTTTATCTGCAGTTTTCCTTCCGATGTCAGCGCTGTTCCGTGGCGCCCCAGACGAGTCTGCAACACGCAGTCAAACTGATCGACACCAAGAGCTACCGCTTCCACTAACGATGCAGGATCACCGACACCCATGAGATAACGAGGACGATCTTTGGGAAGCTCCCCGATACATGCACCAATCGCGTCCACCATTTCTGCACGTGTCTCGCCTACAGAGAGTCCACCGATGCCGTACCCATCAAATCCAATGTCCACCGTGCGTCGCGCACTCTCGGCACGCATCGAAGAATCAACACCGCCTTGCACGATGCCAAACAATGACTGATCAGTGCGGCGATGTACGTTCTTTGCACGCTGTGCCCAATCGCTGGTTCTTTCCAGTGCTTGTCGCACCACATGAGATTCGGCTGGCAATGACACGCACACATCAAGAACCATCTGGATGTCTGCTCCGAGTTTTTCTTGAGTGTCAACTGCAATCTCTGGAGTGAAGCGATGGTACGACCCGTCATATGTGGATTTGAACACCACTCCTTCATCATTCACTTTGGGATCCAAAGAAAAAACTTGGAATCCACCAGAGTCGGTCAATGTCAGACCACCCCACCCAGCAAATTTTCCTAACCCACCGAAGGATTCAACGAGTTCTGCGCCAGGGCGCAACATCAGGTGGTAGGTGTTACCCAGAACTATCTCTGCACCCAGTTCGGCGTAATCGCGTGCACTGAGATACTTGATTGCTCCACGTGTTCCCACTGGCATAAAACAAGGCGTGTGATAGGCACCCCTGTGGGTGGCCGCAACTCCAGTGCGTGCATCTCCCACAGTGGCAGATGATTCATGTACCACCGGAAACATTTATGAGTTGTCCGATCTACGCGAGATGAACATTGCGTCACCAAATGAAAGAAATCGGTATCGCTCTGCAATGGCTAATTCATAGAGTTCACGCCAGCGATCTCCCAAGAAAGATCCAATCATCAACAACAGCGATGTTTTGGGCATATGAAAATTGGTCAACATCACATCAACAATTTTCCATGAGTAACCAGGCGTGATGAATAAATTGGTGCGCCCAGTTAACTCCCCTGTGGTGAAGACCGACTCCAGAGCACGGGTCGCAGTTGTTCCAATGGCAATAACTCGATCAGCACTCTTGCATGCATCCACCACTTCTTGACTGACGCTGTAGAACTCAGAATGGATGACGTGGTCCAAGGGATTATCCGTAGAGATTGGCTTGAACGTGTCTAAGCCCACAATGAGCTCCACCGACATAATGGTGGCACCAGTGCGGCGAATCCGCTCCAACAAATCGTCAGTGAAATGCAGTCCCGCGGTCGGGGCTGCCGCACTTGCAGGTTTGTTGGCATACACCGTCTGATAACGATCTTGGTCTTTCAGTGATCCGCGAATATAAGGCGGAAGCGGCATCGCTCCGATTCGTGAAATCAAATCCAATGGATCTTCATCGAGAATCTCCACAACGAAAGTATCCCCTGCTTCGGTCCGTGGCCCCATACGCACCACTCGTTTGCCGAAATACTCCAGCAGTTCGCCCTCTTTAATCTTTTTCCCCGGTCGCACAAGTGCTTCCCACAAACGCGAATCATTCGATCGCTTCTCTAACAGCAAGACTTCTGCTGCTCCACCAGTTTTCCGCTGCAAGACAAGTCGTGCAGGCAACACCTTGGTGTCGTTCACCACGATGAGATCTCCTGGGCCCACAAGAGTGTCTAGATCGGCAACCACACGATGAGATATTTCACCGGGTTCAACGTCCACCAGCAAACGAGCCGAATCGCGAGGCTCGATGGGTTTTTGGGCGATCAGTTCCTCGGGGAGGTTGTAGTCAATATCGGATAACTGCACCGTTGTAGGTTACGGGTTCTGCAAGTGTGTGCGGGCTGCATCCATAGCCACACGACCCCGTGGTGTACGTGCAATGAGCCCTAGCTGAATCAGAAACGGCTCATACACATCTTCTACGGTCTCGGGTTGCTCACCCACCGCAATAGCCAAAGTGGTCAGACCCACTGGTCCGCCTTCAAATTGCTCACAGAGGCTTCGAAGAATTGCTCGGTCCACTTTGTCCAGTCCCAATTCATCTACACCAAAAACCCGCAGCGCTTCGCGAGCGGTGTCTGCGGTGATATACCCATCACTTCTTACTTCAGCAAAATCTCTCACTCTTCGCAGAAGACGATTGGCGATGCGCGGCGTACCCCGACTTCGTCGTGCAATCTGCAACGACGACTCTTCATCGATAGGCACGTCCAAAATGCGTGCGGCACGCTGCACGATCTGATTCAGTTCATCAGTGTCGTAGTAATCAAGTCGTGCAACAAGGCCAAATCGATCTCGTAGTGGACCTGTAATCATGCCAGTACGCGTAGTTGCACCCATCAAAGTAAATCGTGGCAACGTCAATCGAATAGAAGACGCTGCAGGACCTTTGCCGACCACGATGTCAATTTGAAAGTCTTCCATTGCTGGATACAAAATCTCTTCGACAGCTCGGGAGAGTCGATGTATCTCATCAATGAAAAGAACATCTCCTTCTCCAAGTTTGGTCAAAATGGCAGCCAAATCACCGGCGCGTTCTAATGCCGGGCCACTTGTGACATGAAGCGCCACATTCATCTCAGCTGCCACAATGCTCGCCATTGTTGTTTTGCCTAACCCTGGTGGGCCTGCCAACAAAATATGATCGGCAGCTTGACCGCGCTGTTTTGCCGCACCAAGAACAATGTCCAAATGCTCTTTCAGTTCACGTTGACCGACAAACTCATCGAGTTGCCGTGGACGAAGACTGACTTCGTCCACCACTTCGCGATCTGACGCCACAGATGGTTCAAGGAATTCATCCCGCACGGCGCGCCCCCAACATTGCAAGTGCATCACGCAGCATTGTCTCTGAATCTGATGCAGAAGTCATCTGGCGCATTGCGTCACGTATCTCTTCTGCCCCATAACCCAATGCGGTTAATGCCTCACGCACATCAGCCGCTGCCGATTGCACTGCATCACCACCTTGACCCACGCTTGAATCGTTGATGTCGAGTCGGGATTTCAATTCCACCATTAAACGCTCGGCAGTCTTCTTGCCTACACCGGGTACCACCGTTAAGGCCGCAATATCACCCGATGCCACGATGCCCACCAACGCCTGCGGGGCATACGTGGAAAGAATAGACATTGCCATAGAAGGACCAATGCCATGAGTTGCAATCAACACATGAAAAGTGTCGCGCTCAACACGCGAGGTGAAACCAAACAAGGTTTGAGCATCTTCGCGAATGTGGTGATGCACATGGAGGAATGTCTCAACAGTGGGTTCCAATTCGGCAAAGGTCGATGAGGTAACTGTGCACAGATATCCCACGCCACCCACTTCCAACAAAATTGTCCCCGGGGTAAACCTCTCGACAACAACGCCGCGCAAACTGCCAATCATCTTTGACTCCGGACAATTGCTTGTTGCTGCGAAGCCATAAAAGGCGCAATAGAGCAATGACACAATGCAATTGCGGCCGCATCGGCGGCATCGGCCGGTTCAGGAATGGACGCAAGTCCAAGCCGCTGTTGCACCATGCGGCCCACTTGGTCTTTTGTGGCACTACCCCAACCGGCAACTGAATTCTTCACTTGCGACGGTGTGTACTGCGCGACGACACAACCTGCGCGTGAGGCCAACGCAAGCACAATCCCACTGGCTTGCCCCACACCCATAGCTGTGCGCACATTGTTCTGAAAAAAGACTTGTTCAACTGCAACCGCATCGGGTCGAAATTCGTTAATGAGGCCTTCGACCTCTTCATGGATTTCGGCAAGCCGCACTGCTAGATCATGGTGAGGCGACGTGCGCAACACACCTATAGCGCGCGCGGAAATCTCTTGAGATGACGACATGGACAGCACTGCATACCCACATCTGGTTAAACCAGGGTCAATCCCGAGAACCACATGACCGAACATATGTTTGATTCTACAGAAGATGTAGGGCGCCGCGAGGCAATGTCAGCGGGCGGCCTCCACAGCGGCCACCAATTCCTCCACGGGTCTAAATGTCAACCCCGCTATGGCTCGGTGGGCATAACGCACTACCCCTTGGCCGTCAATGACAAACACACTTCGACGAGGAAAGCCCAACGGACCCACAGTGCCATAGAGCCCCGCCACGGTTTTATCTGTGTCGGACAACAACGGAAACTGAAAACCATGCTTGGAGGCAAACTGCTCGTGGCTAGCGAGATCTTGTGCCGAAATTGCCAATACTTGTGCGCCCACGGATTCAAAAGCAGACAACTCATTGTTGTAGGAATTCAATTGTTTTGTACACACAGGAGTGTCGTCGCCTGGATAGAAGACCAGAACTACTGGCTGACCTCGAAACGACGATAAGGAATAGGACTTTTCGCCTGTTCCTTGCAGTGTGAACTCGGGAGCCACATCACCTACTGATAATGACATCAGCCCACCTCCTGCATGATTGATTCATCAATGTCGAAGTTCGCATAGACGTCTTGCACGTCATCGTTGTCTTCGAGCATGTCCATGATTCTAAGTATTTGACGGGCCTCATCAGCGTCTTTGACTTCAATGGTTGTGGAGGAAATCATCGTCGATTCAGCACTTTCCACGATGATGCCACTCTTCACAAGTGTTTCTTGTACGTCATAGACCACAGCTGGCTCTGTAAGTACACGCCACGAATCCCCATCGCGTTCGATATCTTCTGCTCCTGCTTCAAGCGCAGCAGTCATCACATCGTCTTCTGCAAATTGTCCTGCAACAACAATCACGCCTCGTCGTGAGAATTGCCAGCCCACGGCACCTGGCTCAGCCATTGATCCACCGAATTTTGAAAACGCATTTCGCACATCGGCGGCAGTGCGATTTCGATTATCGGTGAGCACATCTACCAACATCGCTACCCCACCTGGCGCATACCCCTCATAGGTAATTGACTCATAGTTCGCACCATCGTTATCGCCAATGCCTCGTTTGATGGCACGGTCGATGGCGTCTTTCGTCATTTGTCCCGCTTTTGCCTTTTGCACCATGGTGCGCAACGTGGCATTGCTATCAACATCTCCACCGCCAGCGCGTGCGGCAACTTCAATCTGACGGGCCAACTTTGCAAACAGTTTTCCGCGCGCCTTATCAGCCGCGCCCTTTTTGTGTTTGATAGTTGCCCATTTGGAATGGCCAGACATTGCTACTCCTGCTCTTTCATGACTATTTCTTCTACAAAAAAACGATGCAATCGTTCATCTTCGTTGAGTTCGGGATGAAAAGATGCCGCGAGCACTCTTCCTTGCCGTACCAACACGGGATCGCCATCGTGACTTCCCAACACTTCCACGGACTTACCTATGCGTTCAATTCGAGGTGCCCGAATGAACACCCCATGCACATCTCCAAATGGAGTTGCAAGGTCGGTCTCAAAAGAATCCACTTGTCGACCATACGCATTTCGCCGCACAGAGATGTCGAGAGCAGAAAAACTGCGTTGATCATCACGTCCATCAGCTATGTCGCTGGCCAGAAGAATCATTCCTGCACAAGTCCCAAACACGGCCATTCCATCAGCAATGCGTTCGTCGATGACATCAAATAGACCAGAGCTCACCAATAAGTGCGACATCGTGCTGGATTCACCACCGGGCATCACTAGCGCAGTGACTTTGCCGAGATCTTCGGTTGTGCGCACTTCGATGCATTCCACATCAAGTGCTGCAAGCTTTTCACAGTGCGCAGCAAAGGCCCCTTGAAGTGCAAGCACTCCTACGACACCGTTCACCCGGAGGCCTCGCATTCATGATGGTGATTACCAACCACGCTCAGCAAAACGCTGAGTGCCATTGATCTCATCCATTGCAATTCCTGTCATGGGCGCACCAAGGCCTCGGCTGACTTTTGCAAGAACATGTGCATCTCGGAAGTGAGTAGTGGCTTCCACAATTGCACGCGCACGAGGAGCTGGATCATCACTCTTGAAAATTCCAGAACCTACAAATACTGCTTCAGCTCCCAGCTGCATCGCCAAAGCCGCATCTGCTGGGGTAGCAATTCCACCTGCGCAAAAAATGGGTACGGGAAGTTTTCCTGTTTCTGCAATCTCTTGCACCAATGGCAATGGGGCCTGCAAGGTCTTTGCCCATTGGAACAACTCAGCACTGTCTGCCTGTGTGATTTTGCGAATATCTCCAAGAATGGAACGAAGATGACGTACTGCCTCGACAATATTTCCTGTTCCAGCTTCACCCTTTGAGCGAATCATGCATGCACCTTCAGAAATTCGGCGCAATGCTTCACCAAGATTTGTTGCACCACAAACGAAAGGAACTGTGAAAGCAAACTTGTCGATGTGATGGGTCTCATCGGCGGGTGTGAGAACTTCAGATTCATCCACGAAGTCCACGCCTAAGGCCTCAAGAATTTGGGCTTCTACGAAATGACCGATACGCGCTTTTGCCATGACTGGAATACGCACTACAGATTTGATGCCTTCAATCATTTCTGGGTCACTCATGCGCGCCACACCACCATCACGGCGAATGTCGGCGGGCACTCGTTCTAGCGCCATCACGGCACACGCACCAGCATCTTCGGCGATCTTGGCTTGCTCTGCATTGACCACGTCCATAATGACGCCGCCCTTGAGCATTTCGGCCAACCCTCTTTTCACCTTGAGAGTTCCCACCGACGAAGCATTTCCTGAAGTCATGGACTAGAGGCTAGCGAGGCAAATGGTCGAGATAGTGAGTGGGCCAAGCCCCTCACATGTCACTACCGGATCAGGGAACTGGCCACGCCACCGTTGCTGGGTCAACCCCAATACCCACGGCCGCAAGTGAATTACGTCGAGATACTTCAATCCATGTGCGACCAGGCGTCATACGAATAACCGCACCTGCGTTATCGGTGAAGGTGAAAGGGGTCTCGGCATTAGCGCGCTCCCATTTCATCTCCACCAGGCCACCATCGGTGAGGACAAAACCATTGCCCTTACCCACGGTCACTGCATGGGGGCTCTTTTTGTCGGCAGCACTGCTCTCATAGGTTGCATACAACACGATGACATTCTTGGCATTGACCTGGACATCATCGGAGACATGCGGCTCCAATTGTCGGCGGGAGTTTTCGGTGAAACGTACAAAGTTCTTCGCAGCTGCATCCCACTTCCAAAACACTTTGAGACCAGTCATCGATACCTTTGCTCCATCGAAAGGCGTTGAAGTTGCAGGACGCGCATCGCTCTCACCTCGGAATGTGAACTGCACAGGCGGTGGACCTGATCCTTCAGGAGCCAGTGTCCACAGATCTTTTGTTTGTGCATAAAGATTGTGCGGAGCCTTTCGCTCTTGAGATCTGAAGTAGCCGCCTTTACCTTTTGACGCAGAATGGCCTACGTTGACCAGCGAACTGGAATTCACTGCACGCGTGACGTTTGCATTTCCACCACTCCATGCAAATAATGGCTTGTTGTACGACGACAACAAGTCGATGTCTTGGGTGCGTCCACTGCGAATTGGCCCCACAGGGTCACTTCCCTCGCTATGGAACACTGCAATGAAGCGAGTAATACCTTCAACGTTTTCTTCAAAGACAATGTCGGCTTTATTGAGACCAGTTTGTGGTCGCGCTATGGGGTGATTGTCAATCTTGACTGCCAGAGCAGGACGTCCGGCAGCGATGGGATCGGTCACTGCTAGCCCCGTCAATGGATACAAGACCCCAGGAGCAATATCGCCTGCAGCGGTTGTGGTGGAAACATCGGTTGAAGAAGATGAACCGCCCCCGCCACATGCTGCGAGAGTTGCCACCAGTACTCCGGCGGCGGTCAAGGTCAACAATGTGCGACGACGATTCATTTAAATCTCCTTTAGGACAGCAATGCGTTCTTCCACGCCAATTGCCGAAAACCCCACAATAGGAAAAGATGACCCACTGTGGGTGTCATGGTGAGCAGTTTTTGGATCTACGAACAGCAAAGGGCTCAGAATTGGGTCGATTTCAAGAGACTGTGCCCGATTGCACTTCTGTAATGCCGAGATAAGTGCAGGTGGATACCGAGTGGCCTGACATGCCGAGATATCGGACCACAACAAAATCTTGTCTTCATACAATTTGTTGATGATGACGTCTGCAACGCGACGAAGACCAATCTTGGACAACATTGTTCTCAACGCAATGAGGTAGCTCGTTAACGCAACATTGCCATTGCGAAGACGCCAAAGAACATGGGCCATCACTGCTTCAATTTCTACGCGATTCATCTCATCAAGAAATCCCTGAGAAACAACAACAGTTCCTTGATGTTTTGGTGTGGCAATGGCAAGTGCGATGGGATATGCATCAGACACCACAAGCAATGGTGGGCGGCGGTCTCCCGACACCACACACAATCCATCAACAACATTGATCAGCCGGGCATGGTCATCTTCAGATGCCGACACCACATCAAGTCGGTGGAGAAGTGAAGACTCAATATTCCTGTTCACAACATTGACCCACAAGGTGGAGGCCAGTAGCGCCAACACAGTGAGCACAATTGGCTGGCCCACCACGAGGCCAACGATGAGGCCCAGAATTGTGGGCACGAGAACAAGTGCAATGTTGATGTAGGTGATGCGTTGAAGTGCCGTTGCCGATGCTTCAGACACAGGAGTCCATTGTCGTTGATTCATAAATCCTTTCGGCGCCTCATGCACATGAGTTAGCCGAGACGCGAACGTCGCAAGAAGCGACCCTCGAATCGTCTCAGCATACGGGGTACCTCGATGGTGGTGATATTGCTTGCTTCCATACTTAGTGCTCGCAGATACAGCTCCACATAGTGATCAGCCAACGCATCCATGGAAAACTGCCGCGCACGCACAAGGCCATTTTCTCGAAATTGTTGTGCAAGACGAGTGTCTGTCAGCACTCGTGCCAGTGCCGTCGCAAGTGCTTGTGCATTTCCAGGCTCCACCAATAAAGAGTTCACGCCATCGGTTGCCACGTTGCGATAACCATCAATGTCCGTGGACACAACCGGTGCGCCCGATGCCATCGCTTCAATGAGCACAATGCCGAAAGATTCTCCGCGTAATGACGGTGCACAAAAAGCAGATGCACGCGAAAGACGATCCACTTTTTCTTCATCCGAGATACGACCGAGCCACTGAATTCGTGCGTCACCATGGGTGCGCGCCTGCAATTCCCCAGTCTCTGGACCATCAGAAGCAATCCACAATGTGACATCGCTTGGCAACAAAGCCATTGCATCAATTAAGACGCTGAGTCCCTTACGAGGTTCGTGTCGGCCGAGAAAAAAAATGACCTTCTCTCGAGGCTGGACAGGAATTGAGTCATACATCGCCAGATCAATTCCATTAAACAGAACTTCATATTCCCCACCGATGTAGCGCTGTGCGAGTTCCACAGCATCGTGAGACACACCGACACGAATATCAATACGTGATGCAATCCATTTCAACTGGCGAGAAAAAACTCGATACGGTGCCGACTCCCCCGCGGAATGAAAAGTGGCGACAACTGGCGCCATCTTGACGAGTAACGAGGTGAGCGTGGGTCCAGGGACAAGTGGCTCATGCACATGCAGCACATCGAAGGCCTCATCATTAAGTGCTCGAATTGTGCGCAATGCCGCAGAGGCATCAGGGGCCACGGGCGCGACCGATCCATTTACTGCGGTCGGCAAACTATTGCCCAGTGGCGTCACGAAGGG
>WLGS01000080.1 GCA_009703125.1 Actinomycetota bacterium
CAACTTCAATCCAGACACAAATGAATCAGCATCCTGGCCAGTTGCTGAAAGCCATTGGTCCAAGGCAATGCCTTGTGATTGGAACTGCTGAATGGTGTTTTGTACACGTGCTTGCAAGTCTGAGTTCACCATGGCCTCTGGCGCTTCAATCTCTACGAGCTTTTCCAACTCATCGGTGAGGCGATCCACCACAGTGCGGCGCATCTGATTAGTGCGCTGCTCCTCATAACGCGTCCGAAGCGACGTCTTCCAGGCATCAATCGTGTCCGCATCAGCGATATTTTCTGCCACCCATGCATCGGTTAATTCGGGGACTTCAAGGGTCTGCACACGATTCACGGTGATGACAAAATCTGCCTCTTCTTCGGTGCCATTAGGAACCGCCGAGAATCGAAGTGTGTCACCCTTTTTTGCGCCCGTGAGTTGGTCGTCAAAGCCTGGGGCTACCCAGCCACGACCAATTTCATAGGTCCATTCGTCAACATTAAGACCAGGTACAGGCTCCCCTTCACGGAGACCTTCAAGATCGATAATCACGCTGTCGCCAAGAGCTGCAGCACGATCAACATCGGCAAGCACACCAAAGCGACGCATCTCGGCAGTGACGGCCTCATTGAGTTCATCATCGGTGAGAGCAGGATTCACCAACTCAACTCTCAAGCCTGCATATCCAGGTACTTGGATCTCTGGGCGCACTTCACAAGTTGCTTCAAACTTCACCGCACCCGACTCTTGACCTTCGGTGATGTTGACATCAGGAGTTGCAATGATGTCGACGTCGTGTTCACGTACTGCTTGACCCAAGTATTCAGGGATTGCATCTTGAATGGCTTGGCCGCGAGCGGCCTCAAGACCAATGCGAGCTTCAAGAACTTTGCGTGGTGCTTTGCCGGGTCGGAACCCAGGAAGACGCACCTCGCGGGCAATCTTGCGGAACGCTGCATCGAGGTTGCGGTCGAATTCGGACTCGTCGACCTCGATCGACAGTTTGACTTTGTTGCCTTCTAGGGCTTCGAGAGTGCTTTTCACAGACTGGAAAGTGTATCGGTTCGCCCCTGAGGGACTCTTTCCCGCAATAATGGGACCATGACTCTTTGGAAGCCACACGCTCTCGCCAATCCCCATGAGGGGCAGATCTCATTGCGCCGTGGAGACAAAGTGGTAGCCACCGTGGACTTAGACGGTGCACCCCAAGGAACAGAGGGCAAAGTCATCTTGGCCAACGGCTTCAATTGGTTGCGCTATCGCATTCTTTTCACAAATGGAACCGAGGTGGGCAATCTGGACCACCGCCATATTGAACCCATTGGTCGTTCAGCAAAAAGACTTGCACGACAGGCCAAACGCGCCCGATAACCTAAGAGTTCACATCAACGGGGTGTGGCGCAGTTGGTAGCGTGCCTGGTTTGGGACCAGGAGGCCGGGAGTTCGAGTCTCCCCACCCCGACCATTTTGTTTTTTGAGGAGTATGCAACATGCCAGCAGAAATTGACAGCGCCAAATACGTTTCATTCGTGTCCTACAAAAAAGACGGCACACCTGTGGCAACGCCTGTATGGATTGTGCCTTTTGAGGGTGGTTACGCCTTCACCACAGCACCCGAGGCTTTCAAGATTCGTCGTATTCGAAATGATGCACGGGCCACATTGGCGATTTGCGATATGCGCGGAAAGATTCCCCAGGACGCCAAGGTGTATTTGGGTAGTGCAGTTGTTCTCGATGCGGTGGAAGCAAAAAAGGTCGAAGACCTCATCAACAAGAAGTACTGGATCGGAACGAAATTGCTCACAGTGATGTCTGTTGCCAAGAAAATTCTCGGTAAAGGAACCACTGCGGGTGATGCTGCAATCAAGGTAACCCTTCACCCATAAGGCCCACAGAAGAAAATCTGGGTTATCCCTAGGTTTTCCACAGGTTGTGCTGTACGGTGGTCTCTCATTCATTTTGCCCATGGGTACAAACCGGTATCTATGGCCCTTACAAGGGAGATACCCCCATGGACATCAGTCCTTCTACTTTTGCTGACCTTGGCGTGCCTGCGCCCCTCGTAGATGAACTCGCACGGCAAGGCATTACGGCCCCATTCCCCATCCAACAGGCCACAATTGCCGACGCTTTGTCGGGTCGCGACACTTTGGGTCGTGGTCGTACTGGATCAGGCAAGACGCTTGCGTTTTGTTTGCCTCTTCTCACCCGCTTGCACCAAAGCGGCGGGCGTCGTGAGCGTTTCCGCCCACGTGCCGTCATCTTGGTTCCTACTCGTGAGTTGGCAAACCAAGTGTGTGACGTATTGACACCACTTGCTGATGCGCTCGATATGCGCACCGCAGTTGTCTACGGCGGAGTGAGCTACAACGGACAAATCAACGCAATGCGTTCAGGTGTCGACATTGTTGTGGCGTGCCCTGGTCGTTTCATTGACTTGATGGAATCAGGACAGATTGAACTCGATGCTGTCGAAGTCACAGTGTTGGACGAAGCCGATCACATGGCTGAACTTGGTTTCCTCGAACACGTCACACGCATTCTTGACAAGACACCACGCGATGGTCAGCGTCTTCTTTTCTCTGCGACTCTTGACCGCGGTATTGACAAGTTGGTGCGCAAGTACCTGCAAAACCCAGTGACACACGAAGTTGAATCAAACGAAGAATCTGAAGCAGCAATGACTCACTACTTCTTCAATGTGAATCAAGGAAATCGTTTTGATGTGATTTCTGATCTTTGTGCAGCTCCTGGTCGATCACTCGTCTTCACACGCACAAAGCACGGTGCACGCAAATTGACCGCCGCACTTGTGCAAGCAGGAATTCCCAGTGTTGAACTTCACGGTGATCTCTCTCAAGCAGTACGCGCACGCAATCTTGCAGCTTTGTCAAGCGGCAAAGTAGACACACTTGTTGCAACAGACATTGCAGCTCGTGGAATTCACGTTGATGACATTGCATTAGTGATTCACGCAGATCCACCCGAAGAGCACAAAGCATTCCTTCACCGTTCAGGTCGTACTGCACGAGCTGGAGCTGAGGGAACTGTCATCACAATGGTGACCGAGAACATGCGCCGTCATGTCAAGCGATTGGCTCGCGACGCAGGCATCGACCCCATCAGCAAAACTGTCACCGTGGGTGATGAAATCTTGACCGAAATTGCACCAGGCGAACGCCAACATCGCGAAATGCCAAACCTTGAAGAACGCCGTGGACAAAACCGTCAAGGCCAAGGACGTGGTGCTCCCCGCCAACGCAACCGCAATCGCGGTGGCTCTGATTTCCGTGATCGTGATGACCGAGGACCACGCGGACCCCGCCCAGAACGCGGTGACCGCCCCTTCCGTGATCGCGATGACCGCGGCCCACGCCAATTCGACGACCGAGGCCCACGCGGACCCCGCCCAGAACGTGGTGACCGCCCCTTCCGTGATCGCGATGACCGCGGCCCACGCCAATTCGACGACCGAGGCCCACGCGGACCCCGCCCAGAACGCGGTGACCGACCCTTCCGTGATCGCGATGACCGCGGCCCACGTCAATTCGACGACCGTGGCCCACGCGGACCACGCGGTGATCGCAATGATCGTCCTGCACGCGATGACCGCGGCCCACGTCAATTCGATGACCGAGGCCCACGCGGACCCCGCCCAGAACGCAGCGATCGTCCTTTTGGCGACCGTGATAGCCGTCCCGGTCGTGGACCTTCTCGTGGCAAGGGAACCGATACACGTGGATCGGCATCTCGCGGCAGCGGACCCCGTCAACGCAGCGCAAAGCGCCCCGCACGTAGCGCCTAGACCATCAGTGCATTTTTGTCGATACTTGTCGGCAAGAATGCGGGGATGCCTAGTTCAGACACGTCATCAACAGATGATGTCATTTTCACCGCACGCCTGATTCGCACGGCCAATCCTTCTCGCCCTACTGCGCACGCAATTGCTGTGCGCGAGGGAAAGGTGTTAGCTGTCGGCACTTTGGAAGAGTGCAAAGAATGGGGCATTGAAAATGTTGATACGAGATTTGCCGACAAAGTTCTTACTGCTGGATTCGTTGAGGCTCATGCCCACTCAATGTCGGGTATGTACAGCTCCATTCCCTACGTGGGATGGTTTGGTCGCCACATGCCAGACGGCACTTGGGTAGACAGCATACGTTCCACCGACGATCTCATTGTGCGGATTCGTTCCATTGCAGAATCGACACCAGTTGGAGAATCCATCATCGTTGCGGGTTTTGACCCCATCTATATGGATTCCGAACGTCTCGACCGATTCCATCTTGATGACGCAACCACCCATCATCCTGTGTTCGTTTTTCATGCCAGTGCACATTTGGCCACAGTGAATTCATTTCTCCTGAACAAATACGACATCTCCACCACTTCACAAGCTCCAGGAATTGGGCGGCAACAGGACGGAACACCCAATGGTGAACTCCGTGAACCTGCAGCCATGGCGCTCGCAAAAGATGAGTTTCGATTTATTGGCCGCACCGTCGCCTCTCAAGAAACATTCACCCACTTTGGTTCAGCCATGCGAAATGCTGGGATCACCACTGTGGCCGATCTTGGCAACATGTTTTACGCCACCGAAGAGTCACGATCCACTCTTGCTCAAATAACAAGTGAGGCCCAGTTCCCTATTCGAGTCGTCTCCACTTCGCGGATCACTGGTGGAGTTACAGAAGCACGAGACACTGTGCCCAAGATTTTCGCTTCGCGGCAACACGAACATGACAAGTTGTTTTTTCCTATAGTCAAACTCGTCTTAGATGGATCTATTCAAGGTTTCACGGCCGTGCTTCAATGGCCTGGATATTTCACCGGTGAAGACCACGGGCTCTTTCTCACAGCACCCGAACAAGTAGTCGACATTCTTCGACCATTTCATACGGCACATATTGGGATTCATTGTCACTGCAACGGAGATGCCACCTCTGAGGTGTTTATCAATGCAATCGAAACACTTCTCGCAGAACATTCATGGCTTGATCACCGCCACACCATCACACACGCACAGTTGATTACATCGGCACAAATGCGCCGAGCACACAATCTTGGAATGGTGGCGAACTTTTTCATCAACCACATGTTTTTTTGGGGCGATCAACATCGATACACGACAGTGGGTCCTGATCGGGCACAACACTTGAACCCCTGCGCTACCGCTGATCGAATTGGTTTGAACTATTCCATCCACACAGATGCCCCCGTGACGCCTCCCGGACATCTCCACACCATGTGGGCAGCAGTCAACAGAATCACACCCACTGGCCAAGTACTGGGAGAGAGCGAGAGAATCACTATTGATCGCGCCTTTCACGCGGCAACTATTGACGCTGCATATCAGTTACATCTTGACCATATTGTGGGCTCACTCGAGGTGGGCAAATATGCCGATATGACAGTTCTAGATGATGATCCCTACGAAGTAGACAGCCACACGATCTGTGACATCTCAGTTTGGGGCACTGTTCTGGGTGGAGTACCTCAACCGCGTCCCACTGCACCTGCATGAACCATAAAAGGGCATCAATCCCTGTTCATGTAATTGGTGGATATTTGGGTTCGGGCAAAACGACACTGCTTAACGCTCTTCTTGAATCTGCCCAGGAACCAATCGCAGTCATTGTCAATGACTTTGGTGAAGTGAACATTGATGGATCCTTGATATCGGCCGTCCACGATGACGTCATTGAGCTCACTAACGGATGTATTTGTTGTGCAGTCGGGACATCATTGGCAGATGTGCTCTTCACAATTCTTGATCGCGCTGAATTGCCGTCACAGATTGTGATCGAGGCAAGCGGTGTTGCCGACCCATCCGCAGTTGCTGCTTTCACACACATACAAGGTCTCCACAATGCGGGAACAGTCGTCTTGGTCGATGCCATAAACGGATTGGCAACCATGAAAGACACATACGTGGGAAAAGTCTTCATCCGACAAATTGCTTCTGCAGATCTTCTCGCTCTCACCAAGTGCGACATTGCCCCCGTGGACACTCAGAACGAAATTAAGTCACTACTGCACACTCTTGCGCCCACAACACCGGTCGTACTCTCCTCGCCGGGCGTTCTGTCAGAGATTCTTCAGGTCACCTCTTCCATCGCGGAACCCGACACACATGAAAAGACCTTCACCTCGCAACTTCTCACGACACCATGTTTCGAGGACGACAACGCTCTCAGTCTCTACATGACACGTCTCGAATCCTCCGTGGTGCGCGCTAAGGGAATCGTGGAGATGAAAAATGGCGAACGTCGCCTCGTGCAGTTGGTCGGCCGCCACCTCACCATTTCTTCCTCACCACTGAACATCACCGGAATCATCACAATTTCTGTGGTCGCATAGAGCTCCACACGACCAGATCTGGGACTTCTGCCCTCGCCAAATGCAGCCATCAGCGCCTAGCATGTGAAAACGGATGCGTTCACGAAGAGTGAACAATTACAGCAAAGGGTTGTCATGACGACATACGACAAGTTCTACATCAATGGTCAATGGGTGGCATCAAAAGGTTCTTCTTCAATTGACGTCATTGACTCCATCACCGAGGAAGTGATGGCAACCATCCCAGAGGGCACCGCCCAAGATGTGGCTGATGCTGCACGCGCCGCACGCGCTGCTTTTGACTCATGGAGCACACTTCCTGCTGAAGAGCGTGCAAAGTACATGAATCGCATTGGCGACGCATTAGCTGGTCGCATGGACGAAATTGCGTCTGCTATTTCGCGTGAGACAGGCATGAACAAGATGTTGTCCCAATTGGTGCAAGTGGGATTACCGATCAATTCATTCAAGACAGCTGCAGCGTTGGCTGAGTCGTTCAACTTCTCTAAAGAAATCGGCTCGTCGCTAGTTGTGCGCGAACCCATTGGCGTAGTTGGGTGTATTACTCCATGGAACTATCCCCTTCACCAAATTGCTGCCAAAGTTGCATATGCAATGGCGGCTGGCTGCACAGTTGTGCTCAAGCCCAGCGAGGTAGCACCAATTGATGCGTTCATGCTGGCCGAGATCATCCACGAAGTGGGTTTGCCCGCAGGTGTATTCAACTTGGTCACCGGCACTGGCCCTGTGGTGGGCGAGGCAATTGCTGCAAGCGAAGACATCGACATGGTGTCGTTTACTGGCTCCACCCGTGCAGGACGTCGCGTGATGCAAGTAGGTGCAGAATCCATCAAGAAGATCGCACTGGAGTTGGGTGGCAAGAGCGCCAACATCATCTGTGACGATCTAGATGCAGAGACCTTTGGCAAAGCAGTCATGGGTGGTGTCGGCAAGGCGTTCCTCAACAGTGGCCAAACCTGTTCTGCACTCACACGCATGCTCGTACCGCGTACGCGTCTCGCTGAGGCAGAAGCAGCCGCTGCTGTTGTTGCAGACGGAATGAAGGTAGGCGATCCTTTTGCCGAAGGTACAAACCTCGGACCACTCGCATCTGCAGCACAACGCGACCGCGTGCAGATGTACATCAACAAGGGCATTGAAGAAGGTGCCACATTGATTGCGGGTGGACTCGGCGCACCTGAGGGCTTGAGCACCGGTTTCTACGTGAAGCCGACTGTATTTTCAAATGTCACTCACAACATGACCATCGCCCAAGAAGAAATCTTTGGACCTGTTCTGTCGATTCTCCCCTACGACACATTGGACGAAGCAGTAGAGATTGCCAATGGCACCGTGTATGGCTTGGCCGGAGCAGTTTTCTCAGCAGACAAAGACAAGGCCATCGCTATTGCACGTCGTATGAAGACGGGCCAAGTTGAAGTCAATGGTGGTGCATTCAATCCCAATGCACCTTTCGGTGGATACAAGCAATCAGGTATTGGCCGCGAACTTGGTGAATACGGCTTCGAGGAATTCCTCGAGATCAAGAGCCTCCAGCTCTAAATCTGTGATGTTACGACTGGCTGAGCAACTGAAGTTGTTCAGCCAGTTCATCATCGCTTAACACACCTGAGAACACTTCTGATTCCCCGGTGGGCTTCACCATCGCCCACGCAGGTTGTCCCCTCACCTGATACGAACCAAAGACATCTGCTGCAGAGTCCTCGATGTTGGGAAATGTAAGCGAATGTCGTGCAACGAAATCTTGATAGTCCTTTGACGATCCTTGCCATGCGACACCCACAATTGAGACCTTGTCACCAAATTTTTTGTGCGCTTCCTCGACCGAGGGAGCCTCAAAATTACAAGCGCCTCAACCAGGCGCCCAAAACCACAAAGCCATCGGCATAGCCGTTGGGCCGCGTGTGAGATCAATCGATCCTCCACCAACAAGCAAAAAAGAATCTGCATTGGTGTTCTGCAAAGAAGTCGTTGTCTCCACCGATGAAGGGGCTGTCACCGCGACTGAAGTTGAATCAACGACATTACTATTTGATGAGCCGCACCCGGTCATCACCAACGCACCCACCAGCACGCCTGGTCCAAACAATCTTCTCACCG
>WLGS01000081.1 GCA_009703125.1 Actinomycetota bacterium
GTGCGTTTGTCGGTGAGCAACTATGAAGTGCTCAGCGCCAATGCTGTGCGTCGTGCACTGCGTGCCGGCGAAACCAATGTTGCACCCCGCGTGAGTGACCTTGATGCACTTGCCGCATCAACGGGTGGCAAAGTGGAAATTGAATCGCTTGAAGAAGGTCGCGAATCGGTCATCTTGCAACAACTTATTTCTGCTGCTGTGCTCACGGTATTCCGTGAATTCACCGCCGGTATTTCATTAGCCGAAGTCGTCACCGCATTCGAAGAAGGCGTTGTGGCGCACGTGGGTGAAGACATCGCATCTACAGAGCTTTTGGCAATTTTGGAAAGCATTCCTGCACTTGCGGGCCCAGTTGCCACATTGACCTCTGGGGAGAAGAACCCTGCAGTGGTTGCAAGTGCTGTGGAGTTCGTTCTCGAGGGTTTGCATCTCACGCGTCGTCTCAACAAAGACGCATCAGGAAATTCTTCGACGTATCGCTCGCGAATGAAATAGTCGGACTAGATCACAAAAGGTGATCGTGTCCACAATTCGCCAGTGTCATTGCGTGCTGCATTTGCAGCCTCGCCGCTCAATGTCACCACATGAATGGCTTCGTTCAATCCACGCAGTGTGAGAGGTGCGTGTGGTTCTGCAACAACACCATCGGGCAAAATCTCAATTTGATCCGACGGAATGATCACTTCATACGGCTCAGCAGCATCACATAAACGTGCAGCCATGTTCACAGCAGTACCGATGTAGTCGTCACCTTCGAAGAGCAATGCAAGCCCTGATGCGATTCCCACTCGAATACTCAATGGGGCACATGCAGCCAATGAGCGCTTCTGTAGCTCAAGTGCAAAGGTCACTGCATCGCGCTGATCCACCGCCACGATCATGCAGCCATCTCCCAGCCACTTTGCAATACGCACACCGGTCTCAGAGGCCACATCTCGTGTCACGGCCCTCCATGAGGCCAGCAAACGGCCCGCGGCGTCATCGCCGTTTTCCGTCGTAAAGTTCGTAAACCCCGAAATATCGACGAAGACAAAAGTTCTTGGCACCCGCATGGTGACTCCCACCTTAGAGCAAGTAGGTTGCCAATATGTCCGCGAGATTCACCTACTCCCGTTGGGACGGAACCCAGTCCGGCTTCAGTATGGAAGCAGACGAGGTTTTGGGCGAACTCACCGATGATTTGCTCTTCCATGGGGACATCAATGCCGCCCTTCGGCGCATGATGCGAGAAGGCATGCAAGATGCCGACGGGAACCGAATAGAGGGTCTTCGCGAGATGATGGACAAAATCCGTCAGCGCAAAAAAGAAATTGAAGAAAGCGGTGACCTCGGTGGCGTGTACTCCGAAATTGCCGATGCCCTGCGCGACATCATCGACGAAGAGCGCCATGCGGTGGAAAATTCAGTGCGCGATGCCGAATCATCAGGGGATGAGCGTCGTGCGCAAAATGCCCGTGATGCTGCAATGGAACGCCAATTCCGCCTGGACATGATGCCCGATGACCTTGCGGGGCTTGTGCGCGAGTTGCAGAGCTATGACTTTGAATCCAAAGAAGCCGAGCAACGTTTTGAAGAGATGCTGGACAAATTGCGCCAACAGATGATGCAGCAAGTGGTTGATCAGATGGCCGATGGCATGCAGAACATGGGCCCTGAAGACATTGCGCGCATGAAAGACATGATGGCTGCGCTCAACGAAATGATTGATAAGCGCGAGCGGGGCGAAGACCCAGAGTTTGAAAAGTTCATGGAACAGTTCGGCGATTTTTTCCCCGAGAATCCTGAAACACTCGATGAGTTGCTCGAGAACATGGCACAACGTATGCAAGCCATGCAAGATTTCATGAATTCTCTTTCACCTGAACAACGTTCCCAGTTGCAACAGTTGTCTGACCAGCTCATGGAAGACATGGATCTGAATTGGCAGATGCAACAACTCGGGCAGAAATTGTCGCAAATGTTTCCTCAGCCCGGTGGGGACCAGGGCTACAACTTCCGTGGCGAACAACCCATGGATATGCAACAGGCCATGCAGGCAATGCAGGAGATGGGCCAACTCACCGACATGGAAAACATGTTGCAGCAAGCCAGCAATCCGGCACAGCTCTCCGAAGTCGATATCGACAAAGTGCGCGAGTTATTGGGCGAAGGCTCAGCACAATCTCTAGAACGGCTGGCCGAGATGACCAAGGTGCTGGAAGAGGCTGGCTTAGTCCATCGCAAAGAGGGCAAGTTGGAGCTCACGCCGAGGGGTCTGCGTGCCATTGGCAACAATGCACTACGTGAGATGTTCTCTCGTATCTCGCGCGACAAATTAGGTCAACATCGCATGCCCGCCGAGGGTATGGGCCATGAGCGCACGTACGACTCGAAGCCATATGAATTTGGCGATCCTTTCCGTCTCGATTTGCAGCGCACCATTCGCAACGCAATTGGACGACAGGGAAGTGGCACACCAGTGCGACTAACGCCTGACGATTTTGAAATTGAGCGCACCGAACACACCACACGTGCCTCCACTGTGTTGTTGTTAGATCTTTCTTTTTCCATGGTGCAAGCAGATCGTTTTGTGCCGGCGAAAAAAGTTGCCATCGCAATGCACTCGCTCATCAGTTCTCAATTTCCCCGTGACTTTTTGTCCATCATCGGATTCAGCAGCATCGCCTATCCGTTGAAACCTGATGAGTTGCCCGAGGTGAGTTGGGACCGTGAATACGGCACCAATATGCACCATGCATTTGCTCTGGCACGCAAGCAATTGGCGGGTCAACCAGGAACCAAACAAATCCTCATGATCACCGATGGTGAGCCCACCTCACATATCACTCCTGAGGGTTATCCGCTGTTTACGTACCCCTACATTCAAGAGTCCGTGGAATACGCAATTCGTGAGGTGATGCGCTGTACAAAAGACAACATCACCATCAATTCGTTCGTCCTTGATGCCTCTGGTCAGCTGCGCTCCATCATTGAGCAAATGACGCAAATCAACAAGGGCCGAGCTTTTTTCACCTCTGCAGACAACTTAGGGGAGTACATGTTGGTCGATTTCTTCGAAAATCGCCGGAAAATGTCCCGTTCTCGCTAATTTCTGCCTTCCCAGTTTGCTATTTCGCTGTGTATTTGTCACAATGACATGGCTGTAATTACAGGGGTGCAAGTCGATTTCTCCATGGAGAGTCGCTCGTGCCTGATGCTGGGAGGCAAACAGAAATGCTCGAAGAACACACACCAATAAATCTTGAACGTGGTTGGCAAGACGCAGCGAACTGCCTTGGCGTCGACCCAGACCTCTTCTTCCCAGAGCGTGGTGCTAGCACCCGTGAGGCCAAAGAAGTGTGCAAAGGCTGTGTAGTGCGTGGCGAGTGCCTCGAATACGCATTAGCAAATGGCGAAAAGTTTGGAATCTGGGGCGGGCTCTCCGAGCGTGAGCGTCGCCGCTTGCGCCGCCAGCGCGCACAAGACACTCGTCGTATCGTCAACGGCTAACGACTATTCCGTTACGGCTAACGCCGGTGCTCTAGGCGCCACTCAATAGTTTTTGTCTCGTCAAGGTCAAGAGCCTCCCAACGATCTGGCGAAATTCTCTCCAAAGTGGCCCGTGGAATCAAACCCACTAATTCGCATCTCTCAATGCGTGCGTGTGCCTCAACTTGGTCATAGGCAACATCTGGTCCGTGAGTATCGGGTGCAATCAAATTGCAGCTCACTTGAGTGAACTCACCTACTTGTAATCCCAGCGTGCGTATCTGTGGTGATCGCACCTGTGCAGCAATCTGTCGTGTGTGTGCAAGATCGAGATCGCGTAGCCACATGTTCCATGCCACTAGTGGCTCGCGTGCGCCAACACATATTGCTCCAGCTGTGGGATGCGCATGATTGGGACCCACATCAGGCAGCAATGTTTTCCAGGCGCTTTTGCGAATATCAGGCAATGAACGTTCATGCCCATACAAGAACGAAGGAACTCCAAGTTCGCGTGCAGCCCACTGGGCAAAGTCATTTCGTGCCTCAACCGCATCGCCCATTGTGGATCCCTGTAAGGGCACAAATGGCACAACATCTACAACACCAATTCGTGGGTGTACGCCATCGTGGGTGTTGAGGTTGCACAGCTCAATGGCCGTGCGAGTTAACTCCCGTGGGGCATCGGTGCCCACAAGGGTGAACACACTGCGGTTGTGGTCGGGGTCGGTGTGCACATCAAGAAGAGCGCCACTCACGCTTTCGCGAAGTTTTTCCAAAACGACAACATTTTGCCCCTCGCTGATATTGATGACGCATTCCAACACACAGGTGTTCCTACCAAGCCGCAGACGAGTCTGCTACCTGCGGTGGTAGGGTTTCGCACATGGGAACATCCGAACTCGTCATTATTGCTGTTGTTTTCTTGGTGCTTTTTGGGGGATCCCAATTGCCCAAGTTGGCAAAGAACCTTGGTTCTGCACAACGCGAACTGAAAAAGGCAATGGAAGAGGGCAAGGACGAACCTGGCGCCTCTACGCCAAAAGAGTCATAACCAGGCGCACCGCATTGCGGTGCGACAACAGTTAGGCCAAAAGGCCGCGACGACGCTTCAGAATTCTTCGACGCTCGCGCTCTGAACATCCACCCCACACGCCGTGCTCAATGCGCTCTTCGAGTGCGTACTCGAGACACTGAGTGGTGACGGGGCATCCCTTGCAGATTGCACGAGCGCGATCTACGCCCACGCCATCAGAGGGAAAGAACGTAGCGGGCGGGTAATTGCGACAATTACCTTGACCCATCCACGCAGTGGGTGAATCATCAAAGGGAACCTGTGTGACCGGTTCACTGGTGACTTGAAGTTTTGCTTTCATGGCTCTCCTCGCCGTGACTTCCGGTTGAAGCCACTCTCGGTCGGTGTCTGTTTGACGCCGAGTCATGGCGGGAAAGTTCCCGTAAAAACAGTCAAGCACGATTCCACCGAGTCTGTGGGTCGGGAAAGTAAAGGTTTGGCAAGAACGTATGTTTTCCACAGGCAAAGCAGTATTTATTCAATGAAATAGGGCAAAAATGATGTTTTCGAAGCTGTGAAAGGTGTCATTGGGCTCTGCCGATAGGCTTCAGATGTTCTCAATAACGAAATTTTCAGGCCATTGGAGGCACCATGTCGGACACACAGACTCAACAAGCACCTCAGGCCCACGCACGCATTGTGTATCTCGGCGCAATTTCGCCCCATTGGGAGGTCTACGGCGACTACGGCGACCAGACCCTTCTCGAAGAGTTCCGTGCGCGAGTCCTTGCGCGGTTGGTCCTTTTGCCACGTGATGATCCTCAATTCCGTCGCAACATGGCGCGCATCGTGCGCGATGCCGAGCGTGAGTTGATTTCGCTTGAATGGGACATGGGTGACCCTAACTACGAATACTGATCCCATTCGGGAGAGTACGAAAACCGCGCGGGTTACCTCGCGGCAACAACTAGGTGAACTTTGCCTAAAGCATGGTGAACTACCCACTATGTCGGGCACTGTTGCTCGTTACCCTTTCTCGCAATGAGTCGTTGGTACGGCAACCGAGAATTGAGTTGGCTGGATTTCAACGGCCGCGTTCTTGCACTCGCCAAAGAATCCTCTTTGCCTCTTTTGGAGCGTTTGAAGTTCTTGGCAATTTTTTCGTCCAACTTGGATGAGTTTTTTCAAGTACGTGTTGCTGCTCTCAAAGGCCAAGTTGCAGCAGGGTTGATGCCGGCCAGTCCCGATGGACTCTCTCCGCAGCGACAGCTGCGTGAAATCGCACGATACGTCGACAAATTGGTGGACGAACATGAGCATCTTCTTCTTGATGTCTTGATTCCTGAATTGCGCACACACGACGTGGGTATTGTGCGGTGGGATGAACTGACTGTCGATGAACGCAATGACGCCACGACATATTTCCATCGCCAGTTGTTTCCTGTGCTCACGCCACTTGCAGTTGACCCTGCACATCCTTTTCCTTATGTCTCCAATTTGGCGATCAGTTTGGGCGTGTTGGTGCGCAATCCACTCACCATGGAACAGCGTTTCGCACGCGTCAAAGTGCCCAGTCTCATCAAACGCTTTTTTCAAGTCTCTGAGGGTCGATTTGTGCCCGTGGAAGATGTGATTGCAGCTCACATTGGCGAGCTGTTTGAAGGAATGACCATTGTGCACGTGACGACGTTTCGTGTCACTCGCAACGCAGACCTCACCCTAGAGAGCGAAGACGCCGACGATCTATTGGCAGCAGTGGAGATGGAATTGCGTCGCCGACGCTTTGGTCGTGCTGTGCGTTTGGAAGTCGACGACAACATCGACCCCTCGGTGTTGTCATTGTTGTTGGAAGAATTAGAACTCGAACCGACCGATGTATCGCGACATCGAGCTCCATTGGCGACATCGGCATTGTGGGAAATTCATGCAGCTGTCGACAATCCGGCCCTGAAAGATGTTCCGTGGCAATCGGTCACCGCAGGGCGTCTCGCGGCCGCAGATGGCAACGACCAGTCAATCTTTAGCGTGTTACGCACCCGTGATCTCTTGGTGCATCACCCCTATGAGTCTTTTTCTTCTTCAACCGAGGAGTTCATTGAGCAAGCAGCCACAGATCCACGTGTGCAAGGAATCAAAATCACCCTGTATCGCACCTCACCAGATTCAGCCATTGCACGCAGTCTCATCAAAGCTGCCGAAATCGGAAAGCAAGTTGTTGCTCTCATTGAATTGACTGCACGTTTTGATGAAGCCACCAATGTGGGGTGGGCTAAAGAATTAGAACGTGCAGGTGTACACGTGGTGTACGGAGTTGTGGGGTTGAAAACACATAGCAAGTGCGTGCTAGTGGTGCGACAAGAAGAATCTGGCTTGCGTCGCTATGTACATGTGGGAACAGGCAACTACAACTCAAAGACAGCCAAGGTTTATGAAGACATTGGTTTGTTTTCGTGTAACGAAGAAATCTGTGACGATGTCTCGCGTCTGTTTAACGCCTTGACAGGATTCAGCAATGAACCGGAGTATTCCTGCCTCATTGTTGCGCCAAAGTTTTTGCGTCCCCGTTTTGTGGAACTGATTGAGAATGAGATTTCTCACGGGGAAAACGGGCACATCTTGATGAAGATGAATGCTCTTGCCGACAAAGAGATTGTGGAGCTGTTGTATAAAGCAGCCGAGGCCGGAGTCAAGATTGACTTGATCGTGCGCGGTATTTGTGGCCTGCGCCCAGGTGGCGAATCGGGCAGCAACATTCGGGTGCGATCTATTTTGGGTCGTTATCTCGAACACTCACGTATGTACCGATTTGCTCACGGGGGTGACGATGGCGCACCGCTATATCTCATCGGATCTGCCGACATGATGCCTCGCAATCTTGATAAGCGCGTGGAAGTCCTGGTTCCGGTGGAGCACCCAAAACATCGGGCGTGGATGGACAAAGTCTTTGGCATCTTGATGTCAAATGATGTGGTGTGCTTTGAGATGGAGCGCGATGGGTCATGGGCGCGTGTGGGGCCGGCTGAGTTCACATCGAATCACGATGCCCAGTACCTCATTCATGCCGAGAATTCGCACTCTCAAACTCGTTTAAACAGCGAGGCGAGACCGCAATGGGGTTAAAAATGTATTCACATGTCGCCAAGTGCCTCATTTGTGCGACACAATGGAAATTGCAGAAGAAAGGTGTGCATCATGGATGAGCTACGCAAAGGATTTCACCACGAACTCGAAGAGGTGCGTATCAACCTCATTCGTCTTGCTGCAGCAGTAATCGAGGCCATTCCTCGCGCCACCACAATCCTGTTAGAGGGCGACCTTGATGGCGCCAATGATTTGATTCGCGCCGATGATGCCATTGATGCATTGTCTTTGGAAGTTGAAGAGCGTTGTTACCAAATTCTTGCGCTGCAAGCACCGGTTGCGAGCGACCTGCGCCAACTAGTGGCGATTGTGAAAATGGTGGCCGACATCGAGCGTTCAGCTGATCTCACCGTCAACATCTGTAAAGCAGCACGTCGCATTTACGGACACGAACTCGACCCTCGTCTGCGTGGCCTCATCACCCGTATGAGCGAACAAGCCCAGCAACTGTTCTCTGCTGCACTTACTGCGTTTGAACTCAACGATGCGGCCATGGCAGCTGCGATTGATGACATGGACTCGTTCTTGGATGGATTGCAGCGTGAGTTTGTACGCACCATCTTTGAATCACATGAAGGCGAAAAGATTGA
>WLGS01000082.1 GCA_009703125.1 Actinomycetota bacterium
ATAACTTGTTTCACCACTTGGTCCACAACTGATTGCTCAGGTCGTGTGCCGGAAGCGAGTTCTGCAGCTTGCACCACCACAGTGGCCACAGCTGTTGCAACTTGTGCCTGACCTGCAGCTCGTGCAGCGTTGTTCGCTGCATCTGCTTCAGCGCGGGCCGTTGCAATCCGTGCATTCACCTCAGACAAGCGAGCAGTGCGCTCGTTATCCAGTGTTTGGCGTGCTGCGTCCACGCGCGCGGCCGCCTCTACGCGCACTGCAGCAACTGCAGCGTCGTAGTTGGCAACGTCAGCACGTGCACTCGACTTGACTTGATCGGCGCCCTCGATATTGGAACGAATTGATGCGTACCGCTGATCCATGCCTTTTTTGAGACGTGGGAACAAGACATAGCGCATGACAACGAGGAGCACTAAGAAGGCTCCTGCTGACCACAGCAATTCTTTAGGTTCAGCGGCGATCGGGTTCGGACCCGTATCGACGGGTTGATCCGTTGTCGTGCCAGCTTCATCGGCGGTAATTGCCGATGAAAGCCGCACATCAACGACTCCACCACTCGATTTGGTGACTATCACAGTCAGCATTTCAACTCCTGTACTCCGTCATAACGGAGAGAGAAAACGGACGGGAACTCAGGTACGACTTAAGCGAACTTGAGAAGAATGAACACCACGAAGCCGATGAGCGCGAGCGCTTCGGTAAACGCGATGCCGAGGAACATGGTGGTACGCACCATGCCTGCAGCCTCTGGTTGACGGGCCATTGCCTCAACGGACTTGCCGACGAGGTTTCCGATACCCAGTGCTGGTCCGATTGCGGCGAACCCGTATGCAAGTCCTGCACCCATGGCCGTGAGGCCTTCTCCGGTGCTGACCGCATCTGCGGCTACTGCCTCTTCGGCTGCGATGAGCAGTGAAAGTGCTTCCATTTTATTTTCTCCTAGTTGGTTTGGTTTGGTAGGGAGACCTAGTGATTAGAACTCGTGTGATTAATGCTCGGGATGTGCTGCGCCACCGATGTACACGGCAGCGAGAATCACGAAGATGTATGCCTGCAAGAATGCCACCAACACTTCAAATGAAGTGATGAAGAGCAACATGAAGAACGGCAAGATTCCGAAAGGAATCAAGATCACATCTTTGGCTTGGAAAAGCGCTTCAGACAGCAACGCAAAGGTGATGAGAAGAATGTGACCTGCAAGCATGTTTGCGAAGAGTCGCACTGCGAGCGAGAACGGACGCACCAAGAACACCGAAATCAATTCGATCGGAGTAACAAGGATGTACAGCGCCTTGGGTACACCTGGTGGGAACAACACACTCTTGAGATAACCGCCCACACCTTGATGTTTAATGCCGGTGGCGTTGAAGACAACCCACACCAAAAGGGCAAGGAACATCGGTACAGCCATACGCGCAGTCGCGGGCATTTGGAAGAACGGAATAATTCCTGGAACGTTGCACAAATAAATGAACAAGAACGTGGTGAGAAGGAACGGCGTCCATCCCAATCCGTCTTTGCCCATTGTTTGCATAATGACGCCGTTCTCAATGAACTCGACAATTACTTCAGCAAAGTTGCGTGCACCTTTGGGTGCTTCATCCGTGGGTCGACGTGTAGCCAAGATGAACAGCACAATGCTGATCACGGTTGCAAGAATTGCGATTATCGCAATCTTGTTAAAACCGGGGAACAGGTCTTTCCAACGAAGGAGCTGATTGATTTCTGGAAACTTGAGCGCAAGCACTTGTCATCCTTCAGGGTTTCTCGGCGGAGCGGGACGCTCGCCATTCTTGTACATCGGGGCGCAATCCAGGAAATGCAAGTGACGCGGCCACGTACTTCATTTCCCAGAAGAGCAAACCTAAATGGGTCACGATGATGGTCCCGCCAAGGACCGGGATCGAGACCCAGGAAAAATCGGCAACAACGAGCACCGCGACTGTGATTAGCCCAAGCCTCAAGATGTAGCCAAACAGGATCGCCCCCATCATCAAACCGAGGGAAATCCTTGCTGTTACTGCAATTAGTGCCGCTGCAGCCGCAAAGTTGAAGAGCACCAGGGCAAGTGAAAATGCCGCCGACCAGGCCCCGTCACCGGCATCAAAGATGGCTCCTACTGCCACTACAAGAGGGGCAATCCACAGGCCACGCTTCACCAAATCACGCGAGATAGAGACCTCTGGGGCCTCTCCAGAGAGTGCCGAAGCAAGGGGTGAGGTGCCAGAAGTCACGCCTGATCACCCCGAGATTTTTCAGATCTTTCCTTCTCCAGCTTGGCCATGACCGAGTTGTACGCGTAATACATCCTCACGAAATACCCCACAACACCAAAAACGGTGAGCACGATCATGAACACGGGAACGGTCCCCAACCATGTGTCAATTCCCAGTCCAATCAGAAAGAACACGAGAACACCAGCGGCCAACTCTGCACCCTGGGAAATTCCTTTGTCGACCGGAGTCATTGGTTTGGGAGTGGGGATGAACTTCACCGAAGAATTGCCTTGTTATGTGCAGAGCTTCACGACTTTGTGAAACCTTGAACAATCTAGGGCAGAAGTCAGTCTTGGTCAAACAGCCGAGTCAGAACTTTGTCACAAGTGCGAGTGGCTGGTGTCGCCATTGGGGGGAGCAACACCAGCCACGGCACAGGGCGCACCTATAGGTCTGAAATCTCCGAGTGATACTCGGAGAAAAACAGTGCAAGCTGCGTCCGATTTTCTTTTCCAAAGCGTGACAGCATGCGTGACACACGATTGCGTACGGTCTGTAACCCCAGATAGACCGTTTCAGCAATTTGTTTGTCGGAATAACCCAATGCAATCAGACGTGCAATATGTCGATCATTTGCATCAAGTCGTCGAATCATTCCAAGTCCGCGCATCTCTAAAGATTCAGACGCTGTGCGTACTTCAGTGGGATTGATCAACTTCATTCCTGATGCAACATCACGAATGGTGTTCATCAATCCAAGTGAGCTTCCAGTTTTCAAAACAAATGCACTAGCACCCAATTCATATGCCGCTACTAAGGCTTCATCGGAATTGAATGACGTCAGCACAATCACTTTGACGTGTGGATGTTCAGCAACAACCGCACGTGCAACATCGAGGCCTGATTCACCATCGAGTCGCACGTCGGCAACAAGCACATCAGGTGTCATGTTCTGAAGAAGTTCACGAGTTGATGCAATGGAATCGGTGATTCCCACTACTTCAAGACCGTCTTCATGAGCAATCACTGCCGCGAGTGCTTCACGCACCATGACATGGTCATCACAAATAGCAACCTGAATCATGATTGCCACCTTGGATAAGGAATCGACCATGAAATGATCGTTCCCGTTTCTGGTTGTGTGTGTATCTCCATATTGCCTCCTAGGGATAGGGCGCGTTCGCGCATGTTGTGGAGACCGTTTTGCATGTGGCTTCCTGGTGAGATACCGGAGCCGTTATCAGCGATAGTAAGAACAAGTTGGTTGTCGTGACGCGCAATGCGAATACCCATTGAAGTAGCGCCGCCATGACGTACGGCATTAGATGTCGCTTCAATACACACAGCACGAATGTGTGCTTGCACATCTTGAGGCAATGTGGGCACCTCAATGGACAAGTCAAAACCTGCATGTGCATGTTCCAAAAGAGGAATCAAACAGTCTTCTAATTGCAAACGCAATTGGGACACTTTTTGTGCTTCCATGTCCAAGATTTCGCTGCGAATCCCTGCAATCACACGATCAATGGAAGTGATGGCTTTATTGAACTCTTCTTGAATCTGTGTGTTGTATTTGCGGCCCGAAACTGAAAGCGAAAGGGCTGTGGCATAAAGATTCTGAATAACGACGTCGTGCAAATTTCGCGCAATGCGTTCGCGCTCGACCGCCAATGCTCGCTTTCGGCCGGCTATCGCGACAAGAGATTCTTGATCTTTCATGAAGTTCTGAAATGCCACCACTTCAAGAGGGCTACATGACCATTCCACAATGTGGTTACCAAAACGCTTCCACCGCACAAATACTTCAACTTCCACATCAGAGTGCACATAGTGCGACTTGGTTTCGTTTCCGAGATGAAAGACCTGAAGCGATTCACCGAAATCCCATGCCTCACACACATGGCCGAGAGCTCGATGCGGCTCCACATAGGTACTCATTAATGAATCGCCGGGTGTTACAGGATGGATTCTGCAATCGGCATATGCAGCGTTGTACCACGACAATGACGCATCAGTCACTGTGTTCCATTCATCAACGACTACATCATGAATCGCAACTGGATCAGATATCCCCGCAAGAATCGTGACAAACGCATCTGGATTGCTCGGTGCAAAACATGATTCATGTTGTGTATGTGCTGTCATGAATTCAACATAACGAGCATTTGTTCGAACGAAAGTACTTACTTGATTAAGAGAGGAGTACTTCAGTCCTTTGTTACGCGGTCAAAATGCGAAGCATTTTCATCTTTTTTTGCACGGTCAATATCAGGATGCAACACGGTGTACAAGAACAGCACAAGTCCCAGAAGTCCGAGAGGCACAAAGTTTGTAGTTGTGGTGTTAAACACCGGATACAGCACAAATGCCGACAACAATGCTGTCCAACCCCACAAAATCGCGACTGCACGTCGAGGTCCATGACCTAAACGAATGAGTCGATGATGCAAGTGGCCAGTATCTGCAGTAGCAAATCCTTGCCGTTTACTTACGCGACGCACTATCGCAAACAACACGTCAAACACAGGCACACCCAAGATGATGAGAGGAATCACTAACGGTGCCAAAAAGAAATAGGTCTGTCCACTGAATGCCTGAGTGGTGGGGTCTGCGCGCCCGCCCACCACACTTGTGGACACCGCAACCAAGAAGCCAAGCAAATACGCTCCCCCATCTCCCATAAAGATGCTTGCACCGTTGAAGTTGTACGGAAGAAATCCCACACATACGCCCACCGTGATGATCGCGATAAGTGGTCCGAAGTTTGGCTCAGATAACAAACCAAGTCCAGATAGGTGATACGAGTAAATGAAAAACGCAGTTGATCCAATTGCGACGATGCCGGCCGCAAGACCGTCAAGGCCATCAATGAGATTCACCGCTTGTGTCATTCCCAACAGCCAAAAGACCGTCACGATGGGAACCCAATCATCGGAGAGTTGCAGAACTCCCAAGAATGGAATACGGAAGTAAAACATGGTGACGCCAAACCACACCAAAATCATTCCGGTAAACACTGTGGCTACGACACGAGCAGGTGCAGACACTTCTTTCACGTCATCACGCACGCCAACAATCAGAATGACAAGTGCACCGAGCAATAAACCTGTGGGTTCACTGTTGCCATCAAACAACGGTGAAAACCTGTCCATCTGCCAGGCCACGAACATTGCAGCAAGTACACCGGCAAACATCGCGATTCCACCTACATCGGGAGTAGGCACGGTGTGCACTTTGCGATCGCTCGGCAATGCCACCCAATTGCGCCGACGCGCAAAAGCACGCACCACAGGTGTGGTTGATGCGGTCACGGCCATGGCGACAGAGCCAATGACGAGATATCCGGTGACGTCTCCCATTAGTGCACGAGCCTAGAAGAACTCAGCGAGTCCGATTTTGATTTAGAACCGATGGGGATACACCGGGAACTTGGCACACAAATCGGCAACCTGCGCGCGTACCCGTGCAATTGCTGCAGGGTCATCGCGATGGCGCAAAGCCTCGGCGATGAACTGAGCAATCAGTGGCATTTCTTTTTCAGTCATTCCCTGTGTGGTGACACTTGGGGTTCCTATACGTACTCCAGAAGTCACAAACGGGCTGCGGGGGTCGTCGGGAACTGTGTTTTTGTTCAAGGTGATCCCTGCCTCGTCGAGCACAAGTTGTGCCACTTTGCCCGTGCACTCAGCATCGAATGGACGCAAATCGACCACCATGAGGTGAATATCAGTTCCGCCACTGACAAGACGGAAACCTTCATTGGCCATCGCTTCGGCAAGTGCTGCAGCATTTTTGACAATCTGATGTGCGTACTGGCTAAACGAAGGATCGAGGGCTTCACGAAACGCCACGGCTTTGGCAGCGACTGCATGTTCCAATGGTCCGCCTTGGCTTCCAGGGAACACTGCTTTGTCGATGGCTTGTGCATGTTCGGCCTTAGACAAGATGCAACCACCACGTGGACCACGCAATGTCTTGTGCGTAGTGAATGTGACGACATCGGCAAAGGGCACAGGATTCGGATGTGCGCCACCTGCCACAAGACCGGCCAAGTGAGCAATATCGAACATCAACAATGCACCTACTTCGTCGGCGATTGCCTTAAAAGGTTCAGGATCTAGGCGACGTGGATAGCTGGTAGTTCCTGCAACGATCATCTTTGGACGATGCTTCAGTGCAAGCTCGCGCATATTGTCAAAATCAATGCGCTCGTCTCCAGGAGTTACTCCATAGGACTTGAAGTCATACAAGATTCCACTTGCATTCACTGGTGATCCATGCGTGAGGTGACCACCATGGTCCAAACTCAAACCAAGGATGGTGTCACCGGGATTCAATAATCCGAGATACGCCGCCATGTTCGCGCTTGCACCAGAATGTGGCTGCACATTTGCATGATCGGCTCCAAACAGTTGCTTCACTCGCTCAATAGCAAGTGACTCAATGCCGTCTACATGCACGTTGCCGCCGTAGTAGCGCTTACCGGGATAACCCTCACTGTATTTGTTGGTCAAGATTGAACCAGTCGCCTTCATCACAGCAGGCGATGTGAAGTTCTCACTTGCAATCAGTTGCAGACCTGTTGTTTGGCGAATGCGTTCAGCCTCGAGAAGGTCGAAGACTTCGGTATCTGGATTGTTATCAGAGGGGAAAGGCATTATCTGCTCGCTTCTTGTTCTTCAATTTCGGCCAATTGAGCAACGCGCCGCTCGTGGCGTCCTGCTTCAAAATCTGTGGCGAGGAACGTTGCCAAAATCTCTTCGGCTAATCCTTCTCCTACAACGCGTGCACCCATTGAGAGAACATTGGCGTTGTTATGCGCACGAGCCATACGGGCGGTGTACAAGTCATTGCACAATGCAGCGCGCACCCCATGCACCTTGTTTGCAGCTAATTGCTCACCTTGGCCACTGCCGCCGAGAACAATTCCAAAATCAGCTTTGCCATCGCGTACATGGCGACCCACGGCGGCACAAATCGGCGGGTAATCACAACTTTCTGTGGAGTGAGTACCAAGATCATCCACATCGTGACCTTGATTCGTCAAGAGCTCGATGAGGTGTTGTTTGAGGAGATAGCCGGCATGATCGGCACCGATTGCGATACGGGACATTCCTTTCACAGTAGTAGGGGTGCACCGCCAAGCCCCTAGCGTTTGAGGCATGACACTTGACCCCCGCACCCCGGTTCTTATTGGCACAGGACAAGTTGTCCAGCGCGCACAGGGCCTCGACGATGCTCGTGACCCCGTTGCTCTCATGGTGGATGCAATCCAGAAAGCCTCTTCAGATGCCGCACTGCAGACTGTTCCCGCACCAGATGCCATTCGCGTCGTGTCGTTACTGTCCTGGAAATATGGCGACCCCGCCTATCTGATTGCACAGGATTTGGGTCTCTCGCCACGCGAGACCGCTCTGTCCTCCATGGGTGGCAACACACCTCAAACTCTGGTCAATACAGCAGCACGGCAAATTGCATCGGGAGAGATGGACCTTGTCATCCTCACCGGTGGCGAAACCACTCGCACGCGGGCTCGCTTCAAAAAAGCTGGTCAGGAACCACAGTGGCGCACCACAGACCACCAACCAGTTCTGGCATCTGAAGATCTCACCATGAACATGCCCGAGGAACTTGACCGCAAGATCATGATGCCGATTCAGATTTATCCAATGTTTGAAACTGCACTTCGTGCACGCGCCGGTCGCTCTGTTCAGGACCACCAGGTATACATCAGCGAGTTGTGGTCACGCTTTAGTGCAGTCGCTGCGCAGAATCCATACGCATGGACTTCCACTGCATTTACTGCAGAGGAGATTCGTACGCCTTCGGTAACCAATCGCATGATTGGCTTTCCGTACACCAAATACATGAACTCCAACAACGATGTTGATATGGCCGCGGCTCTTATTCTTTGTTCGGCAGAGAAAGCAACTGCGCTTGGTGTTCCACGAGATCGTTGGATTTTTCCGCAATCAGGTAG
>WLGS01000083.1 GCA_009703125.1 Actinomycetota bacterium
ATCTGCTTTGCATCAGCACTGTCGGGAAGAACAAACAACGGACGGATATACATCAGTCCGCGACCAATGGGAACAACCTGCAGATCGCCATACTTCACGCGTGAGCCACGCAAGTCCAACGGTGTGATGATTTGTGCGATAACTGCATCGCTCTCAAACTCTGCAGCAACCGTGGCTGGGCCTGGCGGCAACGGAGACTGCACCTCGTAGACACTCATCTTGCCGTAGTTGGCAGGATCGCTCGACACCACCATCAACGAGCGTAATTCCTTACGACTGTCATCGGCGGAGAACGGTGCAAACGGCCTCAACATGGAGAACTGCCCTGCGCCAGAAGCTTGACCCGGTGCATGGAAGATTGTGTAGTACGGACTGAAGCGACGAATGATGGATTCACTTGAATCAATGGAATCCACTGCAACGGGCGCCTGAACTGCACCGGGGTTTTCTGCAATGGGCGTTGCACCTTCTGGTTCCTCAATCGGTGCTTGGGACACTGTCCATGCAGCATCACGATTGAAGAACAATGTGGCGTCGTCAAACTGATAGCGACCAAAGAGATTCGTTTGCACACGGAAGAGATCTTCGGGGTAGCGGAAGTGAGCCGCTAATTCCTCGGGCACTTCCGACTTGTCTGTAAACAAGTTAGGAAATGCTGATTTCCACATCTTTGCAATGGGGTCTTTAGTGTCGACCAAATAGAAAGTGGCTTCGCCGGTGTAGGCATCCACTACGGCTTTCACGCTGTTGCGTACGTAGTTGAATGAATGGTTGAGACCACTCTCGCTATTGATTTGCGACACATTGGCAGTCTCTGCATAGGGGTATCGATTCGATGTCGTGAAGGCATCAATAATCCATTTCACTTGGCCATTGATGACCACGGGATAGGGATCAGCATCAAAATGTAAGAACGGTGCAATCTTCTTCACACGGTCGCGTACGTCGCGCACCAACATGATCTCTGATTCCGAGGTAATCAGGTTCGAACCAAACAAGTTGAATTCACCAAAATTGATCGCCAAAGCCACTCGGCGCGTAAAGCTGTTGACCTGAATTCCACCATTGGCTTCATAGGTTGACGATGCAACTCCCGGACAGGCTTGTTCGTTCTGGGAGGTATTGACTACGGCATACCCACTGAGCCCATCGCCGAAGTAGATCTCAGGTCGAGTGACCTTGAGATCGATATAGGAAGGTCTGCCATCATCGGTTACCACACTTGCTGGTGCTGCAATGACACCACAGCCATGGGTGTAGATGAGATGACGCGATACCCACGTACGGTTGGGAATTCCATCGGTGTTCAATTCGCGTGCAGCAACCAACACTTGTTGCATACGACCATCGATGGAGTAACGATCTACGTCAAGGTCAGTGACACGATAGAAAGAAGAACGACCTTCATCCAGTGCGAAACGCTCACGCATCTGTACGGGATCTAACTGTCGTACATCACGAAGAGGTGCATTGTCTGCATTAATGTCCTCGGCAGTAACGCGCTCAAAAGTTGTAGAAATTCGCTCCACATTGTCAATACCCATTGCAGCTTTAGTGGCCTCAATGTTGCGCTGAATAAAAGGAATCTCGCGTGTGCTGACGTTGGGTTGCACGACAAAGCGTTGAATTACTGCTGGGTACACAGTTCCGGCCACCAAGGCAACAACAACCCACAGACCCATTCCTAAAACGGGAAGACGCCAACCTCGTTGCCTGATGTTCCACATCAACAAAGCAGTCACAGCAAGAGAGACCAGGATCATCAAATTCAGTGCAGGCAACTGCGCATTGACATCGGTGTAGAGGGCACCTCGCACAACACCACGTGTTGATGAGGTGAGTTCGTATTTGGAGAGCCAATAATCGGCCGCACGAAGAAGTGTGCCGCCAGCCAACAACACCGAGAGGTGAACTTTTGCCTGAGGAGTAACGCGTTGCACTCGATCTTGAGGACGAATGCTCCCATTAATGAAATGGAATGCCGTCGCGATGATTGTGACGAGCACCAATGCACCAAATGCCCAGGACACTACAAACTGTGCAAATGGCAATCGGAATACGTAGAAACCCACATTGGCTTGAAACAGTGGCTCCCCCACGCTGAATGGCTCGCGGTGACGGAACATCAACCAGTCCTGCCATTGAGAAGCAGCCGGTAGACCCAACATCAATCCAATGAGAGCCGCAAGTGCAATACGAAGTTTCCCTCGGCTCTTTGCAGTCGCCTCACGAATGCGCATCACCGTTTGATCTTCAGGTGTGTTGGGCAAAGTCAACGGAGCAATCTTGTCGGCAATGAGAAGGTTGACCCAAAGAAAGACAAAACAACCCAAGGAAAAAATGGCGGCAAGTTCCACCTTGCTGCGCAGGATGCCCCAATAGACATCACCTCGATCTAGAGCGTCAAACCAAAGAACATTGACATAAAACGTGGAGAGTCCACGAGCAAAGAACAAGACAAGAAGAACTGCTCCGATAACAACAGAGACAAGTAGTCGCCCTCGTGATGGCTTGTTGAATTGCGGGATCCGAAGTCCTGGCCCTCCCGGGCCATTGGGGGGAAGGTCAGAAGAGTTGCGCACGCATCAGAACGCTAGTCCTGAATGGGGTAAACGAGGCATCGGCACCCAGGATGGGCCGGTGCAAACTCGTGACCGGTGGGAAATTCTTCACCTTTATTGACGGCGCCCGCAAGGGAGTTGTCCTCGCACTCACTGCAACAACCAGACACCGGGTCCACCACCCACGCGACATGAACACCAGGTTCTAGGGCCAAAAAGCCACCTTTGCTGTACGCAGAGCAGGCGATGTCGTCGATGTATTGATCCAAGAGGTCGGTTTTCCAGCCGCGATACACATCACGCATCAAACTGGACAAAATTGCTCGGTCACCTTCGGCCTCACCAATTGCAATTCGAGTCTCATCACGGAACTTGTGCACAAAGCCTTCAGTAATCACAGAGGCCACATGTGCAGATACAGCCTTTTGAGTCACTCGACGACTTGAGCCACCGGCTGTCTTTACCGATTTCGCCCCCGCACCAGCTGCGAGCATGACCTCTTCCAACACTGCTTGGGCATAACGGGCTGCATGATCATCCATCGAACCCAAGAAGGCATCCATCTCCAAAGAAGACTTCTTCAGCTTGAGGTGTTGCAAGACTTCATTTTGTTCATCAGCAAGTACGCGCTTGAGCTTGCGCGACATCGTCCCCACCAAGGGAGCCAGTGCTTCATCACGTTCTTCAAAACGTGCGGGTTCAGCAACAACTGCAACTTTGGCCTTGACGACCGGCGCTTCTTTTGTGACTTCAGTCTTTGTCTCTGCTGCAACAACAGCGGTAGAGCTTTCGCGTAGTCGCGCAAAAATGTCATCCACTGCAGAGACCGTGTGCGGTGAGGTTTCGCTCTCTACTGAGGGCACCTCTTCTTCGATAACTTCGGCCGCTACAACATCGGCTTCAACAATTTCAGGCACTTCATTCGCGCGTCGACCGCGACCAAATAATGAAACAACATTTGTCTGCGTGATGTCTTCTTGTGTGTCAACAACTTCTGTGGTGGGCTCTATGTGTTGCACCGCTGCAGAAGGCTCCAAGATCCCATGTACAGGATGCTCCGGAACAGTTACCACTTCTTCATCAAGAATCGCTTCGTGATCAATGGAAGAAATCGTCTCAATCAATTCTTCGACAATCTCTTCCACAATTTCTTCTTCGAACGTGGAGTCTTCAACAATGGTGTTGATTACAACTTCAGCTGTAACAACAACTTCTTCTTCTTCGCGGTCGAATGGCTTCACCGAAGGATGCTCCGGATTCACAATCGGCACCGGACCAGTTGTGGGCGTCAAATCAACAATGAATTCAGGCTCATCATGGGCGTCGGTAAGACCATTAATGACATCTTCTGAAGCGAGACGTGCACGTTCAAACGCATTCAACAAGCGGTCACGACCATGCAAAAGTTGTTCAATTTGTGATCGTGCTGCATCACGACGACGAGATAACTCAGAGAGAACTTTTTCTCTATATGCACGCGCCTCATTGACCATGTCGCGGCCTTGCTGCTTAGCCATTTCAATTTCTTGCTCGGCATCACGAACGGAATCTTCGTGAATACGCGCTGCCTCTATATGGGCGGACTCGCGAATTCGGGCTGCGTCTTCGGCGGCATCTTTGACGAGTCGTGTTGCAGACTCTTCTGCCCGATCACGAATCTGTGTACTTGCATCACGGGCGGTAGAGAGAACACGTGCTGCTTCCTCGCCCAAAAGAGTGGTGACAGTTTCTTCGTCTAGGCGACCAGGCGCAGACATGCCTCGGGTCTGCATGGTGCGAAGTTCACTTTCAAGGAATTTCTCGCGTTCTTGAAGGCGCGCCAGTTCAGCAGCAACCATGCGGAGAAAATCACGAACTTCGCCTTGGTCAAAACCTCGGCGGTTGACCGGAAATGCAGCCGAGCCCACCGCAGCGGGCGATGAAGGGTCGGGACGTGAGAATGAAATAGCCATGACACAACAACAGTACGACCCCCAAGGGGTCTATTGGTGGCATTATCCACAGGCTGGGTCGAGCCAGCGACGCAACCGCGACTACTTAGAAGTTGGTAGCGGGTCGCCTCCGTTTTGCCGAAGCGCTTCCAATGCCTCATCCAAATCTGATACCGCCACGATTTTCACTGACTTTCCAGCTGCTTTCTGGGCTTGAGCAATCTCTTCGTCTGATTGTTCAGAGGGCACCAAGAAGAGCGTTACCCCCGATTCACGCACAGCCACAGCCTTTTGCACGAGAGCCCCAATTCCCCCGACGGTTCCATCTTGACGAATCGTTCCCGTCGCAGCGACACGACCGTTACCCATCAAGTTGCCTTCCGTCAATTCATCCAAGAGTGACAAGGTGAAGGAAAGACCTGCAGATGGCCCGCCTATATCAGTAGTTGAAATCTGCACATCAAAAGGCAAACGAACTGTTCGAGTATCAGCAGGAACAATTCCAATAATGGGTCGCGTGCCATCGTCGCTACCCATCAATTGAATGGTGCGATCCTGGGCGCGAGAACGGTCAAAAGTGGAAGATGACGCATCCTCGGGAACCACCGACACTGTCACGGTTTGGCCAATGGCGTATGTGGGTTGTGACATTTCCGCCAAAAGCGCAGCGAGTGATGGAATCTCCACACCATTGATTGCCACAATGGTGTCCCCTTCTTCCAGGTTCTCGCATGCAGAATTTTCATCAGGGGCGCCATCGCATACCACCGAGGCAACTTCGGCTCGACCCTCAACGAGTTCGGCATCCATTCCTAATTTTTGTAGTGCGACAAACTGCGCAATTTGTTTTGACGTGACCATTGATTGAAAACCGATTTGTCGGTTTTCCTCAGGCGTGCGATCACCAAATCGATCTCTAAATGTGTCCACCTGCACGTAGGGGTCAATCCATCCAAGGACTGCATCCAACACCGAAAGTTGACCGCCAAGCGCAGTGACAAAATGGATTCCATCGTCAGTCAGAAATCTCTCTGGCACTTCGTCACCGTCTTCGAGTGCAGCAAAGTTGATGCGAGGAGCTACAGCGATTGCATCGCCTGGGGCAAGTTCATACCGATCGATGCGAAAAGCAGCAGCAAGAACGATTCCAAAAAGAATGAGCCATGAAATCGTGACAAGAGGCAATGCAACGTAAATTCCCCAACTGCGGCCTGCAGATGCCGATGTCGGAGGTGGAGGTACGATGGGGGTGTCCATGGAATTCTCAATCATGTCACCCACGATTCTGTCACTGACAGCCACCGGTTCCGCCGTGCGGGCCCTGTGGGTTTTGGCACTTGCTCTTTTGGTGTTGTGGATGATTGACCGCATGAAGCCTGCTGCACCTCGACGTCCCATCCCGGTTCGGGTAGACCATACAAAGGCACCTCTCTATCAGGAGCCTGAGCGCCCACAGAAACTACGTGCTCTCGCCAATTTGTCGGGTGGAAGCGTTGTGGTAGCGGCACTTGTGGCCTGCGTGGTGGGATTCATCTTGGCGATTGCTCTCGAAGTAGTCGGCGGATTGCTCGGCAACTAAACCGTGTCTACTCACGACGTTCGATTCGATGTCATCGCTGCAGGTTTTTCTGGCGATGAAAGTACTGCCCGCCAAGGACTACATCATGAAGATGCACTCGTGCGTGCAAGTGCGATTCGCGCATTGCATCGCATGCAACACATCGCCGCTGACGAACTACGTGCAGCCCTTCACGATACGGAGTCTGAAGTACGTCGCACTGCAGTGGAATGCGCTGTTAGCTTCCCTGATGTAGAAGTACATCATTTACTTAATGACACAAATATCTTTGTGGCTGAAATGGCCGCATGGTGTTTAGGCGAACGGGCCGTCACAGAGATCGAATTAGATGCACTCATTCATGCCACAACAACACATCCAGAGGCAGTCGTTCGAGAAGCAAGCGCAGCTGCCTTGGGCTCTATTGGTGACGAACGAGGATTGCCTGCCATTTTGATTGCATGCAACGACAAACCTGCGGTGCGACGCCGCGCAATTTTGGCATTGGCGCCATTCGAAGGTGAAGACGTTCGACTTGCATTAGAAAATGCGCTTTCCGACCGTGATTGGCAAGTGCGCCAGAACGCAGAGATCCTTATCTCGCCTCGTGGGGAAGATCACGAAGAATAAGCTTTCGTTGTTGTTCGCATTCATCACGCACGCAACAGCCCTCAACATGGTCATTCACCATTCCTACAGACTGCATCATGGAATACATGGTTGTGGGTCCTACGAATTTCCATCCCTGCCGCTTTAATTCTTTCGATAACTGTGTCGCTTCTGGTGATTGTGAAGCAATGGGGTATTCCCCTTCGGCAACGCCAGTCTGACCAAAAGGAACCCTTGGCGCGAATGACCACAAGAAGTCATTCAACGAAATCCCTTGTTCTTCCATTTCCAAAAGTCGACGCGCATTGTTGATGACTGCTTCAATTTTTCCACGATGTCGCACAATTCCTGCGTTGCTCATGAGCTCAGAGATGTCATCCTCGCCGAACTGAGCAATCACAGTGTGGTCAAAAGAGAAAAAGGCTGCGCGAAAGTTTTCACGCTTCCGCAAAATAGTGAGCCATGACAAACCCGATTGAAAACCTTCGAGACAAATCTTTTCGAATAATGCGCGGGACTCAACCAGAGGCCGACCCCATTCAGTGTCGTGATACTGCTGATACTGCGTATCGTCACCAGGCCACCAGCAACGTTGGCGACCATCGCCGGTGGGCTGCAACAAGGCTTATGCCTTCTTACGACGCAATGACGAGAGAAAACCACCGCGCGATGGTGAAGAGGCGTTTCCGCCTGATGCACATTGGCAACGATCAGACTTGGGAATGCCGCCCAATACCTGTTCCACGTGTGCGCCACATCCCGCCCACGAGGGTTTGTTGCAACGGCGACAGGTTACTTTTCTGCACATACCCCCAAGGGTATCACGATGTGGGAAGTACAGCACCAAACTGAACGAACAACATGCCCGCTGCTCCTGCCAAGAGCAATACCTGAAAGGGGCTTCTGCGTAGGGCAAAGACAATTCCCACAGCACTCGCAGCAATAATCCACTGCCAACTCTGGGAAATGCTCATCAGCAATGGCACCGAGACTCCGAGGATCGCACCGATTGCGCTTGGACCCGCCCCATCAAGAAACGACCGTACCGAAGTGTTCTTTCGCATCCGTTCAAAATGGCGCGCACCCACACCAATCAATACAAATGAAGGGAGAAATGCAATGCACGCAGTGGAGACTGCGCCCAAGACTCCGCCGGCTGCAAATCCCACAACAGCAACAGTGTGCACAACGGGCCCAGGCGTGATCTGACCTAAAACCACCGCATCGAGAAACTGTGTTTCTGACATCCACGCATATCGATGCACTGCATCGTTGAACATCATGGGAATAATGACGAACCCACCGCCATAGGACAGAGCTCCAACTTTGAAGGCAACCCACATCAACGAATTGTCAATTCCACGACGAAGCGCTCCCGTTTGAAGTGCGCCGGCGAGAAGTGCAATGTGAGTAATCGACGGCGAGAAACGGTGCGGTATTCCTCGGCGATACAGCAGTTC
>WLGS01000084.1 GCA_009703125.1 Actinomycetota bacterium
AAGGGCCATTTCTCCGCGAATATAGAGGAAGCACTGTGATAGTCCCGCCGCATAACAGGCAATCAAACAACCTTCAATGAGCTGATGAGGATCACGTTCCATCAACAAGCGGTCTTTGTAGGTTCCTGGTTCACTTTCGTCACCATTGACTACTAAATAGCGAGGCCACACACCTTGCGGAGTAAGTCCCCACTTGTTGCCTGCAGGGAAACCTGCACCTCCGCGACCCAAAATGGTGGCGCTTTTTACTTCATCGTGCACCTGAGTTGCAGGCTGTGAGAGAGCAGCGCGCAAACCTGCATAACCATCAGTTGCGAGATAGCGCTGCAATGTAAACGAGTCTTCGTACTGGAAACGAGAAGTCACAATCTTGGGACGGTCGCCTTCATAAAAACCTGGTGCAAAAGCCCAAGTTCCACCGGGATTGCTTGTCATAGCGCAGCCTTTCCATCAAGCCATGCTGGACCTTGCGTTACATCTTTGGGATCCACTGCACCCACTGCACGATCAACGGGAATTGATTGGCGCACAACAGCAACTGTGCCGTGGGAAGGGATCTCGCCTTCCAGTTCGCCTGCGCGAAGTTGTGCAACAAGCGTGTCAAAGTTTTCAGATGTCACGCGGAATCGATAGCGATAATTCACTTGCAGACATGGAGCTTCGGTGCACGCTGCTTGGCATTCAGCTTTTTCCAAAGTGAATAAGTCGTCAGGTGTTGTTGCACCCATATGGATCCCCAGTGTTGATTCTGCATGATGCATCAACTCCTCGGCACCCATCAATGCACACGACATAGTTCCGCAGATGTTGATGAGATATTTGCCCACTGGTTCAAACTTGAACATTTCGTAGAACGAAGCTGTTCCATACACCTCGGCTGGTGTTGCCCCTACGAGATCAGCAATGTGCGCCATCGCATCGTTAGTCACATAGCCATCTTGTTGTTGGGCGAGATGCAGCAATGGAATGGTTGCCGAACGTGCACGTGGATAACGGCCGATGATTTCGCGGGCGAGACGTACATTGTCTTCTGTTAGCCGAGCCATTAGCGATCGACCTCCCCTAGAACTGGATCAATTGACGAAATGACTGCCACAGCATCGGCAACCAAACCGCCACGCATCATGTGTGGCAACGCTTGAACATTCACAAAAGATGGGGCGCGCATGTGCATGCGATACGGCGTGGGGGAACCATCACTGACGATGTAACAACCGATTTCACCGCGTGGGCTCTCAATCGCTACGTAGACCTCGCCCTCGGGCACTTTGAATCCCTCGGTGAAAATCTTGAAGTGATGAATAAGTGCTTCCATTGATTCGTCAATGCGCGCACGTGGCGGCGGAGTGACTTTCTTGTTCTGGATGCGATAGTCGCCAGAGGGCATGCGATCAAGAATCTGATACACAATCTTCATTGACTCGCGAATTTCGTTGAATCGAATTGCATATCGGTCGTAGGCATCACCGTGTTCGCCCACCACAACGTCGAAATCAACTTCGTCATAGCGCAAATACGGAGTGTCACGACGAAGGTCCCAAGGAACGCCCGTAGAGCGAAGAATTGGACCAGTAGCGCCCAATGCAATTGCTTCGCGTGCAGTAATGATTCCCACACCCTGTAAACGTTCCCGCCAAATGGGCTGACCTGTCATCAAGATGTCGTATTCCTCGAGACGTGAAGGCAGATTTTCCAAAATCTCTAGAACATCGTCGCGCCATCCAGCAGGCAAGTCGGCAGCTACACCGCCGGGCCGAATGAAGTTGTGGTTCATACGCAAACCAGTGACCTTCTGGAAGAAACGCAAAACTTCTTCGCGTTCACGCCAGCCGTACAACATCATGGAAATCGCACCAAGGTCCATTCCATTTGTCGCAAGGAACAAAAGATGGCTACTCATGCGATTCAATTCGGACAGCAACATGCGCATCCACACCGCACGTTCGGGGATGTCTTGATCGATTCCGAGAAGCTTCTCCACCGCCATCGAGAAAACAAGTTCGTTATTCAATGGCGACAAGTAGTCCATGCGCGTCACATTGGTGCCGCCTTGCATGTACGTCAGGGACTCACCCGTTTTCTCCATACCCGTGTGCAAGTAACCAATGATGGGCTTGCAACGAAGAACGGTTTCGCCTTGAAGTTCAAGCATCAAACGCAACACACCGTGAGTACTGGGGTGCTGCGGGCCCATGTTGATGATCATGGTTTGATCTTCTGGTGCCTCTGCTTGCATCTCTGCCAACGCCGCGGCATCGGTTTCACTCATGCGCAGAACTGATCCCACTTCGCGGAACAATTCCTTTGCGCTGAGTTCACTGCGGGAACGAAGTTCTTGGCCGCCCTCGCTCGTGCCAGCGGCAATTACTTTGGGATTCTGAGTAGCGGTCATGAGTGAGCACCTTTGAACTGCACAGGAATTGCACCAATGCTGTAGTCCTTACGTAATGGATGTCCATCCCAGTCCTCGGGCATCAAGATGCGCGTCATGTCGGGATGTCCCTCGAAGGTGATGCCGAACATGTCAAAGGTTTCACGTTCGTGAGCTTCAGTACCTGGATGAAAATCAAACAACGAGGGAAGAACTGGATCTGATTCCGGAACTTGCACACGCAATCTCAGGCGCTCACGTTGCTCAAGCGACAAAAGATTCACCACTACTTCAAATCTTTCGGCAGTTATACCTGCAGGCAGCGTTCGTCCGGAATGAGTGAGGTAGTCCACACCAGTGAGATCAACGCACACCTCGAAACCATCGGTCACAAGCGCCTTCACCACTGAGACGTATTTGTCGCGATCGACAAATACAACCTTTTGCCCAAAGGATTCCACCGAAGGACATCCATGTACCAATTCTTGGACAGTTGTCTCGTGTGCCGTTGACTCAGACATGATTACTTTGTCCCGAGTCCGACAGAAACAGAAGAAGGAAGAGTTGCCGAGAGTTCTACTTGTGCGCCAGCACCAGTTGCAGCACGGCGTCGCATGATTTCACCATCTTCGATTAACTGATGAAGGGTCTCGATTGCATGAATGAGAGTCTCTGGGGTAGGAGGACAACCAGGTGCATACACATCCACAGGAACGATCTGATCTACGCCTTGCACAATTGCATAGTTGTTAAACATCCCGCCGCTCGAGGCGCACACTCCCATAGAAATCACCCATTTGGGTTCCATCATTTGGTCGTACACCTGGCGAAGAACTGGAGCCATTTTCTGGCTCACACGGCCCGCAACAATCATGATGTCCGCTTGGCGTGGCGACGCGCGAAAAACTTCCATTCCAAAGCGAGAAATGTCGTAGTGGGAAGCACCGGTTCCCATCATCTCGATGGCGCAACATGCCAAACCGAAAGATGCGCCCCAACTAGAACGCGATCGAGCCCACTTCACTAAATCTTCAACGCGTGCGGTAACGAAGTTGTGTTCAATTCCGCCCAAGCCGTCATCAATGATTTTTTGCACTGCACTCATCAGGCTGCCTGACCACTTTCGCTGTCGCGGCCTTCGCGTCCGACAACTTTGACACTTCGTCGTGGAACCAATGTAGGACCATCAGCGATTTCAGTAATTTCAGTAGCGCGCTTCAGTGGGCCCCAATCCAAGGCACCACGAGCAATCATGTACACAAACGAAATGAAGAACACCGCACTGAATGCAGCCATTTCAAAGAACACAAATGGTCCCAAGAATTCATGATCAATCGCGTAGGGATACGCGAAGATGATTTCGATGTCGAACATGATGAACAACATTGCGATGACATAAAAACTCACAGGGAAGCGCTCAGGTGGCTCACGCCCCGGAACAATTCCACACTCATATGGTGCTTCTTTCGCAGTATTCGGCCTACGAGGGGCCAGAAGACGTGATGCGAAAAGACTCAGAACGCCAAACAGAACTGCCAGTACCGTCAATACAACTATCGGTAGGTACTGGCCCATGGGTTTAGGCCTTAGCTGGAGTAAGTGCGAGGTTTTTCTTCAAGAATGCTTCGCGACGATGTAGTGACCATGCGAGTAGGAAGAAGATAATTCCCGATCCGAATGCAATAAGCAGAGCTGGCTGACGTTCGGCACCAAGGTCACGAATCATCACCACGTAGTTGTGCTGTTTGGACGTATCAATCTGTGGACGTGCAGGTGCGCGACCTGGTTCAACACGCTGCTCAATTAATGGCGCAATTTCTACGATCGCATAGCGAGGCTTATGAAAGAACGCAAAGAAGTCGAGAGTTTCGTTGATCTTTGGGTAACGCTCGCCACCCTTATCGAACACATTTACAGCAACATACGTTCCTGCTTCATATTCTCCGGACTTCACCTGCAAAATGTCATCAGAAGCTGCAACTGCTTGTCCACGGCGTGGGTCTGAATCTTCAAGTGGAGTCCAACCGTTTGCGATCAGTTCTTCACGTGCTTTTTCTCCGGCTGCAGTCGCACTCAGACCATCAATGTCTAGCGGTGCGTCTAAAACCTCAGCTCTGTCAAGAAGTGCTGCATCACGAACAATGGTGATGGGATCATTCGGCTGCCAGGAAGGATCAGGGCCTTTCAATCCGATTCCATACACCGCCCAAATGATGGACATCGACATCATCCAGCCAGCCAGAGCAGTGGCGGTGATTAAGAATCCCAATCGAGCACCCACGTTTGTGGCCATGATGAGATACGTCGATCCAATAAGACACAAGAACATGATGACAACTACGGCAATACCGCGAATTGTCGGTTGAAAGTTCACTGCAAGAAGTGTGGACAACATCAGAGACCTCTCACATATTCAACAATGAGCTTGATTTGCTCGTCAGTAAACATCTGGCCAAATGCTGGCATTCGACCACTGCCCTGTCCCTGTTCTCCATAACGCTTGCCGTATTCAGATCCATTTTTAATGAAGCTGATCATGTCGGCTTGATTAGGGAACTGACGCACAGATGAACCACCTGTGAGGTTGGGACCGAAAGCTCCACCGCCTGTTGCCTGAGGATCGCCATATGTCCAACCCTTTGTGTGGCAACGTGCGCAGTTGTATGCACCGCCATGAAGGTCAAGATTGAACAATGCCTCGCCAATGGAACCGTACACACCGGTGTCCACCAGTCGAGTTGCTTCGTCCATGATTTCTTTGTTGTTTTCCTCGGGCAGTGATCCCGAATCGCATGTGGGGTCATAGTACGCACGAGTCTCTGTACATCCAGCTTGGGGAATCTGAATCGACTTCATGTAATCGATCAGTGTCGTCACTGCTTGGTCTGTCAATGGACCACCGCCCACTGTGCCCCATGCAGACATTGGTGAGAACGGGCGACCGTAGTTCAAGATGAAGCGCACCTCATCCTCTGAGAATCGATAGTTGATGGTATTCAAGGCAGGTGCCGACCAGTTCACAGACTTCACTTCGCCGGTTTTGGGATCTGTAACCGCGAATGCTGCAACACCGCCACCGGCCTTCATGCCACCGTGACATCCAGCGCAGTTATAACCACCATCTGCTGTGGAGGCGAATAACTTTGAGCCCCACTTCACGAAACGCTTTTCAAATCCGAACTGCGCCTCTGCTTGACGATTCGGTTCAAGAATCCAATAGAGGGGCAAAGAAATTGTGATGATGACCAAAAAGACGAGGCCGAGCAACTGCACGCGCTCAAGACGTGGGCCTTCAAGTTCTTCATCGTCGTAGTAGGGCTTGCGGTTCGCAGCAAGGTACTGCTCGGAGCCAACTTCGGCGCGACCTTTACGAAGGTTGAAGATTCCATAAAGAATCCAACCTCCAATGGCCAGGAGCAAGATGATCCATGCAATAGATGTTGATGTAGCAGCAATCATGATTTAGTGACCTCCCGCGCCGACGCAGTGTGGGCCTTCTGCTTCTTGACCAGTTGTATTGGTACCAAGCGACGGGCCTGCAAATACTGCTCCAGTGTCGATAGTGAGTTGGCCATTCGCAACAGATACACCAAAACGGTCCATTCCTCGAGGAGCAGGTCCGCCCTTTTGTTCCCCTACTCGGTTGTACTGCGAACCATGGCACTGACATTCAAACCATTGTGAGCTCTTGCAATCAGGAACTCGGCAACCAAGGTGTGGGCACTTTTGATACAACGCCACAACGCCTGCTTGCATCCCTGTGAACACAGGGGCTTGGCTTCCGTAAACCGCTTGTGCCTTACCAAGTGCACCCTTTGGGTATTCAGTTACCCAGGCACGTGCTTCAGCCAAATACAAGAAACCATCATTGGCCTTGATATTCGCAATGATGTCGTCGAGTCGACCAGCGTTAATTTTTGAACCAAAACCCCCGTCGGCGCCCTTCCACAAAAATGCAACTGCAGATGCACCAAATGCACCGACGCTCGCGCCCATAAGTGTGATTGCAGTGCGGTTGAAGAACATGCGACGTGATACACCCACTGCTTCTGCATCGGGTGCAACGAACGGTGCAATTTCTGCTGGGGCTGCCTTCACAATGTCTGTTGTACGGGCAGCAAGTTCTACTTCTCGTCCGGTCGTAGCAGTTGTTCCTACTTTGGCTTTGCGATCGCTTGCGCGAGTCTCACGAGAGAGTGCACCAGCACCACGGACATCGGTGCTGCGAGCAGTCGTCATCACAACAATGGCGCCGAACACCACTGCTGCAATCACCACCACTGCGATTATCAGTCCTGTACTCATAACAATTTCGTTCCTTAACTACTTTGTCTCTACGTCGAATGCTGTCAAAAGAGTTCGTTTAGAACTCGAAGAAAATTCCGTCTCGCCACGGGAAGATGAACAAGAAGCCTGGTCCTCGGAAGAATGAACCGATGATGGTCAACACCGCCCAGAACATCAAGAACATGGTCATCATTGATGTCATGAACTTGCGATCCTCTGGCTTGTTAGACGCATTGCGGTCCAGGTAAGGAGCAAGCACTAATGCCAACAGACCCACACCAGGAAGTGTCACACCCGCAATCATTGGGTGGAACATTGTCAAAAGTTCTTGCAGTCCCAAGAAGTACCAAGGTGCCTTCGAAGGGTTAGGAGTTGCGTTGAAGTCCGCTGCTTGCAAGAGCGGTGCGTTCACGATCCACGAGAACAAGAACAAGAACGCAGTAAGTGCAAGTGCTGCAACAAATTCCACAGCAAGAAGATGTGGCCATGTGTGCACTTTGTCTACTGGCGCTGCTTTTGCTTCCTGGATAGAACCTGACTTCACCACCGTAAGAAGGCGTTGTGTGTGTCCACCAGGTCCGGCACCTACAGGAACTGAACCCGCGGGTGCTGCAGCAACTACTGCTGATGCTTTGTCTGCAACTGCAACGCTTCCTGCGTCGCCTGCCGAACGTGCAGCTTTGCTGCGCTCGAGAAGGTGATCGGGAATACGAGAATCACTCGCGCCACTGGAAGCTTCACTGCTTCCTTCTGCTGCCTTATCGCGAGCAGCTTGTGCTCGCTTCAGGAGGTGTTCTGGGATTTCAGTCATTGTGTTTCTCCCTTTCCCTTACAGAGGTCCAGAAATTCCGCCGTCCTTGCGGACGCGCCAGAAGTGAATTGCCATGAAGATCACGATCACGAATGGCAACAACAACACGTGGAGTACGTACCAACGTAGAAGTGTTTCGTTACCAATTTCCACACCACCAAGAAGAACGAATCGCACCTGTGAACCAAGCACTGGTGTGTAGCCCATCATGTTGGTACCCACCGCAACAGCCCACAGTGCCAATTGGTCCCATGGCAGCAAGTAGCCGGTGAACGAAAGAAGAAGCGTCAAAGTGAGCAACACGATTCCGATTACCCAGTTGAACTCACGTGGTGGCTTATATGCACCGTGATAAAACACGCGCGCCATGTGCAAGAACACACTCAACACCATGATGTGTGCTCCCCATCGATGCATGTTGCGCACAAGTAGTCCGAAGGTCACTGACGTTTGCAAGGTTTGAATGTCTTGCCACGCGTTTGCACCGGTAGGTCGATAGAAGAACATCAAGAAGATGCCCGTCACTGTCAACAAAATGAATACGAAGAAACTCAATCCACCAAGACACAGCGTGTAGCTGACTTTGACTGCATGTCGCTTCACCTTCACAGGGTGCAAGTGATAGAG
>WLGS01000085.1 GCA_009703125.1 Actinomycetota bacterium
ACTCTCATCCCGACTCAGTGAATGGCTACAAGCGCTATATCAAAACAATGCTTCCTGTTGCTCGTCTCATTACAGAAGCTGCATCTCATCGCCCAACTCGTGCATCACTCATTGGATCAGTTCTGCGACGTGGCGGAAGCGGCATGACAACAATGTTGAAGATGTCGCGCATGTCAGCAGTTGATGTCATGCGACAGTTCTTCGACAACGAAGCCATTATTGGCCCCGCGATGGTGGAAGGACCGGTGGTGTGGGGGCTTTCCCCAGAAACACCTGGCACGGGACTAGGTGCAATTTCTTTTGCTCTTCGTCATTTGGAAAAGGTGGGGCGCCCCGTTGGTGGCAGCGGCGCACTACCCGATGCACTTTTGCAGTCATTCCTTGCATCTGGCGGAATGTTGCGCACGGGAACTCGTGTGGTGGGCATTGTGTGCGAGGGACAACGTGTCTCTGCAGTACAAACACAAGACGGTGCATCAATGACGGCGCGCGTAGTGGTCTCTGCATGTGATCCACGACGAACATTTGTGACGTGGCTAAAGAATCCGCCCTCTCGTGCGCAGTCCCTCATTAATCGTTGGAGCCAATCCACCCCTGGTGAGGGCTATGAATCAAAGATCGATGCAGTCACCTCAGTAGTTCCCCAGCTCAATAACTACGCTCCAGTGGGTTCCACCATTGTCATCAGTCCTTCTGTTGCAGAACTACACCGTGGCGCCCAGTTAATGCACGAAGGCAAAATGATGCCCCGCATGGCGCTACTAGCAAACAGTCCTTCCGTGCAAGATTCCACACTGGCACCCAATGGTCAACACGTGTTCAGTTTGGAGGCTCTCTTCACTCCTTATTCGTTTACAGATGGCTGGGAGTCTCGCGAGGAACCTGAACGTTGGTTACGCCAGTGGGCACAGATTGCACAACCTGGTTTCATGGAGTCCATTATCGAATGGCGTGCGGTAACACCCATGCACTACGAAAAAGACTTCCATCTTCCCAAAGGACACGCCACAAGTTTTGCGGGCGGACCCTTGGCTGCATTCCTCGGCTCCACGCCTGAGTTGACTAGATATAGAACACCCATCAAAGGCCTCTACCTCACGGGCGCTGCCACCTTTCCCGGCGCAGGTGTGTGGGGATCAAGTGGACGCAACACAGCGCTCACCATCCTTGACGATGTGAAATAACAGCAGCGCTTCACAGCCCGCAGAGCCGAGTTAGGCGTCTTTTACGATGCCTTCGCGCTGCACAACTGGGTCTTTATCGCTCCAGGGGAAGTTGATCCACAAGTCGGTGTGTTTCCAGACGTAATCACACTGCACTACTGAGTGAGACTTCTCGTACAACACGGCGGAACGCACCTCTTTTACTCTGCCTTTGAAAAAGTCCTGCACAATTTTCAATGTGTGGCCTGTATCTGCCACGTCATCCACAATGAGCACACGTGCGAAACGCAATTCCACAAGATCAGGAACGGGCGGCAAGATCATCGGGACAGGCAAACGTTCATCAACGCCGGTGTAGAACTCGACATTCATTGTGTAGAGGTTCTTTACAGCAAGTGCGTATCCCATAGCGCCCGCAGCCAGCAAGCCACCACGTGCAATTGCCAAAATAATGTCTGGTTCGTACCCCGACTTCGCCACGCTTGTTGCAAGCTCTCGACTCGCAGATCCGAATATGTCCCAAGTCATTACTTCGCGTTCACTCACGCACTCAAACTAGTACCCCAGCACCCCTCAGAAGAATTCAACTCGAGATTGAACGAAATATAAAAAGTCCCTAGCCGTTGTATTTCGGTGGACGCTTTTCCACACGTGCTCGACGGGTCTCTCGGGCATCATCTGAAAAACTCGCCATGATCTGTTGGCGATTCTCCATGTCAATGGCTGCTTGTAAACCAGGAATCTCCAAGGCCGACCACATACCTTCTTTGGTCAAGGCCACACCTAAGGGTGTGTTCAGCATCACTTCTTCGGCCTTTGCGTATGCCACCTCCAACAATTCAGACTCAGAGATGACCGAGGTCACCAGCCCCATCGTGAGAGCTTCGGCCGCATCAAAGAGGCGCCCTGTGAGCATCAATTCTTGGGCGCGCGCAGCCCCCACTAAACGTGGCAAGAGCCAACTAGTTCCAATATCGCAAGCGGACAATCCAATTCGAATAAACGCAGCATTGAATCGAGCAGAAGTTGCTGCAATCCGAATATCTGATCCAAGTACAAGTGCAAAGCCTCCCCCAGAGGCCGGCCCGTTTACAGCGGCAATCACCGGCTGTGGAAGTGATCTCAAATGTGGAATTAGCGAAGCGATGTGTTTCTGCACAGCCAAGCCCTTCTCAACTGCACCATTCCATGCATAGCCAGGGGCAGTGCCATAACCACCCAAGTCAAGACCTGCACAAAAACCGCGCCCCGCACCAGTGAGCACCACAACCCTCACGTCGCGGTTCACTGCAACGTCATCGAGTCGACTGTGTAGAAGTTCCACCATTTCAGAGGTCATTGCATTCAAAGAATCTGGTCGATTCAAAGTGAGAAGGGCTATGCCCTCGCGTGGAAAAGTGAGTTCAACGTGAGCCATGACACATCGTGTCACGACTACTGTCGTACCATCGCCTCGGACACACCTGCACCTTTTTGCGATGCAACAATCGCCCAGTTCCGTTTCGGTCGCTTTGACCCAACCACCATTGTGGATGCTGAGTCCTTCTGGCGGGCAACGTGGACTCCACACGGACCTGCCACCGTTTATGTACACGACCCATTAGGTAAACGTATTGCAGATTTTTATGGTCCAGGGGCAGCATGGTTATCAAGAACTGTGAGCGACTTCTGGGGTGACCACGATGACACACCCAAGATTGAGCCTTCACATGATGTGGTAGAGCTCTTACAGAAGAAATTTGGTGCACTTCGGCTCGGGCGAAGTAATTCGCCATATCACGAAATCCTTCCTGCAATCCTTGGTCAACGTGTCACCACGCGAGAGGCAGCGCAACAATGGAATCGCATTGTGCGCAATCACGGAGAAAAAGCACCTGGACCACACACAACACTTCTTCTGCCACCGTCACCAGAGGTCTTGGCAAAAATTCCCTACACCACTTTCCACGCATATGGCATAGATCGTCGACGTGCTGACACCATGCGCCACGCGGGTCGACTCGGTCACTTTCTTCTCCGCGAGTGGGAGCGCGATGTACTCCCCTCAGAACACACACACGCCCTAATGCATCTACCTGGTGTGGGACCCTGGACAGCCGCTGTGGCAGGAGCATTGGCATTTGGAGACCCCGATGCGCTCGCCGTGGGCGATTTTCATCTCAAGAACACTGTCGCTTGGGCGCTTCACAAGAAGCCCCGCGGAACTGACGACGAAATGCTGACATCACTTTCCCCCTATCTGGGGCAGCGACACCGGATTGTGCGATGGATACAGATGGCGGGCATCTCTGCCCCCGCCAGAGGTCCACGGCGCCCGATTGTTTCGATTACGCAACTGTGAGCCCAAAGAGGCGTAATGTCTTCACACACGCCCGCTCTATGAAATCACCTTCTCTTCTCACTCGCGTCCTACCTCCTGCCACTGACCCATGGGGTCGCGCATTACGTATCGGGGCTATCGCCTATGTGCTCTCACGTGTCTTTGTCATCATGGGGGCAGCCGTTGTAGTCGCAGCCGGGGCCGTCTGGGCGCGACTCAATAATGAGGAACCACCTGGGGGCCTCTCAGGATTAGTTGCTGTTTTCGATAGCTGGGACGGCCATTGGTACATGGAGGTGGTTCGCAGCGGCTACCCACACCACATCATGCCCAACGTCACTTATTTCGTCTCTGATGCACGTGCGGCCTTCTTCCCGCTGTATCCCCGGGTGGTGCACTACATCGACAATGTCTTGCCGGGTGGACCAGTCAGTATTGCGCTGCTGATCAACATCGTTCTTGGAGGTGCTTTCGTGTATCTCTCAGGGCGCATTGCGCGTCATCTGTTTGATGTCAAGACCGCGCAAAAAACAATGATCCTTGTCGCATTATTCCCTGGAAGTTTTGTGCTCAGTTGGGCATATTCAGAAGCCATGTTGCTCACCCTTGCCGCTCTCTGTTTTCTTGCACTCCATCGCCACATGTGGCTGTTGGCTGGCATCTTGGCAGCCTTTGGCACAGCCGCACGACCAAATGGTCTCGCGCTCGTTGCCGCCTGCGGGGTTGCAGCACTTATTGCCATCAAAGAAGACCGTGAATGGAAAGCACTCGTCGCACCCGCGTTGGCTCCGCTGGGCTTCATTGGGTTCATGCTCTTCCTACGGCATCACACGGGCGAGGACTTGGCGTGGTTCCGTGTGCAACGCGAAGCGTGGAAAGAAGGAACCAGTTTTGGTGCCACTGCAGTGACCCGAACTTTTGATTTCTTCCTGAACCCCACGAGTTCTCCCACATCGTTGCTCACTGCCGCTTCAATGATTGCACTCATCATTGGTCTCGTTGCTTTGTGGAAACATCGCATCCCCCTGATGTACATTGCCTATTCAGCGGTCATTATTGCCTTAATGTTGCTCCCCGCTACGGTGACCGCGCGTCCACGCTTTCTCTTCACAGCATTTCCACTTCTTATTCCCGTTGCACGAATGCTGCGTGACGACGAGGAAAAGTGGTGGCCAATAGTGGTACTCATTATGGCTACAGGGCTTGTGGCAGTAACAGGAATGTACGGCGTGCGTGCCGCAATTCCATAAGTACGTCAGAGTGGAAGTCGACGCCAAATAGGCAATGGCAAGTTCTTGAGGACAAGAAACAGCCAACGCAATGCTCCGGGGACCCAGATCACTTTTGTCTTTCCCGAAATCGCACGCACTGTGGCGCGCGCTACGGATTCAGCATCTGTAGAAAGTGGAGCCTTCTTCATTCCTGCTGTCATCTTGGTGTCGACAAAACCAGGTCGAACTATCAGAACCGACACGCCAGTTTCGGCAAGTTCATGATCAAGCGCTAACGCAAAACCATCAATTCCGGCTTTTGTTGCACCGTAGGCAGGATTAGCGCGTCGCACTCTCTCTCCCGCCACCGATGACAACAGCACCATCTTTCCGTAACCCTGCGTACGCATATGTCCGCCAAGTGCATACATCAGCGACATTGTTCCTGTGAAGTTCACATTTGCCATCTCGACAAGACCTGATGGATCTGCGAAGTAATCACGCCCTTCGTTCAAAAGACCTTGGGCAATGATTGCAACGTCAATATCACTTACTGCCTGAACAACTTCAGAGACCACATGCTGCATAGATGATGCATCTGATGCATCCCAGCGAATGTGGAAAAAATCAACTTCTGGATAGGACTCTGACATCTCTTCAGTAGCCGACTGTGCACGATCAACATCGCGGCTCACCAAAACCACACGCGCGACACCAGGTTGAAGTATCTCTCGCAAAATTGCCACACCAATATCGCTTGTTCCACCGAACAACACAATGTTCTGATGAACACCCACACCATTTTTCATTTCTATGCTCCCTGCACTAGACCTAAACGACGCGACAGATCACTTCTCCACATACCCGCGGGATCCATGGCCTCTCGCACAGACAACCACTCATCAAGACGTGGATATCCACGACGCACAGCACTTGGTGCCACATGAGAATCCTTCGCCAAATAATGACGACCACCTGCGTCAAGAACCATCGCATCTACACGGGCCAATAACTCTGGCAAGCCCTTTAGGCCAGCAGCCATATCGAGTGTCAATGTCCAACCTTCTGTAGGGAAAGACATGGGTGCCAAGTTTTGTGGCCCCATACGCTTGAGTACAGCAAGAAATGATCCGACTCCGGCCTCTGAGAAAGTTTCAATCACACGTCGGAGAACATCTGTGCGATCCAGTGGGACAATGAACTGATATTGGATGAAACCTTGATTTCCGTACAGTCGATTCCAATTAGTCACACCATCTAAGGGGTGAAAGAACGCGGGAATCGATTCACAGCCCACGTGTCTCTGCGATGGTGCCTTGCGATACCACACTTCGTTAAATGCACGAATCGAGAGTTTGTTCAAGAGTCCGTTGGGCACCCACCCTGGAGCTGAAACTCGCAGTCGCGGGTCATACTTCAAGGGTTCGTCACTGGAGACCTCGCTGAGTTGTGCATGATTCCCTCGCGTGAGCACTCCACGACCCATTGATGCACCTGTTGCCAATAGGTCAACCCAGCACACCGAATAGCGATATCGATCATCATCGCCGTCAGCTGACATCGCTGCGCACACTGCGTCGAAGTTCCCGAGGCGTTCAGTTTCAACGAGCACTTGAGATGTTTCAATAGGCAAAAGCGCCACTTGGGCACGCAACACAATTCCTGTCAGCCCCATGCCCCCCACTGTGGCCCAGAACCACTCAGGGTTCTGATGTGGTGAGAGCTCCACTACTTCACCATTAGACAACAACACCGTCATAGAGCGCACGTGCTGCCCAAAGCTGCCATCTACGTGATGATTCTTGCCATGCACATCGGAAGCAATGGCGCCACCCACGGTGACAAAACGCGTTCCTGGGGTGACGGGAACAAACCAACCGCGTGGCACGCTAAATCGCAAGATTGCATCAAGACTTACGCTTGATGCGACATCAATGATTCCGGTCTCAGGCGAAAAAGTAATGTCCGCACCCTCGTAGTCCGTTTCAGAGGCAATCTCAATGACAGTTCCACCGGCATTTTGTGCAGCAGCACCATAGGAACGACCTAAGCCTCGAGCAATGGCGCCACGTGGCCCCACCTCGGTCAGAGCATGGGCAATTGCATCGGGTTCACGAGCCGAAACCACATCGGCCACAGTCCACGCAGTGCGACCCCAACCAGAGAGACGTTTGTGAGGCATTGCCCGATTCTAGACCGTCCAATTACCCCAGAAACTGCGATAGTTCATGGTGGGAATGAGAAATTAGTTCACGTAGACGGCAAGCCCATAGATCACGACCCAAATCAGGCCATACACCTGAATGGTGCGATCACGCATAAATACTTCTTCGGGGGCGCCGCCACCGCCTTTTTCCAACACCATGAGATAGCGAAACAGCGCAAGAACCATTGGCACGATGGATACTCCGTGAAGAGGAATGATCTCATCGTTATTCGTGGCATTTTCAAAAGCCCACAAGCAATATGACAACACTGTTGCGGTACAAGAAATCACGAGTAGCTGACGCAAAAAGTCCAATGTGTAGGACTTCAAGGAGGCACGAGTTTGACCTGCTGACTCCCCTAGTTCCAGCAATTCAGCAAAACGCTTTCCTGTCACAATGAAAAACGAACCGAAAGTTACGCACAGCACAAACCAATTTGACATTGGTGTCATGGTTGCTGCGGCTCCAGCCATGGCACGCAATACAAAACCGCTCGACACAATGGCAAGATCCAACAGCGGAACATGTTTGAGACGCGTGCTGTAGCCAAGGGTGAGTACTGCGTACAGTGCCAGCACAGCGCCGGCTTGTGGTCGTACCCACATTGCAAGCACTGGTCCACCCACAAGCAAGCAGGTGCCGACTACTCGGGCAACCCCCAAGGGGATTTGCCCGCTTGCTATTGGGCGAAACTTCTTTTTTGGATGCAAACGATCTTGTGCGACGTCTTTGATGTCATTCCAGTAATACGTGCCGCTTGCAACAAGCGAAAATGCAACGAAGACCACAATGGACTTCCACAGTGGTTCCCATTGATTCAAGACCCCCAATGCACCTGGTGCTGCAAACACCAAGAGATTCTTCGACCATTGTGTAGGTCGGGCTTCTTTGAGAAGTGCTTTCATCATGATGGGACTTCCGTCAACTCATCTTTGGCCACATAAAACGATTGGCGGGCTAGTTCCAGCATTTCCTTATCGCCATTGGAGTCCCCGTACGCGTATTCCACTGCATTAAGAGTTAGACCCGCCTCTTCACACCATTGAGCAATACGTCGAACCTTTTCTGCCCCACGACAATTGGCGCCATCTAGACGCCCTGTCGCCACACCATCAACAATCTCGAG
>WLGS01000086.1 GCA_009703125.1 Actinomycetota bacterium
GACCTTGCTCACGCCGCCAAGACCAGCCAGCCAGCTGTCTCGGCATATGAATCTGGTAAGAGGTCTCCTTCGGTGGAGACACTGACTCGGTTGTTGGCGGCTGCTGGTTTTGAGCTTCGTATGCAATTGGCGAATCCAGATACTCACGATGCGTCACGGAAGAAAGCGGAGAAACTCCTGCCGAGATCTCAAGTGCAGGGACACATCAATCGCGAAGGAAAGCGATTGAGAACCGATGGGCGAGGCAAGAAAACTTGATGTTGAAGGATTACTTACTGCGTTAGTTCAACACTCCATCGATTTCATTCTCATCGGTGGCATAGCTGCACAACTCTTGAATTTGCCAGTTCCGGCAACTATTGATGTGGATATTGCGCCTCTGCGTACTAGAAAGAATCTTGAACGACTATCTGAATTTTTTGAGGATGTCCATGCGGCTTTATTGACTGCGGATAAGGATGGAACGTGGTTTCCTCGAACTCCGGTGGAGAATTGGGCTCAGTACTCCACGCTTCATCTCATCACAGATTTTGGGTTATTAGATCTTGTGTTTGAGCCTGAGGGAACAACTAGCGGTTATCACGACTTGCTTAATGGTTCAACACTGACTCAAGTGGGGCACTCTGATGTTCGCTGTATTTCTGAAGAGCAATGGGTGGAATTGAAATCGAGCGCAGGACGACCGAAAGATGTAGAACATCTGAGTATGTATTTTTCCGAGAAAAAGAAAAGAGAGAGGAGCTAGCTCTCAAGTTCGGTGGTGTATTCCAACCACTCATTTTCTAAACGATCAATCTCGGTTTGTACTTCGGCCAGCGAAGTGCTGAGTGCGGCAAGCTTCTCGTGATCATTGCCGGCTTTGCTGATTGAGTCTTCAAGGTCGCGTTTGCGCTTGTTGCGCTTCTCTTGATCTTTCTCGTTGTTTGCAATGAGACGACTCAAGGTGCTGGGGCTGCGCTTCGTTTTCGGCTTCGATGCGACAGTTGGTTGCGGTGCTGTTGTTGCTTTTTGAGCACCCGTGCGTTGTGCAGGCATGTTGCGCGATGATGCAGGACGAGCACTGCGCATCTTGAGCCATGCATCCACGCCACCCACCATCAAAGAAGCACCACCTTCACCATCAAGTGACAAGATTTCTTCCACAGTGCGGTCAATAAATGCGCGGTCGTGACTTACAACCACAACAATGCCGGGCCAATCATCGAGGTAATCCTCCAGTGCGCGCAATGTGTCGAGATCGAGGTCGTTGGTGGGTTCGTCGAGTAACAACACATTGGGCTGTTCGATGAGTGTCAACATCAATTGCAAGCGACGACGCTCACCGCCTGACAAAGTGCCGATAGGTGCAAATTGTGCATCGCCGTCGAACCAGAAACGCTTCATGAGTTGAAGGTCCTCCACCGATGGGCTGCCTTTGTCGCCAGCCACAGCATCACGTACGCGCATACTGAGATCGAGATCGCGTCCTAATTGGTCGTAGTAGCCCACCTTGACGGTGCGGCCAATATCAATTGTTCCCTCAGTGGGTATGAGACGCCCTGCCACCATGTCGAGCAATGTGCTCTTGCCCGCACCGTTGGGGCCCACAATGCCGAGTCGATCTCCTGGCTCAAGTGCATGATCAAACGGACGCAACACCATGTTGCCGTCGGGCCATGTGAACGCAACGCCATGAAACTCGATGCCTTTTGAGCCGAGACGTTTACTGCCAAGGTCAAGTCCAAGTTCGCCCTGGCGCGCTGGGCCGTCAGCTTTTTGTGCAATGAGAGCTTCGGCTGCGGCAATGCGTGCCTTTGGTTTGGCAGTGCGTGCAGGTGCTCCGCGACGCAGCCATGCCAGTTCTTTCTTGGCGGCGTTCTTTCGTACTTGTTCGGCAGTTGCTGCATTCTCCTCGCGCTCAGCACGCGCCGTGAGATATGCGGCATAACCAGAACCTGCATTAATTCCCTGTGGAATGTGGAGATAGCCGTGGCCGCGATCAAGTTCGAGAACACGGTTCGTCACTTTGTCGAGAACATGGCGGTCATGGGTGACCATGATGAGTCCACCGTTGTACTTGGCTAACCATTCTTCAAGAAAAGCAATTGCATCTAGGTCGAGATGGTTGGTGGGTTCATCAAGAATCAAGCAATCCCATTCGCCCGCAAGCAATTGTGCCAATGCAACACGCTTTTGTTGACCACCGGAGAGTTCGCTGGTATCGGCATCACCCATAGCGCCCATACCCAACTTGTCCAGCATTGCATCGCCTTGCCAAGTACCTCCGCAGGCATCACGTACTGAACCTGCAGGCAGTTGGGGAATTTGTGGAAGAACGCCAATGCGAGCATTTCGCCCGCGACGAACAACGCCACCCTCGGGATCATCTTGACCTGACAAAAGACGCAACAACGTACTTTTGCCACAACCGTTTAGGCCAACAACTCCGAGGCGATCACCGGTGTTGACCGTGACGGAGATGTTGTCAAAAAGAACTCGACCTGGCCGTGAGGCACGCAAATTCTCCGCGTCAAGAAGTATCACGTCAGTCTCGGCTGCCCGCAATGATGGGCGTCAGAGTTAATTCGGGTTCGTCGGACTCCAAACGCTGCAAGCGATACTTACTTTGAAACAGTGCTACCAATACATCGTCACTGCGACGCAAGATACGAATACCGCCAATCTCGCGTAAACGAGGAATGGATTCTTTGTCCGTAATGCGGATTGCCTGATAGTCCGCATTAAGAATTTCGGTAGGCGCATTGAACTCGTGTGCAAGACGATGGGCGAGAACTTCAAACTGCAGTTGACCCACGGCGGCCAAGATGGGCTCTGCATCACCCATGTCGGGGTCACGCAGCACTTGCACAACACCTTCTTCGTCGAGTTGCTGTAAACCACGACGGAATTGTTTGAACTTTGATGAATCAAGTGGACGCGCAGTGGCAAAAACTTCAGGGGAGAAACGTGGCAAGGCAGGAAATTCCACGGCTTTTCCTGCGTGCAATGTGTCACCAATTTGTAAACCCGAGGTGTTGATGATGCCAATCACATCGCCAGGGAATGCTTCTTCAATTGTTTCGCGTTCGGAACCAAACGCTGTGGTTGCGTATTTTGTGCCAACTGCTTTGGCTGTGCGAGCACAGTTCACATCCATGCCGCGTTCAAACTTTCCACTGCAGATGCGTGCAAAGGCGATGCGGTCACGGTGGTTGGGATCCATGTTGGCTTGAATCTTGAAGACAAATGCCGCAAAGTCAGCCTCTAATGGACGCAGTTCGTCGTCTACATCGGGACGAGGATGAGGACACGGTGCAAGATCAACAATTGCATCAAGAATCATCTGCACACCAAAGTTGGTGAGCGCAGACCCCACAAACACAGGTGTGCTTTGGCCTGCAAGAAAACTTTCAATGTCTACATCGGCACCAATCGCATCAAGTAGACCGCATCCATCTAGTGCTGCTGTCCAGGCGGCACCTTCTTCTTCGGCAGCAACTTCTGGACTCACTATCTCCTCGGGTGCAATGGATGATCCTCGTGCAACGCGTGTGAAGCGAATGAAGTTTCCTGTGCGGCGATCAATCACACCTCGGAAATCTCCGGATTGACCCACGGGCCATGTCACAGGCGTGGGGCGAAGACCGATCTGTTCTTCCACTTCGTCGAGAAGCTCCAACGGGTCGCGTCCGGGGCGGTCGTACTTGTTGAAAAAAGTGATCACGGGAAGATTCTGTGAGCGGCACACTTCGAAAAGTTTCAGTGTTTGTGGCTCAATACCTTTAGCCACGTCGAGCACCATGATCACTGCATCAACTGCTGATAACACGCGGTAGGTGTCTTCGGAGAAATCTCGGTGACCGGGGGTATCCAAAAGGTTGAAGATGCAGTCTCGATAGGGGAACTGCAAGACAGTGGAAGAAATGGAGATTCCACGCTGGCGTTCCATCTCCATCCAGTCAGAAGTGGCAGAGCGACGATCACCACGGGCCTTGACCGCACCGGCGCTTTGTACGGCGCCCGCATACAGCAAGAACTTCTCTGTAAGGGTGGTTTTGCCGGCGTCTGGGTGGCTGATGATGGCAAAAGTTCGCCGTGCGGCAGCTTGTTCCAAGATGTCGGGGGAATCGGGCACCTTGCAAGCCTACGGGCACCAGTTCGGCTTGAAAGGGGTGGGCAAAGATGGCACTAGTGTGCTGGAAATGCCTGACGTTCGGCCCTCTGTTCCTGTCGAAAAACTCCTTGCCGAACTCACTGTAGAAGAACAAGTGTCTTTGCTGGCGGGGTCGAATATGTGGAACACAGTTCCCATCCCGCGCTTAGACATTCCCAAACTGCGTGTGAGCGATGGCCCTGCTGGTGTGCGTGGTTCACGTTTTGATGGGCCTGCATCCATGAACGTGCCGTGCGGTACTGCACTTGCTGCAACATGGGATCCGAGTGTGATTCGTGAAGTAGGTGAATTGCTGGGGCGGGAACTGATTGCTAAAGGTGCGCGTGTGCATCTTGCCCCCACGGTGAACTTGCATCGCACACCAGTAGGTGGACGCAACTTTGAATGCATGAGTGAAGACCCATTGTTGACGGCACTGATTGCAGTGGAATATGTCAAAGGTGTGCAATCCAATGGTGTGGCAAGTTGTATCAAGCACTTTGTGGGTAATGACACAGAGTTTGAACGCATGACCATTGATTCTCAAATCGATGAGCGCACATTGCGCGAGATATACCTAGTTCCTTTCGAGCGTGCTGTTGCCGATGCCGAAGTGATGTCCATCATGACGGCCTACAACCGGATCAATGGACCGTATGCGGCTGACTCAGTTGAGCTCTTGCAAGAAATCCTCCGTGATGAATGGAATTTTGATGGTCTTGTGATGAGTGACTGGTTCGGATTGCATTCCACAGCAGAAGGTGTCATTGCGGGATGTGATCTTGAGATGCCTGGGCCAACATTGCACCGTGGACAAAAACTGCTCGATGCAGTTGCTCGTGGTGAGGTGTCTGTTGAGGACATCACGAAATCTGCACGACGCGTACTTGAACTCATGGAACGCACAGGGGGGCTTCATCAGCCACCAGGGGCAGAGATCACACGCGATGATGCTGATGATCTTGCGCTTTTGCGTCGTGCATCATCTGCGGGAATGGTGTTACTAAAGAACAACAATCATGCATTGCCACTCGATGAAGACATTGCGTTGTCATCAATGGCTGTCATTGGGCCCAACGCTGCACATGGAATGGTGATGGGTGGGGGAAGTGCACATGTGACTCCCACACGTATCTCACATCCACTTGATGCGCTCACCAGTTCTTTTGCCACACGTGGTGTTGAGGTGCATCATGCACCTGGGTGCAACATCAACAAGAAACTGCCTGAGCTCGACACTCGTCTTACAACAGATGTTGTGGTGGAGTATTTCACTGCTTCTACAGATCTTGATACTCCAGGTGCTGTACCAGCTGAGACTGGAACCACGGGAACTTTCCGCATTTTGTGGGCAGGTGATCCAATGAATCGACGCATGGGAGACATTGATTTTGCTGCACGCATTTCTGCACAGTTCACTCCTGATGTAACTGGCGAGTGGAAGTTCAGCGTTGAATCTGTTGCCCCCGTCAAGATGTTTCTGAACGATGCGCTTGTTCTAGATAACACCGCCATTGAAAGAGGTGGATCGTTCTTTGGCATGGGCAAGCCAGAGTTGGTGCAAGAGTTTTCTTTGCAAGCTGGTACTACCTATTCCTTGCTCGTTGAACTACGACATGCTCCTCGGGGAATGGGGCTCAGTGGTTTGAACATTGGCGCAATGGCGCCGATTGTGACAAACCAACGCAAAGAAGCCGTTGATGTTGCTGCGCGTTGTGATGTGTCTGTTGTAATCGTGGGTACCAATGATGATTGGGAGAGCGAAGGATGGGATCGCGAATCACTGGATCTACCTGGTGAACAAAACGAACTTATTAGTGATGTTGCTGCGGTGAGCAAGCGCACCATTGTGGTGGTAAATGCTGGATCACCAGTGGCAATGCCATGGATTGATGAAGTGGATGCCGTGGTGTATGCATGGTTCCCTGGTCAGGAAATGGGTGATGCATTGGTAGATCTTCTCAGTGGTGCAGCGGAACCAAGTGGGCGCTTGCCTGTCACGTTGCCGCGACGTATGGAAGACACACCAGCATTTGAACACCACCCAGGACGCAACAATGCTGCGCAATATCTTGAGGGCCGTCTTGTGGGGTATCGCTGGTACGACACTGTGGGCAAAGAGCCGTTGTTTCCTTTTGGTTTTGGTCTCGGTTATGCGCAGATCTCCATCGATGATGCAGCAACGGCCGGTAACTACCGTGTGAATGTCACTGCATCAAATACGTCGTCACGAGATGGTGTGGAAGTGGTGCAGGTGTATGCACATCGAGTATCGCGCGAAGCCTTACCCCATGATGAACCTGAACAGATTCTTGTGGGATGGGCTCGAGTACATGTTCCTTCGCACAGCACAGTAAATGCGTCTGTTGTGATTGACAGAAATGCCTACCGAATGTGGGATGTTGACACCAAGGGTTGGTCTCAATGGCAAGGTGATGTGGAACTACGTGTAGGTACGAGTTCGCGTCATGTATCCCATCGATTAACTGTCAACGTATAGAGCGCGTCTTTACACAGACGGCACGATGGCGCGTCGCACGGGACGGTCCCAACCAGGTTGACCAGTGGGTTTGGGGCTTGGCCATAAGCCAGGTCCCATTTCCAAGATGCCGTGGTGTGTGGAGTAATCGCCCATCAAGTTCAAGAAGGGGACTGCATCAAACTCTTCTGGTCCAAGAACGCCAGTTCCTTTCCAGTCGCCATTGGCGAGAAGTTCAAGTGCCATCACTGGACACACCGCTGTTTGCCACAACACTGCTTGTGACCCGTAATCACGCATGGTGGTTTCGTTATCTGCCACGTGATACAGGTACACCTCGCGCGGCTTTCCGTCTGCAATTCCGCGCACCCAAGTACCCGCACATGTTCTGCCGTGCATGAGATGACCAAGTTTTGCAGGGTTCGGAAGCACTGCTGCCAATACATCGCGTGGCGCAACAGAGGCATCTCCCACGCGAATCTTGTCGGTGGAGTCGAGACCGAGATATGCAAACGTTTTTAGCCAGTCAATGAATTCAGCACCGAGACCGTATTTGAAAGTAACACGACTGCAATCCACTGCACGTGGAATCAAGATCACTTCTTCGTGTTCTACGTTCACACATTCCACAGGACCAATGCCGGCGGGGAAGTGAAAGATTTCTGGCTCACTAAAACAATCGGTTGTGTAGAGGCCGCGATCTTTTTCCCAGATCACTGGTGGGTTCAAACATTCTTCGATAGTCGTCCAAATGGAAAACGTCGGTGCAAAATCGAAACCATCAATGGACAAGTTCGATCCGTCACGCACACCTACTTCATGTACTTCATCAAAAATATGATCAGCTGCGTAGCGAGCAAAGATATCGCTCAAGCCAGGCTCTACCCCCATGCCCACGAGTGCAAGAATTCCGCGCTCTTTCCATTTGTCATGGTCGGCAAGTTGTTCTTCACCCAGTGGTACTCCTACAAGATTGAAAGGGTCCGTGGGGTGCGGCTTACTGAGATTCATTGCCATGTCGACGTAGTTACATTTTGCGTTGTAACACGCTTCAAAAATTGTTTCGTTGAAACGTGGATCGCACGCATTCACCACAACATCGGCTTTTGTTTTTTCAATCAGAGCGACTATCTGGTGCACATTTCCTGCATCCACTTGTTCTGCAATGAACTTTCCAGGGTCATCGAGTTCCGAGATGGCCTGTAAGGCACGTTCTCTGGAAATATCAGCCAACACAAAGGAGTCAAAAAAACTCCTCGTTTCGGCAATAGAGGCCATTGAGGCCCCAACTCCACCAGCTCCTACGACGAGGATATTCATTGTTCTCACTGCTCCGGACATCGCACTGTGCGACGTCAAATTGGTTAGGTTCTAGAACATCCTAGCGTCTATTCA
>WLGS01000087.1 GCA_009703125.1 Actinomycetota bacterium
CCGGATTGCAACCGTATCCCGACCACCTGTGATCCAGTCTGGAACGAGAGAAGTACGAGGAACTAACAACGTGAGGGGGCCTGGCCAAAAGTGTTCGGCGAGCAACTGTGCTTCTGCGTTCAACTCACCCCACATCTTTGCTGCCTCAAGAGATGCGACATGCACGATGAGTGGGTGAGATCGGGGTCTACCTTTGATGACATAGACCTTCTCAACCGCATGTGCGTTCTGCGCGAGAGCAGCTAAGCCATAGACCGTCTCGGTGGGAATCGCAACCACATCACCAGCATTCAATGCCTGTACTGCGAGCGACACATCATTTGTGATGTGCGATTTGTTAGCCATGTGCAAGATGTCCCAAGAGCGCATCAATGAAGGCGAACGACTCGGTCGTTGCGAAGTGGTCTGTGTTTTTGAGAACTGCGAGTGAACCATTTGGAAAGGCCGCCGCAAGAGAATCCGCGGGAGCAGCAAAATCCTTTTCACCAATCACGACAAGCACCTCATGGGGGAGAGATGACAGCTCGGTTCTCGTCAGCGTGCGGCTTGATGGACGCTTCATGATTGCTGTTAAAGCAATTGGATCGTTTCCTGGATGATGCGCGTATTGCACAAACATCTGAGAGAAAGTGTCATCTGTGGAGCCAACTCCTTCGAGGGCATCGACTATGCGTTGCGATCGAGATCCCGCGTCCGCATCAAAGACTCCATCCCCGATCCCCGCGAGGACAACCTTCCTGAATCTGTGAGGTGCAGCAATAAGGGCATCAAGGGCCGTTAATGCACCCAAAGAAAACCCCACAATGTCGACTACTGGTGACTCATTCGACAGAGTATTCAAGAGCCATTGACCCAATTCCCCATAGGCCTCGGGAGTGTGAGGCTTGTCCGCAGTGCCATGTCCGAGAAGGTCTATTCCCACAACGGTGCGGCCAACGTCCTCAAGAAGGGCGTCGATGCCTGGTGCATGCCATGTCTGTTGAAAGCTTCCGCCCCAGCCGTGCACCAGAACCACGGGTATTACTTCTTCTTGGACCATGGATACACGGTAGTCTCGTTGTGCCCTATGCGCTTCTTACAGCAGTTACCAGCCCACGACCTGACCTACAACGATGTTTTCATGGTCCCGAGTATGTCCACTGTGACATCGCGATTGGATGTGGATCTCTCTACAGCTGACCGCATTGGAACCAATATCCCCATCGTGGTCTCCAACATGACAGCCGTGGCCGGTCGTCGTATGGCAGAAACGGTGGCACGCCGAGGGGGATTGGTGGTCTTGCCGCAAGATATTCCACTGGACATCATCGCCACGGTTGTCAATCACGTGAAATCGCGACACCCCATTTTTGAGACGCCCATCACATTGGGACCTGAGGACACATTGGGTGAGGCAATGAGTCTTATCCATAAGCGTTCACATGGAGCGGTGGTGGTTGTGTCACCAGAAAACCAACCTTTGGGAATATTCACTGAACATGACGGCGCAGGATATGACCGCTTCACTCAGTTGAAAAACGTGATGAATACCGAGATGGTGAGATTTTCAAATACACAGTCGGTGCTGGAAATTCACGACGTCTTGGTTGATCAGCGTTTGAATTTTGCACCCGTGGTAGATGGCCAAGGCTTGTTGGTTGGTGCTGTGACACGACGCGGCACCCTGCGGTCAACGATTTATTCACCTGCAGTGGACAGTTCTGGGAAATTCCTCACCTCGGTGGCAGTAGGTATCAATGGTGACCCAGCAGAGCGAGCAAAAGCTTTGGTGGAGATTGGTGTCGATGTGCTCGTTATCGACACTGCCCATGGTCACCAATCATCGATGTTGCGTGCAATTGAAGCTGTGCGAAAAGTTGCACCCAACACTCCCTTAGTTGCGGGAAATGTTGTCACAAAAGACGGCACGCGTGATCTCATTAATGCGGGAGCAGACATCATCAAGGTGGGCGTGGGACCAGGTGCAATGTGCACGACACGCATGATGACGGGCGTGGGGCGCCCTCAATTCTCTGCAGTTCTTGAATGCGCCGAGACAGCCCGGTCATTAGGCAAACACGTGTGGGCCGATGGTGGAGTGCGTTATCCGCGTGATGTCGCCCTGGCAATTGCCGCAGGTGCATCAAGTGTGATGTTCGGCTCGTGGCTTGCGGGAACCTATGAATCTGCAGCTGACACTTTGCGCGACACCGAAGGCCGTTTGTATAAAGAGAGTTTCGGAATGGCTTCAAACCGCGCTGTGAAGAACAGAACTCGCACAGAGACCGCGTTTGAACGCGCCAAGAAAGAACTCTTTGAAGAGGGAATCAGCACATCACGCATGTACCTCGATAGCCATCGTCCCGGCGTAGAAGACATCATCGACCAGATTGTTGCGGGTCTTCGTTCCTCATGTACATACGCCGGAGCTGCAAGCTTGGAACAGTTCCATGAGCGTGCAGTGGTGGGCATCCAGAGTTCAGCAGGCTATGACGAAGGTCGTCCTCTCGGAACCAGTTGGTAATAGTGACGGTCGTAGCAATTGACGGTCCAGCAGGTGCGGGCAAGTCCACTGTTGCACGTCTTGTAGCAGACGAAATTGGAGTGCCGTATCTGGATACGGGCGCAATGTATAGGTGTGTTGCGCTTGCAGTTCTGCGCCGAGGTGTCTCTCATGGCGATGTTGACGAGATCGCATCAATCGCTGAAAGTGTTGAGATCTCACTCCACGCGGACACTGTCCTTCTAGATGGCCAAGATGTCTCCACTGAAATTCGTACTTCAGAGGTGGGAGCTGTAGTCAGCATCATTGCTGCAATGACTCCTGTGCGAAATTCCATGCGATCGCAACAGCAAAAGTGGATTGCAGACCACGGCGGTGGAGTTGTCGAAGGAAGAGATATTGGCACCGTGGTGTTACCTCACGCTGACGTCAAAATCTTCCTCACAGCATCTGCTCAGGAGAGAGCCGCTCGCCGAGTTCAGCAAAGCGGTGGTGATTTGGCACAAGTTGCGAAAGAGATAGAAGGCCGTGATCATCTTGATTCCACACGACAAGATTCTCCGCTTCAGCCAGCCAGCGATGCAGTCCATGTGGATACAACCGGATTGAGCATCTCTGAAGTTGTCGCTTCGATTGTCGCGATAGTGCATAAGAAACAGGAAATTAAAAATGTCTGACGTGGATTCATTTCTCGTACGCCCCACGCGGGTAAGCATCATCGCCTACAAGATTTTGCGATCCATCGTTGTGGGTGTCTGTGTGGGGTATACCCGCACAAGGATTGTTGGGAAACACAACATCCCTAGACGAGGAGCCTTCGTTCTCGCTCCTATTCACCGCTCCAACATCGATACACCACTTGCTGCGGCTGTCTCATCGCGTCGGCTTCGCTTTATGGGCAAAGATTCCTTATGGAAAATTGCACCCATAGGTTGGCTCTTCTCAGCGATGGGCGCCTTTCCTGTCACGCGCGGCACAGCCGACCGTGAGGCGCTTAAGCGTTGTATTGCTGTTCTAGAGATGGGGGAACCATTGGTGCTGTTTCCTGAAGGGACTCGTCAGTCCGGTCCAGTAGTGATGCCATTGTTTGACGGGGCTGCATATGTTGCAGTGAAGGCTGGTGTCCCCATCATTCCTTTGGGCATCGGCGGATCAGAAAAAGTTATGCCAAAAGGCAAGAAGATGATTTATCCCAAGAAGTGTGTGCTCGTTATCGGCGAGCCCATCATCGCTGCAGTAGACGAAAGCGGTCGCGTTCCTCGGTCAGCTGTCAAAGAGTTGACCGAACAGCTCACATCAGAACTACAGCGACTCTTCGATGAAGCCCAGCGTCTTGCAGGTACTCCGAACTAGCTACGCAAGAATCCTTGCATCAGTGTCACTAAATCAGTAGCGTCCTTAACTCCACACATTTCGCGGGCGGAGTGCATTGATAACTGTGGAACGCCGATATCTATTGCTTCGATGCCGAGTCGAGTAGATGTGATGGGCCCAATGGTGGAACCACATGGCATGTTGTTGCGCGACACAAACGTTTGCAATGGCACGTTCATTGAATCTGCAACACCACGCATATGGGCAGCTCCTCGAGGAGAAGTGGCATAGCGTTGGTTGCCGTTCAACTTGAGAGCAACTCCGTGATTGGGCAAAGGACTATGCCGCGGGTCGTGTCTCTCTAAGTAGTTGGGGTGGACTGCATGGGCGTTATCGGCCGATAAACACCATGATTGTCGTTGACGATCCATGAGTTGACCTGGGCGCAATCCGTCTCGATGACTGATGAGTGCGAGTAGGTTCTCCAACATGGGTCCGGCCGCACCGGTGACTGATTCAGACCCCACTTCTTCGTGATCATTCAGAATGACAACCGTTGTGTATTGGCTATCAGTAGTGCACAACGCCTCAACAGCTGCCCAACACGACAATTGATTATCCAGTCGACCGCTAGCCAATAAGGAACCATCAACACCTAGGACAGATGCAGGGGTGACATCAAATAGATGGGCATCAAATGATGCAATTCTTTGTACGCCAGTTTCCTGAGTAAGCCAATCGAGAAACATCGGAGCTTGAGTTCCCCATACGGGCGAGGTGTGTTGAAACTTGTCTAACTGCAATCCTCGTTCACCGATTTCGCGATCGAGATGTATGGCTAATTGTGGGACTCTGGCTATCGGCTGCGAGTGATGAAAGAAAACTTCTTCGCCATCGGAACTAAAAACTCTGCCTGCAATACCAAGGTCGCGATCTAACCATGAGTTGAGAAGGACGCCTCCGTAAATTTCGATCCCTAACTGGTTCCATCCCATGCGAGAGATATCGGGCTGCGGTTGCACTCGTAGATTCGGCGAATCCGTGTGTGCACCGATAATCCTCAAGGGTGCACCATTGTCACCAAGTGACCAAGCAATGATCGCACCGTCTTTGCGATAAAAACCTTTAAGGAGTAAATCAGAAGAGAAGTCAATCTGTTCTATGAAACCTGAGACCATCAGTTGATTCACTGATGTCTGCACAACATGAACAGGAGTAGGAGAGGCGTCTAGCCACTCAAGAAGCGAGGCAATAGGCGAGGACTTATCCATGGAAAAGCCCCATCGGTAAACCACTGTTTCTTAGATGTGCTGTCTCGTTGATGGACAAAATACTGCGATGCCCATTCGACGATGCAGCGATGCGGTGCAGTGACGTGTAGTTGGGATAAAAGAACTGCCGAGTGTCTAGACCAAGGACATATGCAAGGAACTCATTGATCACTCCACCGTGACATGTCACAACCACACGAGCTCCACGATTGGTCTTGATGATGGTTTCCAAGGAGTCAATGACTCGATCGGTAAATTCTTGGGCCTCCTCAGGTGAGGTCCAAGTGCCATTGATCATCTCTGCCCAACGAGGATCATTTGCCGCCTTGAGCTCCTCGATGGGAATGTACTCATTGGAGTGTTGATCGAACTCGGCTACACCTTCGACCACGACCGGAGAAATGTTCTTTAATTCCGCTAGTGGTGACGCGGTCTGTTGAGCGCGCTGCAATGGACTCGTGTACAGCACATCGATTTGCTCAGCATGCATGTACTGAGCAAAGAGACGTGCCTGGGCATGGCCCTCTACGGAGAGTTCGGGGTCTGCTGGGCCAACCGTGTTTTCACGGCGTACTGGCAATGCGTGACGTACAAGTATTAGTTCCACTGCTGTGCAAGGATAAGGCAGTGCAGGTGTTTGAACCCCATTCAGGTGCACAATTTGATGCCGAGATAAGTGGCCCACACACAGGCCCGCTGGTGGTACTGATTCATGGTTCTCTTGATCGTTCCTCAGGAATGGCAAGGCTTGCGCGTGCGACCTCACGTTTTCGCAATGTTGTACGTTTCGATCGGCGTGGCTACCACGACCGTTGGCAACATCCCGGGCCAATGACGGTGGACGGCAATGTGGACGATGTAGTGGCCCTCGTAGGTTCCCACGATGCCATTTTGATCGGTCATAGCTACGGAGGTCAGATTGCATTAGCGACAGCGGCTCGTCTCGGCACTCAAATTGTGGGGGTCTCCATCTACGAAACACCTTTGTCGTGGATGGAGTGGTGGCCGACGAATACTGCAGGTGCGGCAGGAGTAGCCGCAGGTCCCGAGAAGGCTGCGGAACAGTTCATGATTCGCATGATTGGTCAACACCGATGGGACACTCTTCCCGAACGGACAAAAGTTGAACGACGAAGAGAGGGCGCAACGTTGGTGGCCGAACTTGAAGCACTTCGCCGTGGTCCATCATGGGAACCATCTCAGATTCACTGTCCCGTTATCTGTGGTCTTGGATCTCAGGCTCGAGAACATCAACACACCGCAGCAAATTGGTTAACAGATCACATCGAGACGGCGACGCAGGCGGTAATCGTGGACGCTGGCCACGGAGCACACCTGAGTCATCCAAATGAGTTCTACGAACAACTCATTCGCCCTCACATTGAGGGCACGGGCACCTTGACAGAAATCTCTTGACCAAAAAAGACACAAGAAATTTCTGTAGGCACAGTCATCGAGGATTGAGCTCTCACCTCGTCAATGCACGACGTGATTTGCTCTCTCTGGGAAAACCCACCAAGTGCAATTGCCAACAACACAACTGTCGAGATTGCCTTACCGACGACCGAAGAGATGACCTTCAACAAAATGATGGCAATCACCACTGAACCTGCAGATAGCCCTAAAGCCATTGTTTTCAGGGTCTCGGCATCTATGGCAGCAAGGTTTTGGAACATAGGGCAACGATAGATGCCAGCAAGCCCGTAGCGTTGTCATCATGTCGAATGCCGATTTCACCGTCGCAATCCTTATTGGTGGCGACAGCTCACGCATGGGCGTCGATAAGGCCACCTTCGAAGTAGACGGCGTTGCCATGGCTAACCGAGTTTCACAAGCTGCATCAGAGGCTGGAGCAAAGGAAATACTGCTAGTTGGCGGAACTCAAGCAAAGGCCAAGAAGTTAACTGGCGTGTGGAAAAAGGATCTTTATCCAGGACAAGGACCTCTTGGTGGAGTCATCACCGCCGTGAAATCCGCGAGCAACGATGCAGTTGTTGTGTTGTCGTGTGACATGCCCTTCATTACTGGATCAGTCATCTCGAGCCTCGTGCGTGGATTGCAGGACGCACAAGCCACCGTGGGTCGCACGGATCGTTTGAACTGGCTCTGCGCCGCATGGTCAAAAGATGAGTGCCTCACCACGTTGCAGTCTGTATGGAAACGCGAGGAACGTGCTGTGCACCGCGCGGCGGTTCTTCTCGATGTCGCTGAAGTACCTGTGCCTGCAATGGCGGTGCGCAATATCAATGAACCCTCAGACCTTCTGAGTCCCGACGATGCGACTAATCTCTAAGCAATGAGTTGGAAAGAAGTCCCTGTACAAGAAATAGATATCTCCCAAGTGGAAACTCTTATAGATGTCAGGGAACAAGATGAATATTCCGATGGACACATTCCAGGGGCAATCAGTATCCCATTAAGTGGTCTAGAGGAATCGTTCAACGAAATTCCTACAACAGGAGTTGTGTACGTGGTGTGTAGATCTGGTGCACGAAGTGCTCGTGCATGTGATTTTCTAACACAGCAATCAAGTCATGCATCCGCCTCATTCATCAATGTGGGTGGCGGAACTATGGGCTGGATCATTGAAGGTCGCGAGGTTGTCACGGGTGACAGTCCACGCTGACATTTCATTTTCATGGATTGATAATGATGACGACTTACGGGAATGTGTTTCTTTTGTAAAAGGACACTCTCAGTATTTTCTAGATACAGAATTCCATCGAGAAAAGACTTATTTCCCACAACTTGCTCTCGTGCAGATTTGCTCAGGTGATCAAATCTTTCTCATAGATCCACTAACGGTCAGTGTAGAAATTCTCAATGATCTGTTCGCCGCAGAAGCCACTTGTGTGATGCATGCAGCGCAACAAGATCTTGATGTTCTCACCCAAAGTGTGGGCTC
>WLGS01000088.1 GCA_009703125.1 Actinomycetota bacterium
AATCACACATGGGTTTCCACCATGGCTGGCCAATCCTCCGCGTTGGGTATCACTGTGGCGCATCAAGATTCCTGGGCCGGAATAGGCACAACCGATGTCGCGCTACGTGAAATAAGAGAAAACCTTCTCGATGAACAATTAGCCCCTTTGGCAACTCGTGCAGTGGGAGCAGGACGTCGCGAGAAACCAGAGGAACCAGATCCGTATCGCACCTGTTTTGAACGTGATCGTGATCGTATTTTGCATGCATCGTCTTTCCGCCGCCTGGCAGGAAAAACTCAAGTCTTTGTTTTTCCCGATGATCATCAGCGCACACGATTAACTCATGCGCTTGAAGTTGCACAAGTAGCTGTGTCAGTGGCCCGTGTATTGCAACTCAACGTCGCTCTCACAGAAGCAATAGCTCTCGGCCATGATTGTGGCCACGGACCAGGTGGCCACGCAAGCGAAGACGCACTTTCTCCCTACATTGAAGGCGGCTATGACCATGCCGTATGGGGAGCAGACGTAGTCCTCACACCTTTGAACTTGTGTGCAGAAACTCTGGATGGAATTCGCAATCACAGTTGGTCTCGCCCAGCACCAGCCACTCCGGAAGCTGAAATCGTCAGCTGGGCAGATCGCATCGCCTATGTGTGTCACGACTTTGAAGATGCTGTCTACGCCGGTGTTGTCACACCTCAACAACTTCCGGACTTGGTGCGACAACGCTGTGGCACCACTCGGCGCGAACAACTCAGTGCATTCATTACCGCAATGATTGAAGCTACATCTGCAACGGGCCGCATTGGCATGGTTCCAGATGTTGCAGAAGCACTGGCCCTCTTTCGTCGATTCAACTACGACGCCATCTACCACCGATCCGCATCGCAGGCTCAAGCACGCAGTGTCATCGATATGTTGCAGCCACTTGTCGAGCACTACATCGCACACCCTCGTCTTCTCCCTTCATGGGAGCAAGACCCGTTTGATGCCCACACTGTGCGTGCACACCGCGAGGCGGTCAACTATGTCGGAGGAATGACCGATCGTTTTGCCTGTACGCAAGCCGTCACCCTGCTCGACTACCCCCACGACAAACTGCCCCAAGGCATCGACACGCTGCTTGCCGCTGAGTAATCAGTCGCCATTAGCGGACAATAAAAAAGACGCACCCGAAGGTGCGCCTTTCTCGTTCCTTTGAGGAAAAACTTATTCCGCAGGGATCACGTCGACGACTTTGCGTCCACGACGCTCGCCAAACTTCACACTTCCTGGTGCCAAAGCAAACAGGGTGTCGTCTTTGCCGATACCCACGTTTTTGCCTGGATGAGTTTTTGTTCCACGCTGACGAATGATGATTGTTCCCGCGGTGATGACAGTGCCATCAAAAACCTTTACACCAAGGCGCTGGGCATTTGAATCGCGGCCGTTTCTTGTTGAGCCGCCACCTTTTGTCTTTGACATGTCAATCAGCCTTTCGCGATGGATGTGATTTCAATAACAGAGTATTGCTGACGGTGACCGAAACGGCGACGATTGTTCGTACGACGCTTGTAGGTGAAACCGTCAATCTTTGGACCCTTTGCACTTCCCACGATGCGGGCTTTCACCGACACACCTTTGAGCTGGTCAGGGGTAGACAAAATTGTGGCGCCGTCAACGACCAACACTGGCTTCAATGAAACCTCTGTGCCGTCTTGTTGATGAAGAAGTTCAACTTGGACCTGCTGGCCCTCGGATACTTTTTCTTGTTTTCCACCGGAAGCGATCACTGCGTACATAGCGGTTTCCTACCCTATCTGCCCAAAATGGGCTCCGACAATCGTCTGACCCAGAATGTTTGGGTGATTTCCTGACTTTTCCACTAGTCGAGAAGCCCAAAATCAACCGTAAACCCACGACCTGAGCACTCGGGACATTCGCCCGCAAACGAAGTGATGAGGCCTTCGCCAATTCGCTTTCGAGTCATTTCCACGAGACCCAACTCGCTGATTTCAAAGACTTGGGTGCGGGTCTTGTCGCGAGAAAGAGCCTGACGGAAAGATTCGACCACTTTCTTGCGGTTCTCCTTGATCTCCATATCAATGAAGTCAATAACAATGATGCCACCAATGTCCCGAAGCCTGAGTTGATGGGCCACTTCTTGGGCTGCTTCCAGATTGTTCTGAAACACCGTCTCTTCAAGATTTGATGTACCGACGTTCTTGCCAGTGTTCACGTCAATGACGGTCAAAGCCTCGGTGTGCTCAATGATGAGCGATCCACCCGAAGGCAACCAGACCTTACGGTCCAGGGCCTTGTGTAGTTGTTCATGCACATGATGTGTTTCAAAAAGTGACAACGGTTCTGCATCGCGATCGAAATACTCCACACGATCAGCCAGCTCAGGATTGAATGCTTCGATATAGCGACGCACGTCTTCGAAAAGTCGAAGATCATCAATCACTACACCGCGATACTCAGCATTGAACTCTTCTCTGATGACACGCACGGCCAGTTCGGGTTCCCGATACAGCAGCGTGGGGCCCGTGGCCTTTTTTGCGGCTTCGTCAATCTGTGCCCACTCTTCCAACAATCGCGTCATATCGGCGGTCAGTTCATGTTCTGTGGCATGTTCTGCCGCGGTGCGCACAATGACACCGTGTTCAGCTGGCTTCACTCGGTCCAAAATGTTGCGAAGACGGCGACGCTCCGAGTCATTCAAGCGCTTTGAGATTCCATACGTCTTTGAGTTCGGAATCAGAACTACAAATCGTCCAGGAATTGACACTTCCTGTGTCAACCGCGCGCCCTTTGCACCGATGGGATTCTTGGTGACCTGACACAGAATTGTTTGACGTGAGCGCAAGATGTGTTCAATGCGTGCAGTGTCCTTGGTTTCTACATCCTCGGGGTCATATTGCACATCACCGCGATACAGCACCGCATTCTTCGGAGTTGCGATATCAACAAAGGCCGCTTCCATTCCAGGAAGAACATTTTGTACCTTGCCCAAATAGATGTTCCCGTGAATCTGCCCCACATCATCGGAAGGTCGACTCACATAGTGCTCAATAAGGCTGCGCCCTTCCATGACAGCGACCTGGGTAACACCATCACGTACTTGTACACACATCATGTAGCGACCTACAGGGCGACCATTTCTTTCACGACCTTTGCGCCGTTCAATGATCTCTGCATCGGTATCAATGGACGTGCGCTGCTGTCCGCCTCCTGTTCGGGACTTTCCGCGTCCACCACGGCGGCGCTTCTTCTTGGCACCATCACCGTTGCGCGCTTCCTGCGAAGGTTGAGCTTTAGGGGCCGCAGGGGCCGGACGAGTATCACCGATTTGAGGACGCCGGGGTGGAGCCGAGGTCTCATGGTCGCTCTCTAGATGCTCGTCTCCTGCGCCTTCACCTTGTGGCCGACGACGATTCTTGCCACCACGCGAACCACGACGCCGTTTGCGTGCAGCCTCAGCTTGTGCTTCTGCGTCGCCATTTCGGCCTGCAGGTACAGACGTTGTTTTCTCTGCCGAGCCCTCGGCAGGGTCTTTGCTATCCATGAAAATCCTCTCTCACGTCGCACATAAGCGCGCCATGTGGGTTCCGCGACTGCCAAAGAGGCGCGCCAAACCATACGGTTCTCCTAGATTACCCCCGCTGGCTAGCGGAAACGTCTCATATGGATGCTCTGGACCAGCCCAATCATCATGGCAAAGGCCACCGTGTGGGACCCCCCATAGGACAGAAACGGTAACGGAACGCCCGAAACAGGGGTGACGCCCATGGTCATACCAATGTTTTGAAACATTTGCCACAAAATCATGGTGAAGACACCCGAGGCAATGAGCACCCCCAGTCGATCTTGTGCCAAGCGAGCAATGCGGAAGATTCTCCACAACACCACCCCAAACAGACCCAACACAATCCCCGATCCCAACATCCCAAATTGTTCCCCCACGGCCGAGAACACAAAGTCTGTGGACTGCACAGGAATAAAGGCACCATTGGTGAGAGGGCCCTGCAGATATCCCTTGCCAAAGAAACCTCCGGTGGATACCGCTCTCTTAGCGAAGCGCACCTGCGACGTCAATTGCTGCAAACTTGCCGAATCAGAGTTCTGACTCAAGAATCCAATAATGCGACGCACCTGATAGTCCTTCACTATCCCAGAGATCACACCTGCGATAGCCGACAAGACAGATAGTGACGTCACCAAAATGATGTAGCGAACCTGCGCCCCTGCAACTAACAACACGCCCATCGCACACGCGATCAATACAGAGGCTGAACCTAAGTCCGGCTGAATCGCAATCAGGGCTACGGGGGCACCCACAATGAAGAGTGACTGAATGAATCGCTCATATCCCACTGTCTTCGTGTCATCATCGGCCAGGAATCCCGCAAGTAAAAGCAGTACCGACACCTTCGCTAGCTCCGCCGGCTGTACAGCGATAGGCCCCAAGTCAAAAGAAAGACGTGCTCCACCACGCACAGCTCCCGCCACCATCACCAGCACCAACAACACAAGCGTGACGGCATAGAAAAGCTCAGCGCTTCCACGTAGTTGCACATAGTCAATCCACATCACCACAGCCATCACGACAATTGCGAGAATGATGAAAATGATTTGGCGCTGTACAAATAGATAGGGATCTGCGCCACGATTCAACAATCGAGGACGAGTTGCAGAGTAAATGATGAACGTGCCGATAACGGTCAACGCACCGGCTGCTGCCATCAAAATCCAGTCAATGTTTCGTGTGGGGTCAACAATGCTTCGCTTCACATTGCCTAGACCTGAATTTGGTCTCCTAGTAAAAATTGAAGCACTCATTAGTCACGCACCGAGGAACCGGCCCCCACCAAACACAATGGATTCCACGTGGGAGGCGGCGGAGCCACATCAAAGCTATTGATATCGAGAGGGTCAGAAGGTTGCGCCGAATTCACTCTCATCTTCCCTGCAAGTGCTGTAAACAAGCACTTCACGATAGGTGCGGCTGCGCGCGATCCGAATCCACTCTTTTCAATGTATGCAGCAGCGGTATAGGGCTTGCTGGGGTCCAAGCTAAACGCAGCAAAAGCCGATGAGTCATTCCACGGAAGATTGCCTGCACCTTGTGCAGTCCCTGTTTTCCCTGCAATCGGAAGGGTGCGTTGGGGATACGCAGAGAACAAACGCTCCCCCGTTGTTGCATGATAAAAGTCTGATGTCGTGCCCGGTCCTGTGATTACACGTGTGAGACCTTTAACAATTGGCTCAAACACTTCTTGCCGATCCGAGATATCTCTCACAATTTGAGGCGCACTGAAATCTTGCAACACCGTGCCCTTTTCCAGGTCCACTCGACCCGATGCACCATTAGGTGTTCCAGGACTCCAGATAGCCCGCACCACACGGGGTCGCACTACTTTGCCACCGTTACCCAAGACGCCATAAGCAACAGCCAACTGCAGTGGCGTTGCGGACAACAAACCTTGACCGATTGACATCTGCAAGTTGTCACCCACGTAGTAACCCTCGCCCTCTTCTTTAGCAATTGCACCAGAGGCAGCAAGACGTTCTTTGAGTGCGCGGTTAGGAACCGTGCCAATGAATTCATAAGGAAGATCAATTTCGGTAGGTGACCCAAATCCAAACAGACGCACTTGCTCTTCAAGAACGGGACGATTTCCGCGTTGAGTAAAAATCTCTTCACCAATTTTGTAGAAGAACACATCAGATGAGACCGCTAGAGCAGTTTCAAGATTGATGCGGCCGTACTTGCACGGTGCGCCGTTTCCGCAGTTTGCATTCTTGAACACACACTTCACATTCAACTGACAACGTTCATCAGGAATACTCGAGAGCTTGTAAGTTCCTCTATCAACAAGTGAATAGTCGGTGCCACCTGTGAGTTGTCCTGTGTTCAATGCTGCAAAAGCCACAAATGGCTTAAACGTTGAACCAAGGTTGTACCTACCCGATATCGCGCGATTCACCAGAATCGATTGGTCAGGGTCGTCTGTGGTGGGAAAAAGTTGATTGAACTTCTCAGAGGAAATACCTGCGTTAAACCACCGTGCATCAAAATTGGGATAACTGGCCATGGCCACCACCTCTCCCGTCTCATGATTTAGCAACACACTTGAACCTGCGGGAGCCTTGTAATACGTCACTTCAGGGTATTGAGGGTCTGGTTCTCCAAAAAGAAGAATCTGTGGTGCCTCGGTACGTCGACGCACTTGAATTTTTGTGTACAACGCTTGTTCAGTTAATTGTTGGAGATCGAGGTCAATACTCAATTGCACATCATTGCCCGGTATGGGCTCTTGACGCTCTAGTTGACGAAGAATGCGTCCACGAGAATCCACTTCGTACTTCACAAAACCAGGCGAACCTCGTAGCACCGACTCGTAAGTCTGCTCCACACCAAATTGCCCTACACGAGCATCAGGGTCGTAACCCAAATTGCGGTAGTAAGTAAGTTCACTCTCTTTAATCGCACCCAAAAAACCCACCACGTGGCTCGCAACGGGTGAATACGGATACTGACGCCGCCAACCCTCACGAATATCTATTCCGGGATAATCCTCGCTTCTTTCTCGCAAGAACAACGCCAATTCCTCTGTGATGTCATCTTTCAAAGGTAAGGGCTGCAACTGGTCGTAACGCTTGGAGAGAAAACGGTCTTCCAATTCCTCTGGTGGGGTGTTCAAGGCACCAGACAATCGCGCCCACATCTGTTGACGCGCCAATGGACGCGCAATCACTGCTCGATCAATGGTGAGCGTCAAGACGCGCTCGTTGTCGGCAACAATCCGACCTTTCACATCAAAAATACGGCCACGTTCGGGAGTGATTTTTACAGTGCGCGTGCGCACCTCACGTACACGTTCTTCAAGCCCTGGTGCGTCAACAACTTGTAAAAACCACAGTCGAACTGTCAGAAGCCCCAACAACATAAATGACACCGTTGCCAGAACCGACAGACGCGATACGGGTGTGGTGCGAGCCACTAGCGCACCTCAACTTTGTCGCGCAATGCCCAACTACACAACCACACCACTGGAAGTGCAAGTAGTGCATTGAATACAGCGACAACCACAACCATCTCAATCAAGTCTGTAGTAAAAACACCCTCGGCGCCAGTCACCGTAAATGCAATGGGCATAAGGATCATCCCCACGGCACTACTCACCATCACCGTCAAAATACGGGACCACCACGTAGGTTCATGCACAAATGAATGCGCTAATCCAGACAAGTACGCCACCACAGAGAACACCACTGCACATAGACCAAGTGGTGTCGTCAACACCATGTCGTACAGCAACCCCACAACAAAACCTGCAATTGCACCAGTCTCAGAACCCTTTGCAAGTCCAGTGGATGCAGCAAGAAGCAACATCACTTCCATCGACACGCCCAGTGGTCGCATTTCATTAAAGATGGTTGTCTGCAACGACAAGAACAGCAAGCCCAACAGCACAAGACGCGTGTATCGATTCTCGGCAACAATCAGTATCCGCTCAATCATGGTGCCGTGGGTCGTTCTGTAATCGGCTGATACAACAGCACTCGAACAAAGTTCAGGTTCTCTAAATTGGCGGACA
>WLGS01000089.1 GCA_009703125.1 Actinomycetota bacterium
CTCTCGGTACCTGGGGTACGCACAATGTCGGCGGGGTCAACCACCCATTTGTCAAGCCAATCAAAACGCTCCTGTGACATGCCCGCGGGTAACACAGCAACACCTCTAGAGCCCATCAAGCGGCTTATGGCAATACCACCACGGGCGTAGTTCCCAGTTGATGGCCACACTGCACGATGTCGTGTGGGGTCAAACTGACCTGTAATGACTCGGGGAATGAAACAGGAATATGCCGCAAGCACTTTGTGCGCGGTAATCATCGGGAAACGATTTCCGAACACCACGATGATTGGTGCTTCCACGCCTGTTAATGATGGGGGCAGGACCACATGGTCGGGGACCTCCACGCGATCGCCTGCCATGTTGTTGTACCAATGCACGCGAAACAGATTGCGTGCATCAGCGGCATTCTTATCGACTCCATCTGTGAGCGAGACAGGTATCCGGTGTGGTTCAGAAAGTTGGGCAAATGTAGGAAGAACGATGTTCTGTTCTGCGAATCGTTGGACACTTCTGGCAAGTGATTCAGTATCAACAACCGTGGCCGCCAAGCCAAGCTGGTCTTGCAAGGTGGAGGCATCCAAGGTCGATTCGAGGGTCACAGAACTAGTCACTCCTCCATATTGCCACCCATTAGTCCCCGATACCTCCCTAGATGCCCTTCATGGCAGGTACCCTCGTGTTGTCGCCGGTGTAGCCCAATTGGCAGAGGCAGCAGGTTTAGGTCCTGCGTGTTGGGGGTTCGAGTCCCTTCACCGGCACAGTGCATATCTACGACTTACCAACCCCAGCAGTGGTGATTGACGTTGCTGCGTTGCACAAAAACATTGCCACTATGGCCGACATTCATCCTGGTCGCCGGCTGCGACCTCATGTCAAAGCGCATAAATGCACAGGGCTTGCCGCAGAACAACAAGGTGTAGGCCATCGTTCCTTCACCTGTGCCACTCCGCGTGAAATTTTGGGCATGATCGCAGCAGAAGTGGGCGATGACTTTTTACTCGCCAACGAAACTCTCGACCCCCTTCGCCTTGCTGCGTTAGCTGCCGCACAAGATGATGCTCTCATCACAGTGGCAATTGATTCCGAAGAGACATTGATGGCCGCCGACAAAGCCGGCATTCGCAATGTGATGATCGATGTGAATGTAGGTCTTCCCCGTTGTGGATGCCCTCTTTCAATGGCAGGGCGACTTGCTGACGCGGCACGAGTGCGGGGAATCAATGTGCGTGGAGTGATGGGTTATGAAGGTCATCTAATGATGGTGACGGACCGCGATGAGAAAAGAACTCGCGTACAACAAGCAATGGCTCTGCTTGCTGAAGCCCACGAAGATGTAGGTGGCGACATAGTGTCTGCTGGCGGCACCGGAACATACGACATGTTCAGTGGAACAACAGTGAATGAAGTGCAAGCGGGAAGCTATGCGTTAATGGACTCACATTACGGCCAGCTTGATTCACCATTTGTGCAAGCAATGTGGGTAGTGGGCACAGTGATTTCGGTGCAAGAGAAATGGTCGGTGGCAGATGTGGGCTTGAAGTCTTTGAGTCTCGACCACGGCGATCCAAAAATCGAGAAACATTCAGTGTGGTTCTGCTCGGATGAACACACCACTTTCTCCCCGCTTGAAGGTGAACCGCGACCCAAAATCAACGATCGCGTATTTGTCACTCCATCACATATTGATCCCACCATGGCAATGCACGACATTGCCTACGTGGCAAATCAATTTGGAGAGATCATCGCCGAGTGGCCCATTGACCTACGCGGTTGGTAATCCAAAAATTCTGCTCAACAACTCAGGCAGTTGCGCCATCGCACGGCCTCGATGCGAGATGGCGTCTTTCTCCGCTGCAGACATTTCTGCAAACGTGCGCCCATCACCGTCATTGGGAATAAACACACAGTCATAACCGAAGCCTTGTTCGCCGCGTTCGGCCTCGGTGATTGTGCCTTCACATTCACCCACCAGGTGATGCATTTCTCCTTTTGCATGCACCAGTGCAACTACCGTGCGAAACCGAGCAGTGCGCGAGATTGCTCCTTCAAGATTTTTCAACAGCAGCTGTCGATTTTCTGCGTCGCTACTGTCGGGTCCGCCATAACGAGCACTGAATACACCTGGTGCACCATCTAAAGCGTCAACACACAACCCGGTGTCATCAGCTAGTGCCCACCCCTTCACAAAATTGGCTATCTCGACTGCCTTGATGTAGGCGTTGCCTTCCAATGTGGGTGCTGTCTCTTCAATATCTGGCACTTCATGTGGTCTGCCCACAAGATTCACCCAGTGCGGCAGCAGTCGACGCAGTTCTTCAATCTTTTTAGGATTTGCGCTTGCGACAACAATGTCGACTGTGGGCTCCATTAGTTCCCGCGTGGCGAAGGAGCTTCGGCTAAGAGACCGGATTGCAGATCAAAGATTCGTGTCAAACCCGTGTCGGCCAACATCAGCAATTCGTCAAGTTCACTGCGCGCAAACGCCTTACCTTCAGCAGTGCCTTGCACTTCTACAAATCGTGCTTCCCCACCATTGACAGGACGCAACATCACTACATTCATGTCGACTTCTGCAGTGGAATCTTCAACATACGGCAGATCCAGTACTGGAGTTCCCCCACACACGCCCACCGAGATTGCCGCACAATATGAATGCAATGGATGTGTGGTGAGCAAACCATTTTGCATCACTCGTGTCAACGCATCGTGAAGCGCGATAAAACCACCACAAATACTTGCTGTGCGCGTACCGCCATCTGCTTGCAACACGTCACAATCCACCACCACTTGGCGCTCACCCAGTGCACTCATGTCACATGCCGCACGTAGTGAGCGTCCAATAAGGCGTTGGATCTCCACCGTGCGACCACTTTGTTTTCCTTTTGCCGCTTCGCGATCAACACGGTCAGGTGATGAACCAGGCAACATTGAATATTCCGCGGTCACCCAACCTTTTCCTGACCCCTTCATCCAGCGCGGCACATCTTCATCTACTGATGCGGTGCACAACACTCGAGTTTTTCCGAAAGACACCAACACAGAGCCACCTGACATTTCGGTGAAATCGCGTTGAAAAGAAATGGGGCGAAGTTGATCTGGAGTGCGTCCATCGGGGCGAGTCATTGTGTGTCCTTCCATACGTGTGTGCGATACCTTCGCCACACGACCGAAGTCATGAGTCTAGAAGTAGATGATCTTTTCAGCGTTTGCTTCGGCGACATCAAGATCGTCGGTGTAGGCGCCAGTGGACAAGTACTTCCAGCCACCATCGCACACAATGAACACAATGGTTCCTTCTTCTATCTCGCCAGCAACTTTGACGGCACCTGCAAGCGACGCACCGGAGGAGATTCCTGCAAAGATTCCGCACTCCTGCACCAAGCGACGAGTCCACTCGAGTGATTCACGTGGGCGTACTACGCGCTTGCGATCGAGTAGTTCACGTCCATGCCAGTTATCGAATACTGGCGGGATGTAACCATCATCAAGATTGCGTAAACCCTCTACTCGCTCACCCAAAGGAGGCTCAACTGCCACCACTTTGATGTCGGGGTTTTGCTCTTTGAGATAGGTGCCCACTCCCATCAACGTGCCACTTGTTCCAAGACCTGCAACAAAGTGCGTCACCTCTGGGCAATCGCGGAAAATCTCTGGCCCGGTTGTTTCGTAATGCGCACGAGGGTTTGCATCATTGGCGTATTGATACAAGAAGCACCAGTCCGGATGCTCTGCTGCCATCTCTTGTGCGCGACGCACGGCGCCGTTAGATCCCTCTTCACCAGGAGTCAAAATGATGTCGGCTCCGAAAACTTCGAGCATTTGGCGGCGCTCAATGCTGACCGATGTAGGCATCAAGATGGTGATGGGATAGCCCTTCATCTTGGCGATTGCGGCCAATGCGATACCTGTGTTGCCCGATGAAGGCTCCACAATGCGTTGACCTGGCGAGAGACGACCTGTGCGCTCAGCATCTTCAATCATTGCCTTAGCAATGCGATCTTTCACGGAGCCAAAAGGATTCTGACTTTCGAGCTTTGCAATCAGGCGCACACGAGGATTTGGCGAAAGATTCGAGACGTCCACCATCGGGGTATTGCCGACTAGGTCAAGAGAACTCTGCAACACAAACACAGACCCCCCATTCCTTCGCACATCAGCAATTGACATATCTCTCCTTTGGCAACTCTCGAGTGAAGCCGCACACCATGTGGTGTCAATAGGTGAAACAGATTCACCCAGTCAGCTATTCCCGATAATTCCAGTCAGAATTGTATCCCTATTACTTCCCGCTGTCACCCCCTGGGTGTACCCGCCCATGTCACAGGCTCATACCCCCAAGGGCACAGGCCGATTAGGCCGAAACGATGGATTCTTCGGTGATCTGGCTGTCGACAATACGAAATGAACGAGGTGCGGCCTTACCAGAAGCAAGGCTGACGATGACGTAATGCCAGCCGGGGTCAGGGGCTTGGGCCACATCGGTAGGGCTCGGATATGCCTCGGAATGGGTATGGCTATGGGCACTGCCGATCACGTCCCAGCCGTCTTTCTCGGCGGCAAGTTCAGCCTTGAGATGCTCTTTGGGGTCGATGGTGTAGACCTTGGCACTGTGGGCAATGTTCGTGCACGGAACAAATCTCTCCACTCGCCCCTCTGCAAGATTGCCCACGAGCAACCCGCACATCTCCTCTGGATAACAGTCAAGGCTGTGGCGTTCCATGGCCTCTAGTGCGCTGTGAGGAATAAAGATCTGCGAAGAATGCTCGGACATCGTCATTGAGGCTAGCGGTACGCTCTGAACGCTATGTCTCGGTCGCCCAACACCATCCTCGCGAGTAATCGCAAGGCGCGCCACGACTATGAGATCCTCGACGTAGTTGAGGCAGGCATTGTGCTCGTGGGAAGCGAAGTAAAGAGTCTTCGTTCTGGCCAAGTACAGCTTGTTGATGCGTATGCGCGCATCTTGAATGGTGAGATGTGGCTCGATGGAGTCCATATATCTCCGTATCGCTTCGCCGTAGGAGTCGGTGCCCACGATCCTGATCGACCCAAGAAGCTTCTCTTGCATCGCGAAGAAATCAATCGACTTCATGACCGCATTGCACGCGAACGTCTCTCACTAGTGCCACTGTCTCTCAAATTGGTGGACGGTCGCGTCAAAGTGGAACTTGCTCTGGCGCGCGGACGCAAAAAAGGCGACAAGCGCCAAGTGATTGCCGAACGAGATGTGCAACGAGAGATTCAACGCAACTTGGGTCGCCAGCGCAAAGGCATGGAATAGTTTTCCGTGACCGCATTGTGGTCAATTGTCCGCCCAATGGTCTGCCAGCAATAAGATGCCAAGACACCACATGGACGGAGCATCTCAATGACATCGCATCTCATTCCCAGCACTCACACGGGCAGTCTTCCTCGCCCTGATGATCTCATTCAGTTGATGTGGGCCATGGGTGATGGAATTCCCGTCGACAAAAACGCTCTCGAAGAACGAGTGTCGTCGGCAATCGTGGAGATCGTCAACAAACAAGTGGCAGCTGGCGTCACCATTATCAATGACGGCGAGATGTCCAAGCCTTCCTATGCCACATACGTGAAAGACAGACTTTCAGGTTTTGCCGGTGAATCCATTCAGAACTACTTCTTTGAAGATCTTGTGGATTACCCACGTAGCGCCGAGGCTGTGGCAGGCAACCCAGGTCGACGCAAGCGTTCAGCACCGGCATGCACAAGTCCGATCGAAGTGATTGATCGCACCGCAGCAGTCAAGGACATGACCGAGCTTTCTGCAGCAGCACGTGCAGTGGGGCATCAACAGATTTTCACCAGTGCCGCATCCCCAGGTGTTGTGTCTTTGTTTTTTGGCAATGAGTACTACCCCACACAAGAGGAATACGTATTCGCAATTGCAGAAGCAATGCGTTTTGAATACGAAGCGATTGCCGCAGCTGGCGCTGTAGTGCAAGTGGATTGCCCAGATCTTGCAATGGGACGACATTCTGCATATGCACACATGTCGCTAGAGGGATTCCGGGCAACCATTTCAATGCATGTAGAGGCACTCAATCATGCAGTGCGCAATATTCCCGCCGAACAGTTACGTATGCATCTGTGTTGGGGTAACTACCCCGGTCCACACCATCACGATGTGCCCATCAATGACATCATCGACATCGTGTGGAAAGCAAAACCGCAAACCGTGTTGTTTGAGGGTGCAAACCCACGCCATGCCCACGAATGGTATGCCCTCAAAGAATCTGGTGTTCCCAAGGACAAGTTCATTTGTCCTGGAGTGATTGAACCTCAGTCGAACTACATCGAACATCCTGAACTTGTTGCGCAACGTCTAGAGCGCTGGGCAGAGGTCGTAGATCCTGAACGACTACTTGGCGGTGTGGATTGCGGATTTTCTGTGCATGTGGGCACAACCACCATTGACCCCGATGTGGCCTTTGCAAAACTTGCAGCACTTTCACAGGGTTGCGAGATTGCATCGCGCCGTCTGTTTGCATAATTGCAATAGTTCACGACACAATTAAAAAAGGCCCGGCTCATTGAGCCGGGCCTTTTTCATCGAAAGTGACTAGTTAGTTACTGTCTTTTGGCTGATAGAGCAATCCAAGGAATGCACCGTAGATAAGGTGCCACACCAAGATTCCTGCAGGAAGTTTCCAACCGTCAGGTCCATCAAACAAGAACAATCCATATCCCTGTTCTGCAACGTATGCATAAGGAACGAGAAGTCCTGCGCTGATGATTGTCATGACTACGCCGTAGATCAAACCCTTTGCGACATGACCCTTCACTGGAATTTGCTTGTGTGCAAAAATTCCGAAGAGCATCGCAAAAACGATTCCGTTGACGAAGTGCAATGACTGACCGGAGAAGAAAAGCCAGCCGGCATTTTCTGCAACGATGTTGAATTCAGCATCGAAATAGCTACCCCAGTTTGGACCGTTGATACCGAGCGCGAGCGCACCGTTATACATCGGCCAAGGCAAGGTTGGTAGTCCGAATGCTGGAAACACGTAACCGAAGTATGTGCCGAGTTGGGTCGCAATGAGACCAATGACGGCAAGACCGCCAACTGGATGCTCCTCGACCCACTTATGCCAACGCTGTGAAGCGCTGGGTGCAAGTGAATTTGCCATGTGAATGACCCCCAATAGGTTCATACGGGCCTTTTGCCCGACTAGCGGACAAATTACCAATGTGCGGACACCAAAGGGTGGATTTCCTGTGCCCGCCGACACATGCCATAAAACCCTTGTGGGGCTTGGTTTTGGGAGATATGGGCCTTACTTGGGAGGCTGATAGTCGATATTGCGGTCCACGTTCATGTACACGTCAATGCCAATCGGGTGGGTCTGTTCTTCCACGATGTGACCAAGCAACCCGGCGCACCGCGCCAACAAGGCAACTCCGCGCATCACACCAAGTGGCAGATCCAGATCCGCCAAGACCGCACCACAAACCCCTGCCCCATTCAGCGGCAGTGTCTTACCCAGGATCTCTGAATGCACCCGACCAATTGCTTCAAACAACGCAAGATGCGGACC
>WLGS01000009.1 GCA_009703125.1 Actinomycetota bacterium
AATCGACGTCAGTGATCATGCATGCGTTACATGGAATCATGAAAAGCGCAACATTGCAGAGTGGAAACCGCGAGGAAAATACGATCTTGTTATCTGTCATAGCGTGTTGCAATACCTCGATAATGCGTCGTTCATTAATGCAATGAAAAATCTCGCTTCGGCAACTCGCCACGTTTTGTATCTGGAATTACCTACAAAGTGGGATTACGAAAACATTGTGGACTCGCGCGGTACAGATCTACAGGTATATAAACGAAGTGCTACTTGGTATCGCACGCAGTTGAAGCCCTATTTCACTCAAGTGGGTGCTGGTTTATGGGTGAGCACCGATGGTTTACCAATGTATGAATTAGAAGCAAGCCGCTAGTTCTTCAACAAGAGCTATAAATCATTCATCAGAATGAGCAACAGTTGTTCGAAATCATCAATCGTTGCGGGAATGTCATCTACATCTTTACCGAGATCATCCCATCGGCGAAGACGAATTGCGTCAGGGCTCTGAGTTCTGGCAAGGAACTCAACGCATTCCTCGGTTGACATTGGCCCACCCTGCAGCACCAGACTTGCAGCTGATCCTGAACTGAGGCTGCGTGCATATTCAACATCGGTGGCACTAAGAAAACGTTTTGCCTCTACATGCCACCGAATCGGCTCAGTTACCTGCTCGCCAAAAAGTACTGATAATGCATTGGCCCCAGAATCTTGATGGCGAAGATCCATATCAGCGACAACTTGTGTGGATGCACGCGCACGAATCTCTAAAAGATGCCCCACGTCGTGAAGAAGTGCTGCAAGAACAAGAGAGGTAGATGCGCCATCTTCCTGCGCGCGTCGTGCACACTGCACCGCGTGAGTAGTTTGCGAGATCTCCTCGTCATACATATTGTCCCCATATTCCCGGTAAACACTCACAATGTCGCCAACATGTTCAAACAACATCAGACTGGCTTCCCTTCAAAGTCACCAATGAGTGAAACCCGTACGGTGTCACCCGTTGCTGCCTGCTCACTAAATTCTCGGAGCTTTTGCTCGTAGTACGCGTTACGCAAGTCCCCTTCACTGAGCGCGTTATAGGTGGGATATAGAGCACGGCGATCCCGACTTGAGTTGTTAGGACCACTGCGGTGAGGTGTACGCGAATGGAACCAAAGAACCTGGCCGGCCTTGAGTTCTACTGGCTCCCATGTAAATGTGGAGACAAGTTCAGGAGCAATACAACCCTTATTGTCCATGAGAAGAACTTCTGAATGGCACTGACTCACAACTTCAAGACACCCATTTTCAACAGTTGCATCATCAACAGCCACCATGCAAGAGATGTGATTATTCACAAAGGGATATGCCGGAGCATCTTGATGAGGTGAATAACCAGCACCGCCTGCAAGCTTGTAATTGATCTTCTCTTTATAGAGGACCGCTGTTTCGCCCATCAGTTGCGATGCGATTTCCAAAAGAGCACCTTGGCGCAATAACTGATACATCCCCTCATGAAAAGGTGTGAAGTTTTCCGTGCGACAAAGGCGCGCACCATGCACTGTCATTTCTTGGTAGTGCAACCAGGTTGATTCATCAACGTTCATTGGCCAATCATGAATCTCGCTCACCCACTTTTGTACCTCTTGGGCATCAACTGTTGACAACGGATTGGTCAAAAGCCATCCATTTGCGGAGAAGAATGTGATGTCATCAGGTGTGAGAGAAAATGCAAATGTTGTGCTCACGATCGCCACGCTACCTCGATCGGCCAACGCCCCACTCCGCCATCTTCCACCAAGAAACCAGTGAACCCATGACGATTGTGTTGCATTCTCCAAGCGTGCAACTCTTGAGAGAGCTTCAACACCATGTCCGTATTTGTTTCCTTGGTTTTCCAATGAGGATCTGTTGCAAGGTCAAAACACATGCTTGTGCCATCGGCCATCTGTACTAATGCATGTGTATCTGTGCGTAAAGTAACCAACGACATCGCCGTTAACCGTCGATTCCATGAAGCTCCCGGTGTGGAATCAATGAAAAAGGCACTCCAATCAAATTCCCATGTTGCAGCAGTACGCCAGCGAGCAGGACTCTCACTATTGAGAAAAGGAACCAATGAGTACCCATCACACTGATGGGGTGTTTCTGCTCCAATCAGTTCACATACCGTGGGCAGTAAATCAATGTTCTCAGTGAACTGTTCGACCTTTGTCCCTTGAGCAGCCTGTAGTTCTGGATCTCGAATGATGCATGGCACATGAAAAGCTTGGTCCCAATAGCCCATTTTTTCTTTCAGGCCATGATCACCCAGCATCTCGCCATGATCAGAGGTCACGATGACAATCGTGTTGTCCCAATCACCACGTTCTTTCAATGCCTCAAAAGCTCTGCCAAGTTGCGCATCAATTTCAGAAATCATTCCAAAATATTGCGAGCGTAATCGGCGTAGTTTTTCATGTTCGGAAGGCGCTGCAGCCGATTCAATTCCTAAGAGGGCTTGATGAAGAGGATGAATATCTTCTCCAACTTCAATTGGTTGAGGTAACTCATCACCTACATACATGGTGGAAAAATCACCAGCAGCTGAATACGGAGGATGAGGTCGTAGATAACTGAGATGGGCACACCACGGATTTTCTTGGTTTTTGTGCCAATCCAAAAACTCATTCGTCATGAAAGACGACACGCTCAAGTGGGCAGGGCGTTTGTGTTCAGTTGCAAGCATAGAAATCACGCCGCGTGATGTATCCACATCAAATGATTCCAACCATGACAGCCATGGCTCATGACCCCGCGTGAGATTGAGAATGCAATCAAAGCCTGGAAGTACTCCCTCGTATGTCTCGAGTCGTGGATCATCAGGACCAGTGGTAACCCGTGGGTCTACCGATTGATCGGTATATCCGAACAAGGCTGGCTCATATCCAGATCGACGCAAGACAAGAGCAAGATTGTCAAATGAATGATCAAGAGGTGTTCCATTAGCGACTACGCGATGGTTCATTTGGTACATCCCGGTGTACAACGAAGCGCGCCCTGGTGCACACGGGCTTGCTTGGCTGTAGTGACGAGTGAAGTGCATGCCTTGTTTCGCTAACGATGCAAGTGCGGGTGTCTTAATTGGCCAAGATTTCTGTTCATCTCCAGAGACAAAACATTCCCCACGAAACTGATCAACTGTGACGAAGAGGATGTTTTTATTCACGAAATGTGAACCTAATGCTTGTATCGCGCGAGAGCTGCCTGAATCTCTTCTTCGGCCGCTTGACGATTGGCCCATCCACCAGTGGTCGATGTCTTGTCTGGCTCGATGAGCTTGTATACCTCAAAGAAGTTTCCAATTTCAGCTAGTAGGTGATCTGGCGCATCAGTCAAATCGTTATACGCCGCATAGCGTGCGTCACGCGATGGCACGCAAAGAACTTTCGCATCAGGTCCCTTTTCGTCTTCCATCCAGAACACGCCAATCGGGCGCGCCCACAGATGGCAGCCGGGAAAGGTTGGCTGTTGCAGCAAAATCAATGCATCAAGAGGGTCGCCATCTTCGCCGAGAGTGTTTGGGAAAAATCCATAATCCAGCGGGTATTGCGTAGCAGTGAACAAGTTACGGTCAAGCCAAATGTGACCGGTTTCGTGATCCATCTCGTACTTATTGCGTGAGCCCTGAGGAATCTCAACAATCATCTCAATTTCCATTGAATTTACTCTAAAGCCTTGCAATGGGCTGCAGCGACCCATTCACGTCTTGAGCGAGACCTACACTGCTTTTATCCATGATGCAAATGTCATTTTTGTGCTTTCTTCGGCGTGTAGCCATTTTCGTCGGCCTCACAGTCGGACTGTCCTTGCTGTTCTCAGCCCAGACAGCACTGGCACACAACGCCTTCGACGAAAGCTCCCCCAAAGATGGAGAAGTAGTCACAGCACCGTTGAGCGAATGGGTGATTTCCTTTACCAATAATGTTCCATTGAATTCAGCCTCGGCAGAGGTTATTAATTCAGACGGGGTGCGAACCCCATTGTCGAATCCCACCCATGGTGATTCTGAAAAAATCGTGCGATATTCCCTTCCCGAGAATCTTTCTGGGGAAGTGTCTGCACGATGGCGACTTGTCAGCACAGACGGTCATGTCGTGTCTGGAAGAGTTCAATTCACTATCACCACTGGGCTGGTATCAAATAGCGCACCAACCACGCTTCCTCCACAAGGTTCGTCAACTACAGACGCACCAAATAATGCTCAAGTACAAAGTTCTTCATTTCTGGGATTTGCCCAAGAACCCATCCGGTGGGCACTACGCCTCACTGGCTACGGTGCATTATTCCTCTTTGGAGGATTGCTCTTTGCGCAATTCAATTTCGCACAAGGAATTCTTCACGATCCCAAATCAATTCTCCTTGCTCGTGGTTCAGCGCTTGCTCTCACCATTGTCCCCGCTGTTCAGGGACTTCAGTTTGTGAGCGACCTCAACAATTCATCTATCTTCAGTGCGATTTTTTCTATCAACGATGCGCTGTCATCGACGCCAGGGTCTATGTTCTTGCTGCGCGCAATTAGCGGAGGAGCCTTTATTTACCTCATTGCGCAAAGGTCGCTCCATAATTTTTCCACGACGTTCACAAAACTGGCGTCGGTCAACGCCCTCGTCTATCTCACCACACTTTCCTACACAGGGCATGCCCGATCTTTCGGTGCCCCCTGGTTAGGTGTCCCAGTTGATATCGCACATACTGCAGCTAGCGCCGTGTGGCTTGGCGGGCTTGCTGTGTTGATAGTGCTTGTCGCACCACATTTAGAGAGTGAAAAACTTCTCTCGGCGTTTCAAAGATTTGGTGATGTTGCAAAGTTCTCCGTCATCACCATCATCGTCACAGGAGTCATTCAGACACTTCGTCTACATAGTGGAATAACGACGTTATTTACCTCATCTCACGGACAAATCTTGTTACTCAAACTTTTGGCTGTATCACTCATGTTGAAAGTTGGCGACATCAACCGCCGGCGACTCATTCGATATACAGCTTCCCCATCCGTCGCATTGGAAAGAAAACGAGCCCTTTTGGTTCGTGCCAGTTACACCGAAGCCGCAATCGGAGCAATGGTTGTATCCATAACAGCGGCGCTTGTCACAGCAACATTCAATTGATCTCATTTCTTGATGACTTGATTCCACATGGTCACACTTATACGGTGAAGTAACACAAGAAAAAGGGCAAACTATGCGTTCTCGTATCCTTAATATTTCCATCTGTGCAATTGCGTTTGTAGCGCTCAGTGCATGTTCGTCCTCTGATGGCTCACCGATCAACTCCGATACCTCAGCACCTGCTGAGTCAACTTTTAATGACGATGATGTCATGTTTGCTCAAATGATGATCCCTCATCATGAACAAGCTATTGAGATGGCCGATATCGCTCTCGATCCCACAATTGGGGCTAGTGATGCAGTGCGAGAGTTAGCTACAGAAATAAAGAGTGCACAAGATCCTGAAATCTCCTTTATGAAAGAAACTCTCACGAGTTGGGGCAAATCCACCGAGATGGACGCGTCAATGGACCATTCAGAGATGATGGACGGGATGCTGTCGCTTGATGAACTTTCTGCACTTGGTGCACTGCGGGGAACTGCATTTGATACTGCGTGGTTGGAGGGAATGATTCGTCATCATGAAGGTGCCATCTCTATGGCCGAGGACCTTGTTGAATCCGGAGTCAACCCAGAGTTGATCAATCTGGGTCGCGAAATCATCAAAACTCAGCAAGCCGAAATTGATGCGATGAAAGCGTTGTTATAAGACCCAAATTATGAAGAGCATCTAGGGTTAATACACCCTGGGCATATAGTCATCAATCGTGGCTGGCTTAATTGGCATCTTCGCGCGGCGACGTGAATTACTGAAACAACAAAAGTATGCAGACGCCCGTATGCGCCAGGCAATGGCACTCGTTGCAGATGCACGCAAGCAAGCACTCGACGCGAGAAAAATCTTCGAACATCAACGTGGTCCAGGTTCTCTACCCAATGCCGAGAAACCTGAAGAGATAGATCGACAGTTGATCTCTGCTCTCGATCATTATCACCAGGTCCACACCACAATTGATATCCCCTTTCGAGAAGCACAAGAATCGTGGGAACAAAGTCTCCAAACCCGTCGCAACCTCAAGAAGGTTTCTCATGTTGTTCGTGCCACAGTTATTCGCACATCCCGCGTCTTTTTTGTCGAGCAGCTCAATCAACTAGGTCTAGCGCTCACAGCACTAAAAAGCGTTCTTCAATCGCGGCTCACAGACAATGCCCTGCGACTCATGGCAGAACGCAGTCGGTCACGAGACCCCGAAGAGGCCCTCGGTAGATACCGCATCAACAATGCCGCTTTTATTTCGGCACTAGATCGATTGAACTTTTATGTCTCACCTCAATCAGGTGACATTGGCCGTGGAATTCATGGAGGACTGCCTGCATCGGTGGCAGAAAAGGTGGAGGCATCTCCCCTTCTACAAGGTCCACTTCTTGCCATTCTTCGTCGCTATCAAGATTTCGGCGCGCGTTATCTCATCGTGCAAAAACGAACTCTTCTTGGCGATGATATGGGTCTGGGCAAGACAGTCCAAGTGCTCGCCGCAATGAGTCACCTGCATGCTTTGGGAGCCAGACATTTTCTTGTTGTCGCCCCCAACAGTGTTCTCATCAACTGGCAACGTGAAACTCGCAAACACACGTTGATGGAACCTTTTCTCGCACATGGGGTCGAGCGTGAAGAGAATGTGTTGGCATGGCGAGAAAGAGGTGGAGTGGCCATCACCACATATGGAACTTTGTCAAAAATTCTTGATCTCATTCCTGTGGTGGATTTTGTTGCCATTGATGAAGCCCACTACGTAAAGAATCCAGCATCACAGCGATCTCAGGCAGTACAACTACTCGTAGAACGCAGTGAATACGTCACCTTGATGACAGGAACAGCATTAGAAAACCGTCTCCGAGAAATGCATTTTCTGCTTTCACTTGCACAACCAGAGGTGCAGCCAGTGCTTGAGCATCTCATGAGTTTTTATCGTGGCAGTCCGGACCCCACCGAGATTTGTAAAGACCTGGCACCGGTGTATCTGCGACGCACACAAAAAGATGTGCTTCATGAATTACCTGAACGAATCATTGAAGATGAATGGATTGAACTACACGAGCAAGATCAACAGTTCTATCTTGCAGCAGAGCCTGAGTTAATGACTAAACGACTATCGGCAGTTATCGGTAATGGTGAAGTCCTTTCGTCAAAGTATCAGCGTCTTCAGGAACTAGTGGAAGAACATTTGTCCGAAAAGCGAAAGATTGTGGTGTTTTCTTTCTTCCGGCAGGTGATTGATGATGTGTGTGCACTATTTCCTGGTACTCAGCAGATCACGGGAGCAACGTCGGCATCTCGCCGCCAAGAAATTCTTGATTCCTTTACGCAGGATTCAGAAAAAAAGATTGTGGTTATGCAAATAGACGCCGGGGGCATTGGCATCAACTTGCAAAGTGCGCAAGTGGTGATTCTGATGGAGCCACAAATGAAGCCCAGTACCGAATGGCAAGCAATCGCTCGTGTCCATCGCATGGGTCAAAGCAAGACCGTTCTCGTGCACCGCCTTATTGCTCGCGACACAATTGATGAACGCATGGTGGAACTCATTGAGGAAAAGACCCAGATATTCATGAACTATGCCCACGACAGTGCGGTTCGTGACGCCAGTTTTATGGCAAAAGATGGCCGCAATGTAGATGTGGAAGCCGAACTACGGAGATTTCTCAACCCCGAATAGCCCTTGAATAATTTATGCCCCGCCTCGCAATGTAGTTTCATATTGATATGGGAGCAGGGGAAAACATCGTCGGGCACGGCGCATCTCACCGCATCGCGGGCCTTGACGGCCTGCGTGGCCTTGCAGTCACTTTGGTGTTGGGCTTTCATCTCTACCCACGTCTTGTTCCTGGCGGGTGGCTTGGGGTCAGTCTTTTTTTCACCCTCTCGGGATTTCTCATCACTACGGTGATCCTGAGGGACCTCGAAAAAGACAGCTTCACATTTAAAGCTTTCTATGCACGACGAGTACGCCGATTAGTTCCCGCAGCTGTTCTAGTACTCACCCTGTTCGCATTGACATGGACACTGCTGGGATGGTTTGACGAAAACCATCGCTCTGATGTTCTGTTTGCACTTCTTCAAATTTCTAACTGGCAACAAATTTGGGAGGGTGTTCCCTACGGAACTGCACTTGCTTCTCCTGTTGTGCACTACTGGTCACTCGCCATTGAAGAACAGGCTTACTTGGTCCTTCCTTTACTCATTGTGCTCTGCGGACGCACACGATTGCTCAAAGTAGCCATCGGTCTCTTTGCACTTTCTGCGCTTGCAACTTTTCTTGCTGATGGATCGCAATCAGTTATCTATTTCGGCACCCATACTCGCGCCGCAGAAGTGCTTGCAGGGGTCATCGTCGCGGCTTCTCTACACAACACCACATGGCGCCCACAACGCACCATCGCCACGGTTCTCAGTCTCGCAGGTGTGTGTTACCTGATTTGGGCTGCGGTGTTTGTGCATCTGAAGGACAGCCTCGTGTATACAGGTGGACTTCTATTCACAGGAATTGTTTCGGCAAGTGTGATTGTTGCGTTGCCGCAATCCCGCATTGCGAAATTCTTTGACCTTCGACCATTTGCATGGCTTGGCACAGTCTCCTATGGCGTGTACTTGTTGCATTGGCCCATCTTGTTAACTCTGAAGCGAACCGACTTGCCACATTGGTCAGTACCACTACTCACGCTTGCACTCACCATGTTGGGCGCGATGGTGATGTACCGCACTTATGAGTTGCCCATGCGATTTGCATTCTCTCCCCGCAAAGTCATCACTGTGTTGTCGGCATGTGTGGTGCTGGTCTCGGGTGGGTTTGTTCTCGCCAAAACCCCTCCTGCTTCCTTTGAAGACATCGAGGATGACCTCAACACCACGCCAAGCGTCGTGGTGAACACCGATGTTCCCCGCATGTTGCTTTTCGGAGATTCCAAAATGGCACTGTTTGTAAAGGGTCTACAGAACCGAATTGCCTTGGAACCTATTGCGCGTACAAGAGATGATTTGTTCACCATGTCGGGATCGTTTACTCGAATCGGGTGTCCGATTGGATCACTGGGTTACATGATCAATGGGGAGATTGAGCAAGTAGTGGGAGATGGGTGCAATTGGTCTATCTATGACACTGAAAAACAACCGAGCGAAATCGCCATTATCTGGAGTGGTACATGGGACACCACAGATAGAAAAATCGAGTCACTCTTTGGTGACAAGTGGGTAGATCTCTCTAACCCAGATTACGCAATGTGGATCAAGGGCGAGTACGAAAAACTGATTGAGCACCTGAAGTTGCAACGAGGGGTTCAAAAGATTGCCATAGTGAACTACATCGGAGAAACACTTTCAGATCGCCAAGATGACTACACAAAGTTTTTAAGTGAGTTCACAAGTCGACCTGATGTCGTTGTTCTAGATCTGGTGTCGTTTCTGAAAGAACAGAAGATTCTTGATTACTTGCCAGATGGATCACATGTCTCCATTGGCGAACCCACTGAGTTCTCTCCCACTGACGACAACAGTGCAACTGATCTCTATGAAAAATGGTTGGAGCCAGCTCTGTGCGCTGCTCTTCTTGAAAAAGGGCCCGAGCTACTCACCACAGCTACGTGCCCCCAGATTGACTATTCACCACGCGTCGTCAAGAAGTAGGGCGCTTAGCGCACACCCACTACAAAACTTGCGACAGTAGACAATGACCCGCCGATGTTCAGTGTGGCAAACGTTTGTGCGCCATCAACTTGAACATCGCCAGCACGGCCAGTTACTTGTTTCATGGCATCAACAATCATGCGTGCGCCCGTTGCCCCCACAGGATGTCCACCACCTATGAGTCCCCCGCTGGGATTTATCGGAAGTGCGCCACCACGTTCAATCACACCGTCTTCGATTGCTTTCCACGATTCACCCGGTGCAGTCATACCGAAGTGATCAATTGCCATGTATTCCGTCGCAGTGAAACAGTCATGAGTCTCAATGCCATCTAATTGCATCACGTCGCCGATGCCGGCGCGCCCAAATGCATCCGTAATTGCATCACGTACATGAGGAAACACCAATGCATGATCTTTGCTTCGCTCTAACTTGTCGGAGAACTTAATACCAGCATTGCGATGGCCCCATCCCAAGATTTGTGCCACCTGTGTTGAATCTTTTCTAAAACGCTGCGAGTACTTTTCAAAATACCTTGCTGAACACAACACCACCGCTGATGCACCATCTGTAATTTGTCCACAATCTTGTCGTCGAGTGCCTGGTTCGATAATGGGATTCGCAACGTCATCATCTGTGAAGCTCAGGTCAGTAAATTTCCACGACCGTGTCTGAGCAAGTGGATTCAACTTTGCATTTCCATAGTTGATCTCTGCGATGCGATTGAGATGCGCACGATTAAGGCCATAGCGATAGTTGTATTCCTCGGCCAGTAAACCAAACACTGCTGGCCACATAAAGGTGCATGAAATCCCCTCGTTGCCTTGCCATGCAGCTGCATTCTGATTTACCGATGATTGATCGCCGGGTAATGCTTTCTGTTCCTCTACCCCCACAACCAACGCAACGTCATATCGACCGGCTTCAATTTCTGCCATGGCACTGAGCACTGCCAGAGACGACGAAGCGCAAGCACCTTCGTGACGCATTGCCGGTCTTCCCCATAGCCCTGGTGCAACTTGAATTGCTAAGGCACCTAAATGCCCTTGCTGTCGTTGCAGTTCAGAAAATGCGTTACCGACATGGACTGTCTCCACATCAGCCACATCAACTTGTGCATCCTGCAGGGCACCTTCAATCGCCTCGCGCATCATGTCGGAAATATCGAGACCTTCGCGTGCATAACCACGTGCAAAGTCAGTCTGATAACCACCGAGGATGAACACAGGTGATGACATATGGATTAACCGTGGCCTGGGATGTTCTTCCATGGGCCCGCATCGGAGCGGGGTTCTTTGGGAAGTCCAAGAACTTGTTCGCCCACGATGTTGCGCTGAACTTGGCTCGTTCCGGCATAAATAGTTCCTGCGCGTGCATTCAAGAACACGCCTACCCAGTTCGCACTGTCATTGGGTGAACCAGGTGAATCGGTTGTAAACGCAGTATGTGGGGTTTGGCCCACAGGCACAAGTGCATCGGCTCCCAGAATGTCAACTGCAAGTTCTGTGACTTCCTTGTGATATTCACTCCACCACAACTTGCCAATCGATGCATCAGGCCCTGGTTGATGACCTTTCATAAATGATGTCAACACGCGGTACCCAAGGAATCGCATGATTTCCACTTTGGTGTGTGCTTTTGTCAAACGTTGGCGAATATGTGGATCGTGTGTCATTCCTTTTTCTTTTGCAAGCTGAGTCAACTTGTCTAACTCACCACGGAATGAAATGCTGCTCACTACAGCGCCTGCTCCACGCTCGTTACCTAGCAATGCCATAGCGACCATCCAGCCGCCGTTGACTTCGCCGAGAACATTCTCTTTCGGACAACGAACGTCAGTGAAGAACACTTCGTTGAACTCAGAGTCTCCCGACATCATTTTGATGGGACGCACTTCTATACCTGGTTGACGCATATCTACCAACATGAAGGTGATACCACGATGCTTCACTTCATCTGGCGCAGTGCGTGCAAGCACAAAAATGTAATTGGCAAGATGGCCGGCAGATGTCCAAATCTTTTGACCGTTAATCACCCATTCATCACCATCGAGAACTGCACGACATCCTAAGTTTCCAAGATCTGATCCTGCTGCGGGCTCTGAATATCCCTGACACCAACGATCCTCACCAGAGAGAACGCGTGGCAAAAAATGACGCTTCTGTTCTTCGGTGCCGATTGCAATCATTGTGTTGCCCAACATGCCAATACCAAAAGCGTCGTTAGGGGCACCTTCTGGTACGCCTGCGCGAGCGAATTCTTCGGCTAACACCAGCGCTTCGACATGGCTTAGTCCTTGACCGCCATATTCCTTTGGCCATGTGATTGCAAGCAAACCCTCTGCGGAGAGTTTCTTGCGCCACTGTTCGGTCCACTCGGCTGCATCGGCATGGTTGAGTGCCCCAATTCCCTTCCAATCTTTCGGAAGATTGGCGTCGAGGAATGCGCGAACTTTTGTGCGGTAATCAGTTGCTTGAGCTGGGTAGTCAAAATCCATTCCGACACCTTATGTCTCACGCGAGAACCGTCTCGCCCCGAAGATAGGGGTTGAGAAACCCTCATCCCTGCCTACACTAAAAAGGTGACCAAACTGCTCAACTTTCCCTCCGAGGTGAACGACACTTCAGCGCGCATCGTTGCAGCAGGTGCAGTCGCAATGGCTGTTGCCTACTCCATCACTGGTTGGGGCTGGATCTTGATTCCACTCACATACGGATTCATTGCGCGTGTCGCTTCTGGGCCACGTTTCAGTCCGCTAGGTCTTTTGGCAACCAAGGTGATTACTCCTCGACTCACCTCCATCAATCACCGCATTTTGCCTGGGCCACCGAAGCGGTTTGCCCAAGGAATTGGTGCCATCTTCAGCATCGTTGCCACCGTGTTGTTCCTTATTGACTTCACAGTTGCCTCTCGAATTGTCACCGCAGCGCTCGCAGGTCCCGCTTTATTGGAAGCTGCTCTGGGATTTTGTGTGGGTTGCAAAATGTTTTCTGGTCTCATGCGTCTTGGTGTTATCCCAGAATCTGTATGCGTTGAATGCAGCGACATCAGTGCCCGGCTTCGCACTCAAAGTATCGCCAAAAATTCTCAGTAATTCTTTTGAGGTACATCTGTTCGTTTGTAGAACGAACGTGAAAGTTACCCTGAACCTATGGGGTCACCCGTTGGTCTCACTTCTCAAGAAGTAACTACTCGTCAACTTCAAGGTTTAGTGAACAATCTTGATACGAAAACTTCTCGCTCGCTCGCACATATTCTTCGCACCAATGTGTTTACGCGCTTTAACGCCATCTTGGGTGCATTATTTATAGCCATCGTTCTCACGGGTTCTCTTGCCGATGGCCTCTTTGGATTAGTCCTTGTAGCAAACACAGTGCTGGGCACTGCACAAGAATGGAAAGCAAAGAGAACCCTAGATCGCATTCGTCTTCTCCACTCACCCACTTCCCATGTCATACGTGATGGAGTCAACCAACTCATCGCATCTCATGAGATTGTTCAAGATGATGTCGTTGTTATAAGTGCAGGCGACCATATTGCTGTGGACGGTGTGGTGCTCTCATCAGAGAACTTGGAAGTCAACGAATCAAATCTGACAGGAGAAGCTGATGCAGTGATGAAGCTTTCGGAACAAAGAGTTTTTTCCGGAACGTTTGTAACGGCAGGAAGCGGCACCATTCACGCCACAGCAGTAGGAAAGGAATCGTATGCACAACGCATCACTGCTGAGGCAAAGAAGTTCACACGGCCAGTATCGGAAATACAAGATGTCGTGAATCGACTCCTCGCGTGGATGCTGTGGTCTTTTCTCCTCTTGGCACCATTGCAAGTGTGGACACAATTACGTGTTGATGGTGATCGCAATTGGCAAGAAGCCACAGTGCGTTCTGTCGCAGGCTTGGTCGGCATCATCCCCGAGGGTCTCGTGGTTTTGACAACAATTACATTTCTTACCGCAGCGGTTGCTCTCTCTCGGCAACAAGTGCTGGTGCAACAGTTACCGGCAGTTGAGACTCTGGCTCGTGTCAGTGTTCTGTGTGTAGATAAGACAGGAACATTGACCACCGGAATCATGCAATGTGATCCACTGCTGGTGCTGAACAGCTATGACGAGACCGAACTACAAGATGTACTCGGTGCACTTGCCGATGATCTCGCAGCTAATGCCACGTTGCAAGCCATTGGCCAGAAATTTCCCTCTACACAAGCCATGCACGTCATCGCACATATCCCATTTGACTCATTGAAAAAATGGAAGGCCATCCAAGTTGACTCTGGCTCCTGGTATCTCGGTGCTCCTGAAATTCTCTCCAGTACCGATGTATCAGTTCTGCGGAAGGTCCAAGATCTTGCTCATACAGGCGCACGAGTTCTTTTGCTGGCACATTCGCCGACACCACTGACTCAAAATGCACTCCCGTCCCAACTTGAGCCCGCAGCACTGATCGCAATTAAGGAACAAGTTCGCCAAGATGCAGCGCTCACGATCAAATACTTCTGTGACCAGGGAGTAGATATCTATGTGCTCTCAGGAGATCACCCCTCCACAGTCGCAGCAGTTGCGCGGGCCGTGGGAATCAAGGAAGACCATGTACGCGGACGAGTAACACCCGAAGAAAAGCGTGACTTCATAGAACAGTTACACACCCGAGGTGAAGTTATTGCCATGACGGGCGACGGAGTGAACGATGTTCTTGCTCTCAAGAAAGCTGATATTGGAATAGCTATGGACAATGCTGCACCTGCAACAAAGGCAGTGGCTGAAATGATTTTGCTCGATGGGAAATTTTCACATCTCCCCACAGCAATTACCGAAGGTCGAAGAGTCATCGGCAATCTGGAGCGCGTTGCCCACATCTTTCTCGCCAAGAACGTTATGAGCGTGTTTTCCATCATCAGCGTTGCCGTGCTCTCTCAGCCTTTCCCGTTTCTTCCCCGTCAGATGACACTGATGTCCACATTGGCAATTGGTATACCAGCCTTCTTTTTGGCTATCGGCAAAAGCGCGCGCAGATACTCACCTGGCTTTTTATCCCGAGTGCTTCAATTCTCGTTTCCTGCGGGTGTTGCGATCGGATGTGCAGTTGTCGTTGTAGATATCTCGGCCCCTGATGATTCGGGTACGGCGGCCTCAATCACCGCACTTGTTGCCTTCATGTGGATTGTGTCGGTGTTTGCTCGACCATTCACGGCTCGCAATGCCGTAGTTCTTGCAACACTCATAATTCTTGCAATCTGTGCGTTTAGCATTGAAATGCTGACAGAGTTTTTCTCATTCTCCGTCACAACACACAACATCGCACTTGGCATGGCAGGCAGTTTTTGCACTGCGGGAGTTATTGAAGTTATTCACCGCATCCAGCACTAGTTGCACTACGCGAGCACCTTTAGCGAGAAAGCTCTAAGCCTTCCATTTGTCCAGATTCACGCCACGATTCAAGCAGTCGTGCAAAAGCAACAGGCCCACGTCCGTAGCTTCCATTTTGCGCCGCTCTTTCGGCTGGTCGTCCTTCGTTGTTGTAGTAACCGGGCGTACATGCTTCAAGGAACTTGAGATTCATTGTGGAATGCGCCTTGATGGTATTCACCCACTCGGCCTCGGCAACGTCAGTGGTTTCAACCCTGGTCATGCCAGCTTCCAAGAGTTCAGACACCACAAATGCAATGTGAATGGACTGCTCATTCAACATATGAGGAAAATTCACAGAGAACCCAGACTGCGCGGTGGACACAATAAAACAGTTAGGGAACTGACGAGTAAAGAACCCGTGGAAAGTCTCTACACCATCGGCCCACTTTTCAGAAAGTGTCAGTCCGTCTGTTCCATATACCTGATAGCCAGCACGTCGTGAGTAATCAGTTCCCACTTCAAATCCTGTAGCAAAGATCAAACAGTCAAGTTCGTATTCAACACCATTTGCCACCACACCACGAGGCGTGATGCGTTCCACGCCACGCCCTTCGGTATCTACCAAGGTCACATTGTCTCGATTAAACGTAGGCAAATAATCATCATGAAAGCAGGGTCGCTTGCAGAACTGTCGATACCACGGCTTTAAAGACTCTGCGGTTTTGGGATCACGCACAATCTCATCAACTCGTGAACGCACTTGGTTCATCTTTTCAAAGTCAGCAAGTTCCACAATCTGGCCAATCTCGGCAGGGTTTGCGCCAAGGCCACCTTCTTTTCGTGCACGCAACATCAGGTTTGCGATGATTTCTGTCCAACCATCATCCACAAGATCTTCGGTGTCAAACACACCAGATGTGAGATTCGTAAAGTTCTCATTACGACGACGTTGCCAACCAGGTTCTAACGATGCTGCCCATTCAGGATCCGTAGATCGATTGTTGCGCACATCTATAGAAGATGGAGTTCGTTGAAACACAAACAAATGCTCAGCACCTGCACCCAAATGTGGAACGCACTGCACTGCTGTTGCGCCGGTACCAATAATTCCTATGCGCTTGTCCGCAATTCGATCAAGGCCACCTTCGCTAGTGCCGCCTGTGTAGTCGTAATCCCACCTACTTGTGTGAAACGAATGACCTTCAAAAGATTCAATTCCTTCGATACCTGGAAGTTTTGGTTTATGAAGAGGGCCGTTGGCCATTGAAATAAACCGAGCACGAATCTCATCACCGCGATTGGTTTGTACGACCCATCGTCGACTGTCTTCATGCCATCGCACCTCGGTGACTTCGGTTTGCAGCACTGCACGTCGATAGAGATCAAAGTGTTCCGCAATACGTCGACAATGCGCCAGAATTTCTGGAGCGGGTGTGTACTTCGATGCAGGCATAAACCCTGTCTCTTCCAACAGCGGAAGATAAATGTAGGACTCCACATCGCATGCAGCACCTGGATACCTGTTCCAGTACCACGTCCCACCAAAGTCACCACCTTTTTCAATGATGAGGAAATCTTCAACGCCCTTCTCGTGGAGACGAGCGCCAATCAATAAGCCACCGAATCCGCCTCCCACAACAACCATGTCCACATCACGAACAATCGGGTCACGCGTCAACTCATCCACATAGGGATCATCAAGGAAGCGAGAGAATTCTCCTGAGATCTCGACGTACTGCTCATTGCCGTCTGTTCGCACACGCTTATCGCGCTCTAGGCGATACTTCTCACGCAATTTCTCTGCATCAATTTGGGCCGACTTGAGCACCTCGTCGCGTGAAGCATCCACTTGTTCCCCCTTTGCAGTGCTGCATTTGTACGGTATCACCGCGTATTTCTCGCATTCTTAGCGGACCGAAATCTTCAAGTCGCGTTCCCGTCACGACAAGTTCACTTCAATGAGCCAAGATAAGAGCCATGCGGATACTTGTAACCAACGATGACGGAATTGATTCAGTGGGTCTTCATGTCCTTGCTCGTGCGATGCGACCCTTTGGTGAAGTTGTAGTGGCCGCACCCGACCAGGAATACTCAGGCGCCGGTGCAGCAATTGGTGCACTTCACCTCATCCAGCCCGAAGTACACAAAAGACAGATCGAAGGCATTGACACAGCATGGGCAGTCTCAGGTCCACCTGCGTTGTGTGTGTTCTTTGCGCGACTTGGCCTCTATGGAGATCCTTTTGATCTTGTGGTGTCGGGAATCAATCCCGGCGCAAATGTCGGTCGTGCTGTGTATCACTCGGGAACAGTGGGCGCAGCCATAACCGCACGCAATGGTGGCATTAGTGGTATCGCAGTAAGCCAAGCAGTCATCGGTTTTGGCGTGGAAGGTCAAGGATGGGATGACGCGGTGAAAGGTCAGAAGTGGCACACAGCTGCCGCTATTGCCGCAACGGTTGTTGATGGATTCATTGCAAACAAGCCAGCAGAGCCCATCGTGCTGAATGTGAATGTCCCCAACCTTGAAATTGAAGAGTTAAAAGGTTGGCGTCGCACATCAGTAGGCCACATTGTTCCCCAGGCAATGGCGCGCGCAGAGATGGAAGCAAAAGAAGGCTACGAAGATTCCTATTACGTGCGCATGACCTATGGCGGTACAACGCAAATGGCACCTCATACCGATGGCGGCGCAGTTGAAAATGGCGAAGTGTCAGTGACGTATCTCAGCCGCTTTGACGATGTAGCACACCATGGAACTGATGAGATCCACAATGCCCTCACTGGCATTGTTGGCTCTCAGAATATGCTCCACTCGTAAACGAGAAACTTCTTCACCACTAGCGTGAAGAACATATGACTAACTGGCGCAATCTCGCACAACGTGCATCTCTTGCCTCTCACCAACTCATTGGGTGGATCTTTTGGGATCCCACTGCCAAGGAAAACCTGGCCGCACTCGGAGTGCCCGAGGGAATGGGTCACTACATCACAAACCGTGCTGCGCCCTTAGCAGCTGCAGGTAGCGAAGCGGTCTTTGCGGCCTTCTACACAATCAAGCGCGAATTCATTCAGTTCTCACTGCAACATGCTGAACCACATATTGCGAAATGGACCGACGTCACTGATGCACGCGATGCAGCAGTTCTCTCAGGATTACAACGCCTGACTCCAGAGATAGTTGTACCGCTTGGTGAACTTGCAGAAGATCTGTGGAGGACCGTAGATGCATTACCTGCATCGGGACGCGTACTTTTCGCTGCGCACAAATCTTGGCCTCGTGCTTCTCATCCGACGTTGTCTGCATGGAATGCTCTCAACACCATTCGTGAATGGCGTGGCGATACGCACTTTGCTCTACTAGTCGCCGATGACATCGGGCTGGTTGAGGCAGGGCTATTACATGATGCATGGATGGGCTACCCCACACAGTGGATTCCTCGTAGCCGTGGCGCAGACGACACAGAGATCAATGTTGCGCTCGCCAATCTCGCAGAACGAGGCTTTGTCACAGATGGTGTCGTGAATGATGCAGGCGTCGATTACCGCCAAAAGATTGAAGACAGAACTGAGCAACTGTGTGAATCAGTGTGGGAAATGTTTGGTGAACACAACACATTGAAGTTCTTAGATCTCATCGAACAAGTAGGACAACGCTTTGTTGAGGAGATAAACACCACTGCAGGTGAAAATTGGATGCCGGCCGCACGCCCACGTAGGCGTTAGTTAGCGCAGATACACCTTGCGTGGTAACCCGACACGCACAGATACACCTGGTGAGAACATCACATGTGGAGTGCCTTGTGGTGTAGAGAGACCCGAAGCAATAACCAACGTGTCATGAAGTGACACCAATTCTGCCGAGTACAGCGGCCATGTTTCATGGTCAACTGGCGCATAGCGCACACCATCGCGAAACCCTTTTGAATACAAACCCCAACGGGCTGAGAGAAAAACCGATAGGTCATCAGGGTCTTCAATCCGTTCACCAATCTTTAGACTCAGCGATGTTGATGCGCCACTTGGCCAGCGCCGCTGCACATGAGCATTGATGCTGTTGCCATGACGACTGTTCTCTGCTGTTCCCCAGCAGTACGGCAACAGATACGTAGTACGTGCAACAAGAGCGGGAAGAAAGCGATTCACATCCAAAGAAAAAAACCACACACCTGGAACTCCATTGCACTTCACATATGTGCGAACATTCACTTCTGGAAATGATCCAAAGTATGGAACTGGTGGCAGATGTGGAATGCCAATGTTGCGCATAGAAAATGGGATGAGGCCGACCCATGCAGAACCATCGAATGTGTCCACTTCTACACCTGGTGGCAATAACGCTTTCACCTCTTGCGGGTCATAGCGCCAGTGGATGTAGGACAAGTCTTGCCATTGCTGCACCATCACCGCTCGTGTCACTGGTTCGGGGCATGTATCCATCACAGGTCACACACTACGTCTCGCTTTTCCCGTAGCAACTGCGCCCTGCACCGCTACCGTCACATACACATGCGGCGCTTTATTCCTTCACTCATCACTGTGGCCATCATTGTCACTTTGAGTGTCTTTCAACGCGATCTGTTGCGCGACATTTTCAGCCGTCTGGCCGAGATCCCACTTTGGGGATTCATTCCTTTATTGGGTGCAGGTGGCGCAGTCATTGTGGCACGCGCACTCTTTCTCCGTTCCTGTTCACCAGGAATAACTCTTCGACAGGCAATCACTGCAGATCAAACTGCACTAGCTGCGGGATACGGCATTGCAGTTGGTGGTGGCCCCATCGGTACCGCGATGCGCATCCACATGTTTACGAAGTGGGGACTCACGAGCCAGACAATTGCAACTTCCATCGTCGCCACGGCAGTCGTTCCCTCTTTCACAACATGGGGCTTACCCATCATCGTTCTTATTTGGCCGTTCATATCAGGCAATACCAACACAGTGGAAACCATCGCGCTGTGGGCAGGTGTGGTCTTGGTCTCCACATCGGCGATGTTCTGGTGGATTGCACTTCGATGGCCATTTGTATTATCCAAAGTTGGCCATGTGGGTCGCGTACTTCGTTCACTGATTCTGAAAAAGCTTCCCGCGCGTTTTTGGCGCACCAGAAAACTCGCTGAACGCACCACACCACAAAAATTCACCGACGAACTACGCCTCTCACTGGTACATCTCATACGTACCCGTGGTCTCATGATCATTGCGAGCTCAAGTTCCACATTGCTTGCAAGCCTTCTGGCCCTATGGACATCTGCTCAACTATTCGGTGCTACCGGACTGAGCTTTGTGGAATGTCTGATTGCCTTTTCTCTCATCCGCGTACTCGTTGCACTCTCTCCGATCCCAGGAGGTATCGGCATTGCCGAACTTGGCCTCATTGCCCTATTGGAGAATGCAGGCCTTTCCACTCTTGATGCAACAGGTACAACAATTCTCTATCGCTTCCTCACATGGTTCTTGCCCATTGTGGTAGGTACTGTGTTGTGGTGGCGCTACAGCCACACACGCCAGGAGAAAAACAATGGCTCGTTACGTGACGACAATCCCCAGTTCCAAGACACCAGCGGAGGCGTTCGCCTACATGGCTGATTTGCGCAACTTCTCCGAATGGGACCGCAACATCATCAAGGTTGAACAAATTGAAGGAAATGGCCCAGGCCTCAACACCGTGTTTGATATCACCGTGCGCGGCATGGGTGGTAAGCCATCAGTTCTTCGCTATAAAACAGTGGAGTTCGATGAACACACCAACATTTTGGTGAAAGGTCGCAACACGTTGTTCACCTCTATTGATCGCGTCACTGTAGTTCCCACTGCAACTGGTTGCGATGTCACCTATGACGCAATCTTGACCGCCAATTGGATTGTGGCTCCAATGAATCTCGTACTCGGTGCAGTGTTTAACAAAGTGGGAAATGCTGCAACAAAAGGCTTGCGACGAGTACTGGCTTAGACAATGTTCTAAGGACACCCAAGTCCATGAAGATTTGCACACTCACGACATAGCCATGCGCGACCTTCGGTGGTACTCCACGCTGTAGCAAAAGGTGACCCACACGACATGCAGTCGTGCTTTTCTTTCAACTCAGGTCGCACCTGAAACGAAGGCTTTTCATCGGACATCGTTTCTTACAGTAGTAGCAAACTTAGAAAGTTCATGGAGATTTTTCTCGACAAATCCTCTGCCGAATTTACGGGCAAACTCACGCACAAGTTCTTTTTCCTGTTCGTCGCTTACTTCTGCAACAGCAAAAAGAAAAGGCTCAAGTGCAGCCCACCCCATCTCCATTGCCATCGCGATGGTCACCATTGCCTTTATCTCAGAATCGGCTGACGACAATTGACGGTTATCTACAACATGTTGCAAAGCACTACGAGGTACTGACACCCCAGCAGTGAGTTCCATCTGAGCAAGTTCCATCTCGCCATCCAGAACAGAACGAACAACTGCACGTAGATATCGTTGGTCATCCTTAAGCGTTAGCGGTGCTGGCACTGGGCCTCCACCTGATTGTTCTTTGGCAAACTCAGCATGCTCATGTACCAGCCTTAACATCGCGGCACGCAGGAGACCTTCCTTACCTGCAAAGTAATGATGCACAAGACCGTGATTCACGCCTGCACGGTGTGCAATGGCGCGCACACTCATCGCGCGAGGACCTACCTCACCAAGCAGATCTGCTGCTGCATCAATGAGTTTTTCTTCCGATGTTGCTCGCGCTCGAGATGGTGACCTTTCAGTTTTTTGCATCAAGATCTATCCCGCTGTTGCATAGTCGGTCACAGACACAACGCTTTCGCCTTTGCGATACCGAGATACAAGATCGTCAAAATCCACATTGACACCAATGGGGTTAGCAGCAAACAATGGACCAGCCATGAATGCATCTGCCTCATCCATAGTCATGGCATCAAATTGGGTTTCCACCTGGTTGCCATCTGGATCTCGGTAGTACGCCGACAAGGTCATCCCATGGTTAATCATCCAATACGGCGCACAGCCCTTTGCCTTCATGCGTTCGTATTGTGCAAAAAGATCGTCAAGAGTGTCATAGGTAAATGCAAAGTGCTCTAGGCCGCGAGCGTTAGCTGCGCGCTCTTCCAAATTCGGGAAATTCACAATCGCAATGCGATGGTGTTCGTCGTCATAGGAAATGAAAGAGATGAAGTCATTCTCATGTCGGGCTTCACCTTCCAAAAACTCTTTCCACCACGAGACCATCTCGGTGAATTGGGATGTCTTCAGAACGATATGGGCCAATTTGACGGGCGAACTCATGGCTTCTCCTTGGTTAGACAACTGACTAAACAGGACTATAGTGCCTTTCATGACACTTCGTTTCGCCTCACGAAATGGCCGCGCACAACTCGTCGTCGGGTCTGAGAATCGATTGGTAGATCTCGAAACTGCAAGTAATGGCAAGTTCTCCTCTGAACCCATTGACGCATTTCGACGATGGAAAGAACTCCGTGCATTTGCCGCAACGCTGTCCGACAACCCTGGCGATATCTGCGACATAAACAGCTTGGATGCGCCGTCTCCTTGGCCAACACAAGTATTCGGCATTGGTTTGAACTACCGTTCACACGCTGAGGAAAGTGGCCTCCCTATTCCCACCACGCCATTGACGTTTACGAAATACTCGTCGTCTATTGCTCACGGAAATGCCGACATTCCCCTCGTGGGTTCCTCCATTGACTGGGAAGTGGAACTTGTAGTGGTGATTGCTGATGGCGGACGCAATATTGCAACGAACAAAGCCTGGGACCACGTTGCTGGCATTGCAGTCGGACAAGACATCTCCGATCGTGCATTGCAATTTGCGAGCCAACCCCCACAGTTCAGTTTGGGGAAGAGTCGCAAAAACTATTCACCTTTTGGTCCATGGCTCATTGATGCAGCTGATCTGCCTCAGCGTGATGCGTTGCATATGACCTGCACACTCAACGGTGAAATAGTGCAAGATACGTCAACCGATGATCTGATCTTCAATGTCTCTGACATCATCGCCTACCTCTCCGGAATCGTTCAATTGCTCCCTGGTGATGTCATCTTCACCGGTACTCCCGGCGGAGTAGGCGTGTCACGCAAGCCGTCAGTGTTTCTTAAACCAGGAGATGTATTGGTCTCCACCATCGACGGAATCGGCACCACAACAAATCGCTGTGTTGCTGAGTAAGAACAGTCACCCCTTGCTTCGCAAGGGTTAAATACGCTGTACTCGCAATGGCCATGTGCCATGCGAACTAGGTTGAACTACAACTTCACACGGGGGAAACACGATGGGTCTGAATAAGGATTTCCAAGGCAAAGTTGGCCGTTACATAGAGGACTCTGACTCTTGGTGGCCACCTCTTCAGACACCACGTGAAGACGCACCCAATGTTGTTGTTGTGTTGCTAGATGACGTGGGTTACGCCCAGTTCGGTTGCTATGGCTCAGACCTTGATACACCCACATTCGACCGGCTTGCAGCAAAGGGTCTTCGTTACTCCAATTACCACACCACAGCGTTATGTTCACCCACTCGCGCATGCTTGCTCACCGGTCGAAATCACCACGCGTCTGGCATGGCATGTGTTGTGGAGTTTGCACAGGGATTCCCTGGCTACGACGCAAACATTCCACCTGAGAACGGCTTTCTCTCTGAAGTACTGAATATGAATGGCTATGCAACTTTTGCATTAGGCAAATGGCACTTGGCCCCTGCATACGAAAACAACGATGGTGGTCCACGTACTCATTGGCCGCTAAGTAAGGGATTTGATCGCTTCTACGGATTCCTCGCTGGCGAAACCGACCAATATCATCCAGACCTCATTCACGACAATCATCAAGTGGAACCACCAAAGACTCCTGAAGAGGGTTACCACATCACTGAAGATATGACTGATCGCGCCATTCAATACATCAAAGATTTGCGTGCGTTCTCACCGGTCAAACCTTTCTTTATGTACTACGCACCTGGAGCATGTCATGCACCTCATCAGGCTCCAAAGAAATACATCGATGCCTACAAAGGCAAGTTCGACAAAGGATGGGATGCGTGGCGTGAGGAAGTCTTCGCCCGACAAGTGGACAGTGGCTTATTGCCCGAGGGCACCGAATTATCTGAGCGCCCTTCATGGGTTCCTGCATGGGACACACTCAGTGACGATCAACGACGTCTCTACACCCGATTGATGGAAGCCTTCGCAGGTTTTATGACCCACACTGACGAACAAGTGGGTCGCCTCTTGCAGTTCATTGATTCATTGGGCGAACTCGATAACACGATTGTTGTCATTATGAGCGACAACGGTGCATCTGCCGAAGGTGGCCCCACAGGAAGCCATAACGAAAAGTACTTCTACAACTTTGTGCCAGAAAGTCTCGAGGAGAATCTCAAACACATCGATGACATCGGAACACAACATTCGAACAACCACTATCCGTGGGGTTGGGCATGGGCGGGTAATACTCCTCTCAAGAGATTTAAACGCGACACTCACGAAGGTGGCGTGTGTGACCCGATGATTGTGCATTGGCCTGCTGGCCTGGGAACACCTGGACAAACTCGCCGGCAGTATGTGCATGCAATCGACCTCACGCCTACTCTTCTTGAACTCATTGGTATCAACATGCCCAATGAAATAAAGGGAGTTACTCAAAGCCCTATTGAGGGAACAAGTTTTGCGTACACCTTTAATGACGCCGCAGCACCACAGCGACACCACACGCAGTACTACGAAATGATGGGCTCACGTGCGATTTATCATGATGGATGGAAAGCGGTTGTCTACCACCCACCCATGATGTCGAACTACGAAGATCGACAAATATCTACACGTTCGTTTGAAGAAGATGTATGGGAGCTGTACCACGTTGCCGAAGATTTCTCAGAGTGCCATGACGTTGCGTCTAAGTTTCCTGAGAAATTGGAAGAGATGAAGAAACTGTGGTGGCAAGAGGCAGAAAAGAATCAGGTGCTGCCTCTCAATAACACCCCTGGAAGATTCGGCGACAAGCGCTGGATGAGACAGCGCTATGTGTACCACCACGGCATCGCATCAATCCCCGAGACCACTGCACCTAACTTGCGTAATCGCTCATTCCATATCAATGCAGAACTCACCATTACCCCAGACGCCGACTGTGACGGCATCATTGTGTGTCATGGTGGCCATGCAGGTGGATACGCCCTCTACATCAAGGGAAGACGCCTTCACTACGTGCATAACTTTCTTGGATCCATTGCCACCACAGTGTCTGCAAGTGAAGAACTTCCCGCCGGCGACATTCTTGTGCGTGCGGTCTTTAATGCGACAGGTCGTTTCCGCGGTGAGATGAATTTGTATTACGGAGATGTCCCGATGGGTAGTGGCAACATCCCCATTACGACTCCACTCACCTACGGCGTAGATCCGTTCTCAGTGGGTTACCAACGTATGGGTTCTATTTCATCTGATCTCCCAGGCAAGTTCGAGATGCCCGAAGGAGTTCTCCATCGCGTGATTATCGATGCGATTGGTCGTGCGTATCGTGACCCAGAAGGCGAACAACGCGCCGCCTTGGCACGTCAATAGAAGCTCTACGCCACAAAGGGTTGAATCGCGTCGTTACACCACGTCCATAGTGCATCTCGCGCAGACTCTGTATCTGCACGACGCGTCATAGGTGTCTTGTGCACAGAACGCACTTCGCGATCTGACCAAAAAGTGCCACTTGTCTGTGGAAGTGGGCGTACTGCCGCAAGCCACGCAATGGTGTCGGCACCTTGTTGTGAGGTACGCAATATGGGTTTAGTCAACGTACGGAACAATGGAATCGATTCCTGAACACCAGGAGTGTCGGCCCATCCAGGGTGCATTGCCACGAACTCGATGTTGGGTTCTTTGTGCGCCCACAATTCATTCAGTGTGACTTGAGCGCGCTTTGCAATTGCATATTGGCGCGTCCCGTTATATTCCGCTTCTGGCATTTCAAGTGAGTCACCATTGTGAATCTGTGGAAGTGGCGTTGAATACATTCCGCCCGAGGACACAGTGACCACTCGCCCATTGGCAGCACGTAACACATCGCGCAACATTGTGGTCATGAGATGTGGACCCAATACATGCGATGCAATGGTTTGTTCAATACCTTGCGGAGACACAGCTCGTTCTTGCAAAAGTGCACCAGCGTTGTGCACAAGCACGTCTACACGTGGAAACTGTTCGCGAATCTGCCGTGATGCACTAGCCACTGAAGAAAGATCGCCCATTTCAGCAATCACCACAACGGGATTGCATTGAGGAATTGCGGCGTGAAGCTCTGCTGCAAATGCATCGCACTTGCCTTGATTACGTGCCACAAGAACTAGCTGTGCACCAGTGGGAGCCAACATGTGGGCAGTGGCAGCACCTAAACCAGAAGTGGGACCAGTAATCACGACTACACGACCCGAAAGATTCATCTCCGACACAGACGACCATTGACTCAGTTGCGCACGTAATAGATACCCCACACGTGAAAATCCAGGCACAACTACTGCGTCGAGTGCATCACTGATGAATTTCTTACTCATGACCGAGCTGCCAATGTTGCAAGAACCATTCCACCCACAATGAGCCCTCGCACAGTCCATGCAATGGTGCGCACCCAATTTGTGGACACCAATTCTTTTCCTACTTGAGCATCAGGTTCACGTGCCATGCGTTCATGTCGTGGAACTGAAAGAAAAATCGTTGCACCAAGTGCTACTGCTAAGGGAACCCCTGCTAACCACGGCACGAACCACGCCACACCTTTTGGAACAAGAACCAATAAAGCCAAGGTAGTCACACCCTCCAAGGCCATAGGGGCGCCAACCACCCACCCAGTACGGCGTTGATGATTCACGGCCACCGATGCTGCGCTTTCCACTGGCACCACTGCCAAGAGTGGATAATGCACTACCTGCACAAACCAAATGACTCCCACCATCGTCCATGTGGACAACAGGTTGATCAGCAAGACAATGTCACCCATGTACTCACCGTATCGCTAGGAACATCAAGCCCCCTACGATGAAGTGGTGACCCGCGTCGCTCAAACAAAAAATGGACATCCCCCACGAATCTGCATCAGTTGTGGTCGCCCGTTTGAATGGCGGCGTAAGTGGGCTAAGGATTGGGAAAACGTTCTGTATTGCTCAGAAAAATGTCGTCGTCACAAAATCGATGGCGATAGTCCAAATTCAGAAATCTGAACAGCACGCCCTTGGTCAATTGAACGGTGAGCGGCGGCGCCAATGACTACGCTCCACAATCCATCTGCCACCGAGACTTCAGGTGCGCGGTTATGCAATACAGCATCCACAAAACGCTGGCACTCCACAAAGCTTGCACCGAAATGAAATCCCACATGTGCAACGTCGTCAGATATTGCCACGGGAATCTCGGCGACCTGACGGGTTGATCGATCCCCTACATAGATCTGACCATCACCGGGAATCTGTGCTTCAACTTTTCCAGTACTTCCCACTACGACAATTTCTTGTTCGTGGCGAGAACCTTCGGCAAACATCGAAAGATCCAGCATGGCTCGCACTCCATTTGCATAGTCAACAATGACAAACGCATTGTCCAAAATGTCGGAACGCTCGCCGTCATAAAACTCCTCAAGATGATTCACGTCTTGCCCGCCACTTGCCATCACACGTATAGGTCGGGCATCAATCACCACGTTCATGAGATCGAAAAAGTGGCAACACTTCTCTACCAATGTGCCACCGGTATTTCGAGAAAATCGATTCCAGTTGTCGACCTTCTGCAAGAAAGGAAAACGATGTTCACGAATGGACATCATCTTCATATCGCCTACTACGCCATTCTTCGTCTGTTGGATGAGCTCTGCAATTGGAGCCATATAGCGATATTCAAGACCTACCCAAGTCAGAGCGCTGCGCTCCGCTTGTGCGTCCACAATCGAGATGCAGTCCTCCACAGTGGTGCACATTGGTTTTTCCACCAACACTGGAATATCTGCATCAAAGACATCGTCAAGAACTGACTTATGCGTGAAATTGGGGGATGCCACCACAACCGCATCAACTAGTCCCGAAGACAATAAATCCTGGTGGTGCACAAACTCTCGGGCGGTTGCGGCTCGATCTCCCAGCGTCAGACGCGCCCATTGGCGAGGGTCCTCATTCGGGTCACTAAAAGCCGTAATGACAGCATCCTCAATTCCCATGAGGTTCTTGAGATGCTCACACCCCATCATCCCGGTCCCAATGACACCCACACGCAACTTCGTCATAGACCCACATTAGGTGCCGCCCATTTGCGTTTACTCTCTCGCCAACTAATGTTCATGACAGTCGCATCGGGGGATGCGCAACCAAGGGGGCAATATGGCAATCGTCGATCTCATCGGTTCAGGTCTTGGCCTGATCAGCAATGAAACACACATCACTCCGCAGTGGGTCGAGGGCCTACTCAAAGGAAGTGGTGACCTTGAAGCACACAACTCGGTGACCTCTGTATCTACCGAGCGAATTGGAGAAGGTGTGGGCGTTCTCAGCATTCTGCAGCGCGTATCACCTACATATTCGGGGCCTACGCAGGCTCCACGCTCCTTTGTGGTCAAGTACCCCACTGATGATGCGACACAACGATTCACTGCGGATGCGCTCGTTCTCTATATTCGAGAGCTGAAGTTCTATGCGGAATGCGCTGAACAAGCACCGTTCAAAACTGCAAAGTGCTACGGCCAGGCAATCTCTGGAGATAACACTGACTTCACGATTGCTATGGAGGACATCAGTGGCTATCGCAATCTTGACCAACTCACAGGAGTTGGTCTTGATGATGCCAAGGTGCTTCTCAATGTCCTTGCCGATTTCCATGCATCATGGTGGAATGAGCCCGCACTCAACGACATGGCGTCATATTTCCAACCGCTGAACAACCCCACATACAACGCAGTTCTTCCGATGCTCTGGCAAGGTGGATGGCCATCAGTGGAACAACACGGTATGGATGTTGTGCCTGAATCAGTAGCACGTATTGGTGGAATCTGGGCCGAGAAAGTCCCCTGGATGTTAGAAAACCTCATGACACCAACAACGATGTGCCATGGTGACTACCGCGCGGACAACTTGATGTTCGATGGTCCTGATCCTGTTGCAATTGACTTTCAAATAGTCGGTACAGGTAGCGGCATCTACGACGTGGGGTATTTCATCTCTCAATCAATTGCCTCCGACGTGCGTGCGGGGCATGATCGCGAACTAGTTAACGGCTACCTCGATCGTCTCGAGTCACATGGCATCAATGTGGATCGTGACGAGATGTGGCGCCAATATCTCATCACTATTTGTTTCTGTGTCACCTATGGCGTCACTACCTTCCAGGGATATGCAGACCAAAACGAGCGTGGACAACAACTCATCAAAGAAATGCTTGGTCGCTCACTGCGTGCAGTGGCCGATAACGATGCTCTTCAAGTGTTCGATTGATTTTTGAGCTCCCACACGGGAGACTGAACATATGAGTGAACACACCCACGACCATGGACGAGACCTGTTGAAGCAACTCGCAGGTGAGGGCCGCGAACTACGCGCGCTTATCCCGGGTGTCTATGACGGCTTTGGTGAGTTACATAAGGCCGCGTTTGCAGACGGTGAGATTGATAAGAAAACGAAGGAACTTATTGCTCTTGCAGTTTCCATTGCTGTGCGTTGCGATGGCTGCATTGCAAGCCATGCACGAGGCGCTTCAATCCACAACGCCACAGAGGCAGAAGTCGCTGAAACGATTGGTGTGGCAATTGCAATGAGCGGTGGACCAGGCACTGTGTATGGTCCTCGAGCACTTGCTGCATTCCGTTCCTTTGCGCGAAAGTCCGACTCTCAATAGAGGCATAGGCCCGAAGACAATTCGACGGTCCAATTCCTCCAACTCCTTGAGCCTCACGCCTCAGACATACGCTTCTTTCATGTCGAACCTTGCAATTTCTGTAGATCCCACCGAAGTAGGACTGGACCCACAGCGTCTCGCCCGCATTGAGACTCACTTCGCCAAGTACGTCGACAACGGAAAGCTGCCTGGTTTTCACATCACGGTCTCTCGTGCAGGAAAGTTGGCCTACAGCTCTATGTACGGACACGCCGATGTAGAGAATGGCAAGCCCATTGCAGATGACACCATCTATCGCATCTATTCAATGACTAAACCCATTTGTGCTGTGGCAGCACTCATGCTGTGGGAAGAAGGTCTGTTTGAAATGCGCGACCAAGTGAAATGGTTTATTCCATCATTTGGCAATCAGAAAGTATTTCGCTCGGGAACGCTCACTGCGCCGCGATATGAACCCGTGACAGAGCCCATGGAGATGTGGCAACTTTTTGCACACACCTCTGGCATGACATACGGATTCGTCTATGCCAACCCAGTTGATCAGATGTACCGCAATGCAGGATTTGAATGGGGAACGCCCAAAGGCGCAAACCTTGAACAAATCTGCGATGCATTGGCTGCTTTGCCATTGATGTTCCAGCCCGGTACCGAGTGGGCCTATTCAATGTCGATTGATGTATTGGGTCGCGTGGTGGAAGTGCTCTCCGGAATGACATTGGGTGAATTCATGCAAAAGCGCATCTTTGGCCCACTCGGCATGAATGACACTGCTTTTTATTGCGAATCCGACAAAGCTGATCGCCTCGCAGCACTTTATGTGCCTAACCCCGCAGATAAAAAACGACTCCGCAGCGATGCAATGGGCGCTGGTGCACTCAATAAACCCATCGCCGATCTTGGTGGTGGCGGACTTGTCTCTACTACTTCTGATTATTTGAAGTTTGCAGAAATGCTGCGCGGTGGTGGAGAACTCAACGGCGTGCGTATTCTGTCCCCACGTACGGTGGAATTCATGGGGTCAAATCATCTTCCCGGAAATGCAGATCTGACTGCATATGGTCGCCCATTGTTCTCGGAAACAACCTTTGATGGCGTCGGGTTTGGGCTTGGCGTAAGTGTCACGGTGGATCCTGTGAAAGCCAAAATTCCCGGAAGTGCAGGCGATTTTGGCTGGGGTGGCGCTGCAAGCACAAACTTCACAGTTGACCCTAAAGAAGACCTTGTCTACATGATTATGACCCAACTGCTTCCATCAAGCACTTGGCCACTACGCAGCCAACTCAAGCAGTTGGTATTCCAGTCTTTGGTCGATTGAACACCCTCTTCATTTGCAAAGACAAAATCCCGAGCATGGCCAAGCCTGTAGCAATGATGACGAGTCCTTGAGCAATGTCATTGCTCACCCATCGCACTACGGACATCACAATTCCCGCAACAATTAAAAATGCACCGGCAATGAGCATCTCAGGTGCAAGCAACAGTGACCCCACAACGAAGAGTGCCGAACCCATCACGATGGGAATGAATTTTCCATTTGAAAGATCAACTCCTAGCGGCATGGTGCCAATCACATAGAAAAGAGCGCCGCTTGCCCGAGCCAAGAGAGGAACACCAATTGCTTGTGTCCCCAAAATCAACAAGATGATTCCTGGAACAAGGTTGAAGACTGACATCACCCACGCGCTATCTGAATCCGTCAACGCTCCTAGCGAGCCCCCAAGTGCGGGAATTGCAACAACGAAGATTGTGGTACCCGCAAATACTGTGTCTCTACATCGAAACAGCCCCCATAGAGCGGCTACCGAGGAAAGAATCACCCCCACCCATTCACTGTCCAGATTCTCTATCTGGTTGAGCACGATGGCAGTTGCTCCTATGAACGAGCCAAGTGAACCAACTTCCAACACTTCAGAAAATCGTTTGCGGATTGTGCTTCCCGACGACAGTTTCCATGATGCAATGCCTGTCCCTACGGACAACACATAGAGAGATGCACTGATGACGCCCTCTGATGCATCTTCAAATGCGACCGCCAAGATACGCACGACACCCACTGCGATGATGATGGATGCCAGATACGAGACGAGTTCGCGAATGGAAAACGACCATTTAGGGGCATGTTCAATGTCAATTGCCGTGGTCTCGGATAACACTCCTTGAGCGACTAAATCGTCCAACATCTCTCGACGGGTTTTATTTTGTTCCATGGGTGAAGTGTTACATGTATTCACGAGGACGTGAATACTTCCTATGAGTCATTCCAATGAATGCACATACTGCATTCTGGTCCATTTCGCAGAGACCAAGGTCACACATTCCCCATGGAACTATCTCTTTCTTGTGGGTGTCTATATAAAGGTGAAGATTCTGCAGCGAGCATTCCTGATTACTGCTGTTTTCACTATC
>WLGS01000090.1 GCA_009703125.1 Actinomycetota bacterium
CCAAGAGTGCAACATCTACTCCACTCACCCCAGAGATCATGGTGCGAATGAAATCGGTGTGTCCTGGGACATCAATGAAACTCAGGATTGTTCCAGAGTCAGTGCTCACATGAGCAAACCCCAAATCAATCGTCATGCCTTTTCGTTGTTCTTCGGCGAGTCGGTCTGGGTTAGTGCCAGTAAGTGCGCGGATGAGTGAAGACTTTCCATGGTCGACATGACCCGCAGTTGCGATGACTGCCATGATTAGGCAAGTTGTTGTAGTGCTTCCACGATGATTGCGTCATCATCGGGGTGCACGCTACGCAGGTCAATAAATGTGGTGCCATTGAATGCTCGCGCAATGACAGGCAATGCACGGCCTCGCAAGGTCTCGCGGTGATCACCGTTGATCGCAATGCCGAATGATTCAACAGTTGTGCCAGGAGCAGATCCCGCACCCACAAGTGCATCTAGTGCAACAACTTCACCTCGACCTACACGCTGCACTATTGATTCTGCACGTGTGCGAAGTGATGCAGTGGTTTGGGTAAGCATGAACCAGAAAGGAACGTCTTCACACACGGTGCGGGCGCAATATGACAACAAGGTGGATTGCAGCATCTGCATGGTGTGGCTACCTGGTCGCAATGCGCGCATGAGCGGATGTGCGGCACACATCTCTACGAGATCTTTGCGTCCCGCGATGATTCCACATTGTGGGCCACCTAATAATTTGTCGCCACTGAAAGTGACTAGTGCTGCACCATCGATGAGTGCCTGCGTTGCAGCGGGCTCATTGGCCAACCATTTGGGAACTTGTGGAAGATGCCCTTGTAACCACGGACATGTGTTGTCGAGTAGTCCAGACCCAATGTCGGCGACAACAGGAACACCACACGTTGCTAACTCGCGCACTGAGGTGTCTTCGGTGAATCCTTCAATAGAAAAATTCGAGGGATGGATTTTCATCAACAATGCGATGTCGTTGCGTGATGATGCAATTGCTTTTGTGTAGTCACTGAGTCGTGTGCGATTAGTGGTGCCCACATCAACAAGGTGTGCACCAGATTGTTCCATCACGTCGGGAATACGAAAATTGCCACCGATTTCCACGCTCTCACCTCGAGAGACGGCAACATCTCGACCATGAGCCAATGCAGCCAGTACCAACATCACGGCTGCCGCATTGTTGTTCACCACAATTGCTGCTTCGGCTCCAGTGAGTGTGGAGATTAACTGTGACACAGCATCGTGGCGCGATCCGCGTTCACCGGTGGACATATTGAATTCCACATTGTTGGCCCGTGAAGTCTCTGATGTGCGGAGAGGGGCACGTCCCAAATTTGTGTGCAAGAGAACACCGGTTGCATTCACCACATCAACCAAAAGGCTTCTGTGTAACTCATGGGCGTATTGATGAGCGGTGTTCACAGCATCAGTGGGGTGGGATTGAATGGCTCGGCGTGCGCAATCCACGAGTAACGCATGGGGAAGGGGCACATCTTTAGACAACGAGCGAGCAAGAGCATCCACAGAAGGTGGGTGTGTGGGCTCAGTGGACATTGAATTCAAACTAGTAGTTTCGTGTCTATGTCTTCTAGTGCGCCTGCCATCAAATTGACCGAATGGACATCATGTGGTGGCTGCGCTGCAAAATGGGGCGCATCTTTACTGGCTGACATGGTCGCAGAGTTACCCACCGGATTTGATTCCTCTCTATTGGTGGGACTTGCACCTTTTGATGATGCAGCGGTGTACAAGATCACCGATGACGTGGCATTGGTGAGCACCACTGATTTTTTCCCGCCATTGGTGGACAACCCCTATGACTTTGGCGCAATCGCAGCAGCGAATGCATGTAGTGATGTTTTTGCCATGGGGGGTCGTGTTGTGCTTGCGGTAAACATTGCTGCTTTTCCTGAACACTTACCGCGCGAAGTGATTGCAGAAATTTTTGCTGCTGCATCAGACACAGTGTCCCAAGCAGGCGGAACAATTGCAGGAGGCCACACCATTCGCAATCCTGAACCCATCTTTGGTCTAGCGGTACAAGGTGTAGTGCACCCACAACACATTTTTAGAAAAGCTGGTGCACAGCCCGGCGATGTGGCTGTCTTGTCTAAGCCATTAGGCACTGGTTTGGTTACTGCACAAGGGACAGAAGCGCAAAAGCAAGTGGCAATCGCGGGCATGCGCACCTTGAATCGCGCTGCTGCTGAGTCTTTGAAAGAACATGCTGATTTTGTGCACGCAGTTACCGATGTGACGGGGTATGGATTAGCAGGCCATGGCTGGGAGATTGCAGATCGATCTGGTGTGGTGTTGCGCATTGATACTTCGTTGTTGCCGTTGTATGACGGTGCACGCGACATTGCCGATGCAGGGCATAGAACTGGTGGCGATCCGCGTAATCGCAATTACGTAGGCGAACGTCTTGTTGTTGACACAGATGATGCATCCGTTGCGCTGTGCATGGATCCACAAACCTCCGGTGGTCTTCTTGCAGCGGTTCCCTCACAGGTAGCTCACCAATTGGTGCAACAAGGTGGTTGGACCGTGGTGGGCGAATTTGCCGATGGCGCACCTTCTGTGCAGTTGAAGTCCTAGCGATACTCTCTCGGTATGGCCCAATTACGACTCTTTGCTCAGGCTCGTGAGGCCGCTGGGGTATCTCAGGCGGTATGCGACGGCGCCACGGTAGAAGAGGTATTGCAGAACGCCATTGTGATGTTTGGTCCTGCCTTTGCTGAGGTGGTCCAAATGAGCAAAGTATGGGTCAATGGTGAAGAAGTGCCCCGTGAGCACATGGTGCACAATAATGATGAGGTAGCGGTGTTACCGCCAGTATCTGGAGGCATGTGATGTCAGAGAACACACCATCATCAGTGGCAGATATCCGCGCGCGTCGTCAAGCATTACAAGCCGAAGAAGATGCGATTTCTTTTGTACGTCGCTTGGCACAAGGTCGACTTGATCTTGTACGGGATGAACAGCGTCGACGCACTCAAGGAACTGATCTTCCTACTGCATCCTTAGAGGAACGACTTGCTGAAGTTTTTGGACAACAACACGGTGGGGGAAGTGCACGTCCTCCACGTGAGACCAATGTTCCTGCCGATCACCATTTGGTGAAGGAACTTGATCAAGTATGTGAGCATTACTCCTTCGAGATGATGGACACTCTTGATGACAAGTCATTAGAAGAACTTGGCGGATCATTGGAGATGTTTGAGAAAACATGTTCCCAGATGCGACATGAAATGTTTGATCAGATTGATGCGCTCACCGCTGAACTTGTGAAGAAGGTTCGCGAGAGTGGTGCAGGGTCTGTTGTAAAGGATTCGTAACCACGATGCCAAAGATTCCTGGTGATGCCTTGCATGACGTGGGCGAGTTCATTCGTCTGCAGCGTGAGAATGCACAAAAAAGTATTCGTGATCTTGCACGCGCAGCGGGCGTCTCTAATCCGTACTTGTCGCAAATTGAACGAGGCATTCGTCGACCCTCAGCCGATATCTTGCAGCAAATTGCGCGTGCATTAGAGATCTCCGCTGAGACGTTGTATGTGCGGGCAGGGATTCTCGATGGCACACCACCTGAGGTGAGCTCGGTGGTGGAAGCAGTCACCGCCGATGAGTATCTCAGCGCAGAGCAAAAACAAAGTTTGTTGTCGGTATATCGCTCCTTCCTTATTGCCAATGGGCCCGTAGAGCCCACTGAAGGGAATCAATAACTCCCTAGATAGGTTGACACCTGCATGCAACGTGTCGCTGTTCTCTCGCTTCACACCTCTCCGCTGGCTCAGCCCGGCGTTGGAGACGGTGGTGGAATGAATGTGTATGTGCGCGAACTTGTCTCAGCATTGGCTCATGCAGGAGTGGACTGCACCACCTACACCCGAGCTACAAGTCGTGAAGCGGCGCGCGAGATCCATATCGAGCCGAACCACAAAGTGGTGCACATTGATGCCGGAGATTTTGATCTTAATAAGGGAGAACTCTTTGGAGTAGTTCCTGAGTTCACTGACAAAGTTCTCGATCACATCACCGGCAATGGGGGCACAGATCTTGTGCATGCCAACTATTGGTTGAGCGGACTCAGTGGACATTTGCTAAAGCACGAACTTGACGTGCCTCTAGTGAGCACTTTCCATACCTTTGCGCGCGTGAAGGCTTTGGGTGGAGATCCAGAATCACAACTACGTGAACAATCCGAAACAGAGATCATTGGGTGTTCTGATGCGATTTGTGTGAGTTGTACCGAGGAAGAACGCCAGTTTGTGGATCTCTATGGAAATCCTCCAGGAAAAATAGAAATAGTTGCACCAGGTGTAGAGCATGCATTTTTTGCACCCGGCGACAAAGGTGGTGCACGTCGCGCACTCGAACTGGGGAGTGGGCCAGTGCTGTTGTTTGTGGGCCGCATTCAACCACTTAAAGGTGTAGATGTTGCAGTGAAGTCGCTAGCGGCTTTGGGTCGACGCGATGCGACATTGCTCATTGTGGGTGGTGCAAGTGGCGAAGAAGGCCACACAGAAATGGATCGCGTGTCTGCATTGATTGATGAACATGGCCTTGGTGATCAGGTGCGTTTTGTTCCACCGCAGCCACACCACATTTTGTCCACGTACTATCGCGCAGCCGACGTTGTTCTTGTACCAAGTCGAAGTGAGAGTTTTGGATTGGTTGCCCTTGAAGCAGCAGCGTGCGGGACGCCCGTTGTTGCAAATGCTGTGGGCGGATTGCTCACCATTGTGGAACATGGCCGCACGGGTTACTTGGTTGCGGACCGTCAACCCGATGTATTTGCACGCCACATTGACACCATCTTGACGGACCCACATGTGGCGCAACGTATGTCAGCGGCCGCCGCTGAAAGAGCACGTCACTACACATGGGGCTTTGCGGCAGCGCGTTTGCGCCGCACATATTCAGATCTCACATCCCGCGATCGAGTGGTGTGCAAGTAGTTCATGAGCGAGTTATTTGGTCTTCATGAACTGGAGTCTCTAGAGACTCAGATCTCCACTTGGCTATATGCAATGAAAGAGCGCAATGACGCGATTGTTGCGATAGATCGTGGTGAACCTGACGAGCGCCGTTGGTATGTGCGTCTTCACGGTGAAGAGAAAGAATTCACCACCGTATGGATCACACTGGGACAACGCACTTTGCGCTACGAGACTTACGTGATGCCTGCACCAGAAGAGAATGCAGAACAGCTTTATGAACATCTTCTTCGTCGTAATGAAACATTGACGGGTGCTCACTTCTCCATAGGTATAGAGGACGCAATCTTCTTGCGTGGAGAATTGCCATTGGGGCTGTTGCGTGAGCAAGAGCTTGATCGAATTATTGGCACGCTGTATGCGGCGGTGGAACGAATTTTCCCAGTCATTATTCGCATTGGCTTCGCAAGTCGATTCGCCGAATAATCCCACGCACAGGCATTTCCCAGACAGTGGAACCAGCATCCACATGGTCCTCGTCGAAGCGAAGCGGTCGGGGAAGCCGCTTTCGCTTTGGCACTCGCCGTTAGTCTCCACCTATGACATCTCGCGAGGCTCGACTGGTTCTTATTGGTGGCGGAAACATGGGTTCTGCATTGTTGGGTGGGCTCATTGCAGGTGGTTGGACTCCCAGCGACATCACCGTGGTGGAAATCAATGACGATAAACGCGCTCAATTGGAGGCCACTCATGGTGTGCGCACTAGTGCCACTGTCGTTGCAGGCCACGGGGCACTCGTTGCAGTCAAGCCAGGAGATGTGGCAGGGGTATGTACCGAATTGGCCTCATTGGGAGTGACGCGCATTGTGTCTATTGCTGCAGGGATTTCTGTAGCGCGACTACAACAGGCGTCGTCGCCTACTACTGCTGTCATCAGAGCGATGCCGAATACACCGGCACTTGTGGGTGAGGGGATTACTGCTGTGTGTCCTGGTGCAACATGCACAGACGAAGACATCGCTTGGGCTGAATCACTGCTGCGTGCAGTGGGTGTGGTGGTACGTATCGCAGAAGATCAGATGGATGCGTTCACTGCAGTTGCAGGATCCGGTCCCGCGTATGTTTTTCGTCTTGCTGAATCGCTGTTGGCTTCGGGCGTGGAGCATGGACTTGCCCCCGATGTTGCCGATGCCATCGTGCGCCAGCTCTTCAGAGGATCAGGTGTGCTCCTTTACGCATCAGAAGATTCGCCTGCCGAATTGCGTCACAAAGTCACTAGCCCTAACGGGACAACAGCAGCAGGATTGGCTGAATTCGAGCGCGCGGGAATTAGTGAAATAGTGAACAAAGTCGTGTCGGCCGCAGCGTTACGCAGCGCCGAAATGACTCGCGAATTGTCGTAAAAATTTCTGAAAATTTCTTCTGCAAATTTTCGTTTTCTGGTGGACCTTGGTGTACATTTTGTGACACAGGTCACCAGAGATGGGAAACCATCGATGGGAGTCGCGCCCCGCAAGGGCTGCGCCGAAGGGGCCGGTGCCGTCGGGGGGTTGGCACCGGCCCCTTTCGTTTTCTTCAAACTTGAGAATCAGTAACAACTGTGCCCACACACTCAATATCGTGAACCTATGACTCATCACATTTCGTTGCTCACCGATTACGGATTGAACGATGAATTCGTGGGCGTGGTGAAAAGTGTGATTTCAGATATTGCACCTATGGCGCGCGTTATCGACCTCACACATGGTGTGAAACCATTCGATGTTCGTGGAGGTTCACTTGCCTTAGCACGAGCAATCCAATACGTGCCAGATGGTGTGATTGTCGCAATTGTTGACCCAAGTGTGGGATCTGCACGACGGGCAATTGCTGTAGAAGTTGCGCAAGGTCGTGGCATTTTTCTTGGTCCTGATAATGGATTGTTGGGACCAGCAGTTGCGCTTGCAGGTGGAGCTGAACGCTCTTTTGAATTGACGAACACTGAATTACATCTGCATAGCCATGGCGCCACATTTGCAGGACGTGATGTGTTTGCACCCGTTGCGGCATTTTTGGCAAACGGCGGTGCGATAGAAGATGTGGGCCGCGAGATTGATGTTGCCTCGCTTATGCCCGGGTTAGTTCCTATCCCTACGCAGGAAAATCATCCAGTACATGGTGAAGGTCTGCACTGTGAAGTGGCATGGGTTGATGTGTTTGGAAATTGCCAACTCAACATTGGACCCGAGGATGTTGCCCACATGGGCGATGTCTTTCGTTTAGTGATGGGGGAAGATGTACGCAGTGCACGTCTCGTCACACACTTTGCTGAGATCGATGGCGGTGCCATAGGTGCCGTGGTGGACTCCTACGGGATGATTGCATTGGCGATCGATCGTGGGTCGGCCGCCGAATCCTTGCGTCTCCAAGAAGGCGATGAAGTACTTGTTTTTCAAGGCGATAGCGAGATTTCCACCTCGTCCGTGACCCTCCGTTCCACCAAGTAAGGTTCAACCAATGCGTCCAGCAACCACCTTGTCTATTGCCCTTCTTCTAGGA
>WLGS01000091.1 GCA_009703125.1 Actinomycetota bacterium
AATGCAGCATCAAGTGTTTGGTGTGCAAAGACAAATCCATCGCGAGTGAGTGCCGAAGGAATCACACGTTGGCCTGTAAACAGCAATGCGTTGGCAAGTTCTTCACCCAAAAGAAGTTTTGGACCAAATGAAGGAATGGGAACAATTGCCGGACGCGACACAACAGATGCAAGTGTGCTGGTGAAATCTTTGTTGGTGACTGGCTCTGGTGCAGTGAGGTTGACGGGGCCAGAGATAGATGACGTCAGCAGATGAATGATGGCATTGACCTCGTCGGTGATGCTGATCCAGCTCTGCCATTGTTTGCCATTTCCGAAACGACCACCAAGACCGAGTTTGAAAAGAGGTAACTGCTTCTTTAGTGCACCACCTTGAGTGGAGAGAACTATTCCTGTGCGTAGGTACACGGTGCGAATCCCTGCATCTATTGCAGGTTGTGCAGCTTGTTCCCACTGTGCACAGATGTCGGCCAAAAAGCCTTCACCAAGAGCAGATGTCTCATCGAGCTTTTCGTCCTGCATTGCGCCGTAGTAACCAATTGCCGATCCCGACAAAAACACGGATGGTTTCTTGTCAAGTGCGGCCATGGTGCGCGCGAGAAGGGCAGTGCTTAGCGTTCGGCTCTCAAGAATTTCTTTCTTGTAGCTGTCAGTCCAGCGTTTGTCGCCAATACCTGCGCCTGCGAGATGCACCACGGCATCCACGCCATCGAATGCAGAAGGGGAGAGAACGCCATTTGCGGGGTCCCACTGCACTTCGTCATTGCGGCGTGCCTCGCGACGCACTGCTGCAATAACTGTGTGACCTTGGGCCTTGAGTTCTGTTGTCAAGGCGCGACCAATCAGACCAGAGGCGCCAGTAATGAGAATTTTCATATCAGTTCCAACACTAGAGGTGGCTTTCTTGTTCCACTGCGTGAGGTGACGCTCGTCCAAAAAAGATGGAGTGAGGCCTTTGTCGCCTAGTCTGAGCAACGCATGAGCACACGAAAACTCATTTTCACCGCACTTATCTGTGGTTTAGCCATCATGTTGGCTGGCGGTATCAAACTCCTTCAAGTGGCAAATGATGACACCGAGCTGATTGTGCATGCGCTGGGTGTGGAGCAGACCTTGTCAGATATGACGGTGTCTGTTGTGGAAGTGGAGCAGAGTGCATCGATGACCGCAGTCACAATCTCGGCACAAGGTGTGCAAGATGCCGACCCCGTCGAGGGTTGGCGCCTTCTTGCGGGGGGCGAAGTTCTGCTTCCGTTGAACCCACAGTCAGAGACCTGTCGCGCCACCGATGTTGTGGAGGCAAGGACGTGTGTCGTTGAATTTCCCCCCAGTGAGGGATCAGTCACGGTGGCCTACATCCGTGCAGGCGCCCAATCTCAGTGGGCTCCATAGTTCTAACGGCTACCGTGTAGGTGTCGGACACAGCGTCGTGGCCGATGTGATTGGAGAAAACCCCATGGCTGACCAGTTTGATCTCGTCATTGTCGGTGGTGGCCCTGGTGGCTATGCCGCCGCCTTCTACGGGGCTTCTGCTGGCCTCAATGTGGCACTTATTGAAAAAGACACCATCGGTGGCACCTGTCTGAACCGTGGTTGCATTCCTGCAAAAGCTTTTTTGGAGACCGCAGCAGCACGTCGCCATGCAGAACACGCGTCAGATTTTGGTATCGCAGTCACCGTGGGCACCACAGATTTTGCGGTCGCCCAAGCACGCAAGCAAAAGATTGTGGATGGTTTGGTGAAGGGTCTCACGGGGCTCACCAAATCAAAGAAGGTGACCTACATGTTGGGTGTGGGTTCGTTGAACTCTGACAACTCGGTCACCGTTGTGGGCGACGACGGCGCAACTACCAAGGTGGTGGGCCGCAGTGTGATTTTGGCAGCCGGAAGCGTGCCGCGAGTGATTCCTGGTTTTGAACCTGGCGGCCCAATCATGACCTCTGATGAAGTGTTGATGCTTGATCGTATTCCTGCGCGCATTGCAGTGATTGGTGGCGGTGCAATTGGTTGTGAGTTTGCGTCCACGTTTGCAGACCTTGGCGCACAGGTCACCATTCTTGAAGGTCTTCCGAAGATTCTTCCTGGTCTCGATGCCGACCTTGCCAATGTTGTGGTGCGTTCATTTCAGAAAAAAAAGATTGACATCAAGACAGGTGTTGCAGTGACGGGACACACGCCTACGGGATCTGGTTCCACGGTGGTGCAATTTGGTGAAGGTGAATCACTTGAGGTCGACGCGGTCATTGTCTCCATTGGTCGTCGACCATTTGCTGATCAACTCGGACTTGCACAGACATCGGTGGCAGTGAGCGATCGCGGGTTTGTCGAAGTCGACGAGTACTGCCGCACATCGGTGCCGCAAGTATTTGCTATTGGTGACCTTATTAATACGCCACAACTTGCACACGTTGCCTATGCCGAAGCCATCGTGGCCGTGAAGCAAGTACTCGGTGAGACAGTGATTCCCGTGGATTACGACCGTGTGCCGTGGGCTATCTATTGCAGCCCTGAGGTTGCATGGGCAGGCCCAGGCGAGGAAGCAGCACGAGCAGCGGGTTATGACGTGGTTGTTGCTAAGCACCAATTCCGCGCAAATAGCCGTGCACAGATTTTGGGCGAGACCGACGGCTTGGTCAAGATCATCGCGAAGAAGAACGCAGATGGCACAGCAGGACAAGTCTTGGGCGTGCATATGGTGGGCCCATGGGTCACCGAGCAACTCTCGGGCGGATACTTGGCTGTGAACTGGGAAGCAAATGTTGAAGAGATTGCTCACTTCTTGCAGCCACATCCAAGCCTCTCAGAACTTTTCGGGGAAACCGCAATGTCTTTGACCGGCCGAAGCATCAACGCATAAGAATTCGTTCCAGAAGGAAAACAACTCATGGCTGAAATCACACTCCCTCAACTTGGTGAAACTGTGACCGAAGGAACCATTACTCGATGGTTCAAAAAAATTGGTGAACAAGTTGCGGCGGACGAACCGCTCTTTGAGGTATCTACCGACAAAGTCGACACTGAAGTTCCCTCTCCAATTGCGGGAGTCTTGACAGAGATTCGAGTACAAGAAGGTGACACCGTTGCTGTCGGCACTGTGATTGCTGTTGTGGGTGATGCGGGATCTGCGCCAGCACCGGCAGCGGCTCCTGCAGCCGCTCCAGCACCTGCACCTGCACCTGCTCCTGCACCAACTCCGCCACCCGCACCTGCTGCGGCTCCCGCACCAACACCGGCACCGGCTCCAGCTCCAGCACCTGTTCCTGCTGCTGCCGTTCCCACGGCGTCTGCGCAAGGCCAAGTGCTCTCTCCAGTTGTGCGCAAGTTGATTTCTGAAAACGGCCTTGATGTCTCGCGCATTACCGGCACTGGTCCTGGCGGACGAATTACTCGAGATGATGTAGTGGCAATGATTGAAAGTGGTAGTGGACGCGCAGTAGCTCCATCTGCGGTTCCTCCGGCACCAAGCACTGCACCAACTGCTGCTCCTCGAGTTTCTGCGCCACGCGCGGTTGCTGGTGCTCGCGACGAAGTTGTGGCATTGTCAAAAATTCGTCAAGCCACTGGCTCTCACATGATTGCGAGCAAATCAGTAAGTCCTCATGCCTTTAGCGTGGTGGAAGTTGACTTTGCCAATGTGGATATCACCCGCTTGCGCGCCAAAGATGAGTTCAAAGCATCTGAAGGTTTCTCGCTGACGTACTTGCCATTCATTACGCGTGCCGTAGTTGATGCATTGGGTGAGTTCCCACACATGAATGCATCGGTCGCTGAGACTGATTTGATTGTGCATCGATTTATTGATCTTGGAGTTGCCGTAGATCTTGATTATCAAGGTTTGTTGGTTCCTGTGGTGCGTGATGCAGAGACAAAGCGTTTGCGCGCCATTGCTCGAGAGATTTTTGACCTTGCGAATCGTGCACGTACTCGCCGTGTAACTCCTGATGAAATTTCAGGTGGAACATTTACCATCACCAACAATGGCTCTGCCGGCTCAGTGCTGACTATGCCCATCATCAACCAGCCACAAGTGGCCATTTTGTCCACCGATGCCATCGTGAAAAAGCCCGTGGTGATTGAAGTTCCAGGTGGTGGCGAAAGCATCGCAATTCATCCTGTAGGAAATCTCGCTATGGCGTGGGACCATCGCGCATTCGATGGTGCATATGCAGCAGGTTTCTTGGTGCGTGTGAAAAACATTCTAGAAACACGCGACTGGTCATCAGAGCTATAAAGGGCTATGCGAAATGAGTACTCAAGAATTCATGAGTGACTCAGGTGCATTACATGTTCGCTGGTTAGGTCGTGTGCCGTACCGCGAGGCTCTTGCGGTACAAGAGGCCATGTTTCGCCATGGCACAACTAATCAATTGTTGTTACTGGAGCATCCGCATGTGTTCACATACGGACCATCGGCCGACTTGGAGAACAATCTTCGTTGCGTGCCTGAAGAAGTGGGTGCAGATTTCGTCCATGTAAAGCGCGGCGGTGACATCACCTATCACGGTCCTGGACAACTTGTGGGCTATCCCATTGTCAATCTTTCTTCCAAACATGGCGGTGATGGTCCTGCAGATACGGTGCACTATGTCCACACGGTGGAACAAGTAGTCATTGATGCATTGCATGAGGTAGGTCTTGTGAATGCGGGACGATTTGAGGGGTATCCGGGTGTATGGGTTGACGTACACACTGATCAACCTCGCAAGATCTGTGCCATTGGTGTTCGTGTTGCGCGCCGGCGAACTATGCACGGATTTGCCATCAATGTCTCCACAGATCTGGAATACATGTCTACGCACATAGTTCCGTGCGGTATCGCAGAATTTCCAGTCACGTCTTTGCATGCAGAAGGCATTCAGATCTCTATGGCTGACTTTGTTGATGTGATTGCACATCACAGTGCACGCGCCTGGGGTGGTGCACAGATAGAGCGTCAAGATGTGGCGTGGAAACAAACACCTGATGATCTCTCGGCGTTTTCTCGTGGCGAAGGTCCTGGTCAACCCGTTCGCATGTTGGGCCGGCTTGCGCGAGCAGGCGTTGAGGATTCCATTTCTCTTTCGGAACGTAAGCCAGATTGGTTACGACCACATGTACAACATGGCCCAGAAGTGATGGCTGTGAAGCGTACGTTGCGGGACCTCAACCTGGTGACTGTGTGCGAAGAAGCAGGTTGTCCAAATCTTTCGGAATGTTGGAATGACGGCACTGCAACGTTCATGGTGTTGGGTGAGCGATGCACTCGAGCATGTGGATTCTGTTTAGTGGATACACGTAAGCCAGAGATGCCCGATGCGCAAGAGCCAGCTCGAATCGCCGAAGCTGTGTCACGAATGGGGCTGCGGTTTGCAGTGCTTACGATGGTGGCTCGAGACGATTTAGACGACGAAGGCATGAGCCATGTTGCTGATTGCATTCGCGCAATTCGTACTCAAGACTCGTCTATACAAATTGAGACTTTGATATCTGATGCGCGCGGCAGTGCTGCTCTCGACATTGTTCTCGAAGCGCGACCTGACGTGTTGAATCACAACGTAGAAACAGTGCCCCGCCTGCAGCGTGCAGTGCGTCCATCTGCGGGATATGCACGCAGCCTGTCTGTGTTATCTCGGGCAAAGGCAGCGGGTCTGACGGTGAAGTCAGGTCTCATTGTGGGGATGGGAGAAACAGATGAAGAGATCATTGGTGTTCTTACAGACATGGCCGCAGTGGGTGTCAACATTGTCACAATCGGTCAATATCTACGTCCGACAACTCATCACCTTCCTGTCGCACGCTGGGTAGAGCCTGCAATCTTTGATATGTACAAAAAAGTGGGCGAGTCACTTGGGATTGGCCATGTGGAATCAAGTCCACTTACGCGGTCGAGTTATCACGCTCGGGAATCGGCGGAGCATGCCGTACCTGTCAGAATTGGTACACGATGAAAACTGCTGATCCTTCTGTGTATCTATCGCGCCTTGCTCGTGTACGCGAGGAAATGACGCGTACCCAAGTTGATGCGTTGCTTCTCTCGGTAGGTCACGACATGCCCTATCTCATGGGCTATCACGCCATGCCGCTTGAACGTCTCACCATGTTGGTAGTGCCAAAGCATGGCGAGGTCACTTTGGTGATTCCTCGACTTGAAGCCCCGCGTGTGCACGAGATGTCAGATGTGTTTCGCTCGATTCCATGGAATGAAACCGATGACCCCGTGCAGATCACTCATGATCTCTTGGGCGATGCACGCACTATTGCTGTCGGAGATCAAATGTGGTCGCGCTTCTTGGTGGACTTATTGGCGTTTCGGCCACAGGCTCATTATGTGCGATCTGTAGTGGTGATGGAAGCATTGCGCTCACGCAAAGATGATGCAGAGGTTGCAGCATTGCGTGCGGCGGGTCAAGCAGCCGATCGTGTGGCAGCACAACTGCAATCCGGACAGATTCCCTTGGTGGGTCGCACTGAAGCAGAAGTTTCTGCAGATTTATCTGCACGTCTGATTGCCGAAGGTCATCAAAAAGTGAACTTCGCGATTGTTGCCGCGGGAGAGAACGCTGCGAGTCCTCACCATCATCCAGGAAGTCGCGTGATTCAGCGTGGCGAAATTGTGCTGTGTGATTTTGGCGGAACGATGAATGGTTATTGCAGTGACATCACCCGCTGTGTATTTGTGGGTGAACCCACACAGGAAATCTTGGATGCATACGAGGTCTTAATGCGCGCGCAGTCTGCTGGCGTTGCCGCTGGTGTGCTTGGCAAGCCATGTGAACATGTTGATGCAGTCACTCGTTCCATTATTGATGATGCAGGATATGGCGAATACTTTGTGCATCGCACAGGCCACGGCATTGGCATGGAAGAGCACGAAGACCCCTACATGGTGGCGGGCAATACAACTGCGATTATGCACGGTCATGCATACAGCGTGGAACCAGGAATCTATGTACCTGGTAAATGGGGTATGCGTCTTGAAGACATTGTGGTTGCCACACACGATGGTCCTGTGTCGATGAATAACGCAGACCACAATCTTGCAGTCGTTGATTGTTAGGCATCCGATGATTTCCCTAGACGCGGCGACAGTTCTCTTGCAATGGTCTGTGGGTGGACTTTTCTTTCTGTGGTACACCACGCGGCGTCATGACATTGGTGCCGGTTACGGATGGCTGCTGCGTGGTTCTTTTGCAACATTGGCCGCAGGGGCAGCAACTGCGGGATTCTTGGTGGACTTTGTAGCGGTACGAGATGTATCAGCAATTGCTGTTGTAGTGATCTCGCTGGCCACATTACGACGAAAGAATCCACGGTGGGATCTTGTTGCTCCCGCTGTCGGCGCAGTGGGGCTTGTAGTGGCGGCAT
>WLGS01000092.1 GCA_009703125.1 Actinomycetota bacterium
CTTGCCAAGGGTTGAAGCATCTTCAGCCCCGGATTTTTCCACAGAACTCCCGGCATGTGCATCTGGTTCTGGGGGATTTTCCAACAAACCGTGCTGGTCCGCTAACCCTGGTGAAACCGATGCCGGTTCAGCGCTGCTCAATGAATGTTCCGGATCTACAACGAACTTTTGTTATTCAATCCAAGTCAACGGAGCTCCCGCACCATCAGAGTTGAAGGCAACAGTAAGCGTCGGTTCCTACAAGACTCGTGATGCCACCAATCGAGATGCTGGATATGAAGCAAACATTTTCCTATGGCATGTTCCTAGTGGCAACACATTGAACGAAGAATCGTGGGGAGTTGGAAAACGTCCCACAAATCAAAGCGGTAATGCTGGAAAATTCGACCTTTCCGGAGTTCTCACGTCGTCCTCACAGGTGACGATGACCATCAAATACAAAACTGCCGCCCTACCGCAGTACAGCGTTCTAGTTGCCGACCAAGGTGAGATGAATTTTGCCCTCAATGGACAAGATCTCACACTCACGCTCACTGGAAAACCAGTGCGAGTCGCACTTGAGTCAGCACCACAAACCATCGATTTCGATACGGAGAAAAACGACAATCCCCTGCTCCCCTGGTCCAATCGCTGTGGAATACCCAGCATGAATTTTGTCGTCTGCAATGTGGAAACCGCAGATGCTCAACCACTGCTTTTCACGGCTCGTTCCAAGACTTTTGTGAATTCTCCCGCCTCCGATGTGCCTGCCCCTATCTGGGTGAACACTAACGCCACGTATTTCCATTTTCCTAGCGTGGTCACAGAAGGCCAGAGCAAGTCAATACAGATTAAGACTGCATCACCGCATTTCTTGCCCGATGGCCAAACAGTCAATAAGGGAAATGCTGCGGCATTTATTCCAAATGGTGTGCTTGCGCAATGGCAGATTGAAAAGACTGATGCTGCTCTACAGAGTGCACTTACCTCCAGCATTGTCAAAGATGGCACAGCCACGAATGTTGCAGCGACCTTCACCATCACCGACTTAGGAGTGAAGGTGTATTTCCCGGAGATCACCTACTCGGCACCCATTATCAAAGTTGGCCAAGCTCCAAAGCCCGCAATGGTCGTCAAGACGCTACGTAAAGGCAAGAGTAAATCCCTGACTTCACTAATCAAGTTGAGTGGTAAGGGAACAGCTAAGTGGACAACTAGCGGCGGCTGCAAAATTAAGTCCGGCAATTTGATTGCACCCAAAAAGGCCGCCACATGCAGACTCACGTTGTCGCAAGCTAAGTATAAAAAGACGCCCGCTCGAAGAGTCACGATCAACGTCCGAGTTTCATAAGACTCACTTCCTCATGCCTCTTCCGTTTGAGGCATGAGGATGACTTCATACGTTGTTAGCAGTCCTCGTCTGTTCACACTATATTTGCCACATGCGCATGCGACGTCTTCCCATCATGTCCGTCTTGTCAATACTTACGTTTTCGATCGCTGTGGTCCCCATGTTGGGTGTTGGCACTGCCTCTGCGGCAACAGTGACTGCGCCTGGATGTACCGCCACCGTCAGCAACGCAAATACAGCCTCTTTGACACGCGTCGGTGCGAACTGCGTGCTCACCTTCACCTCAGGGTCCAATGCATGGACAGTTCCTGCCGGAATGAACTCCGTACGAGTACTTGTTGTTGGCGGTGGCGGCGGCGGCGGCCAAAACGGCGGAGGTGGAGGCGGCGGCGGCCAAGTTGTGCATAATGCGTCGTTTTCGGTAGCAGCCAACGCATCCGTCTCAGTTTCTGTTGGTGCAGCAGGGGCATCGCCTGGCCCCACAAATTGGGATGATGCCGGCGGCCTCGGCGGTACTTCTAGTTTTTCAACTATCTCAGCGCTTGGCGGTGGCGGTGGTGGCACTCGCGGAGGTAATCCACATGCAAATGATGGACAACCTGGTTTCACTGGCGGCGGCGGAGGAGGATCTACAACGGTAGGCGGCATTGGCTCGTCCGGTGCACATGGTGGAAATGGCCACGAGGCAGGTTGCGATGCAACTGGTGGCGGCGGCGGTGGCGCAAGTGGTACCTCAGGAACAGCAGGTGCATATCGCGATGGTGGAGACGGAGGCAACGGAGTTGCGAGCGATATCAGTGGAACATCACGGCACTATGGCGGCGGTGGCGCCGGCGGTGGCACATGCGACAACAGTCAAGGTCAAACCTGGAGTGGAACACCGGGACTAGGTGGTGGCGCAACCGCGAGTCAATCTGCTCTACCCAATACCGGTGGCGGTGGCGGTGGCGGTGGCGCTGTGGGCTGGAGTCTCTATGGCGGTGCCGGCGGATCTGGCGTGGTTATTCTTTCCTGGCCAGGACAAGCTCTTCCCCCATCGTCATCAGTGCCTCCGTCTATCTCAGGCTCAACTCAGTTCGGAAGCACATTGACTGGGTCAACTGGAACATGGTCGCAGTCACCCACTAGTTACACCTATCGCTGGATGCGTGGCTCAACTCCTTCAGGTTCCTTTAGCGCCATTAATGGAGCTACTGGATTGACATACACATTGTCTGATGACGACATAGACATGCACATCAAGTTTGAAGTACGGGCATCCAATTCGGCTGGGTTCGAAGTTGATACCTCTACTGCGAGCGCCAAGGTCACCAATCTTCCAAGTTCTGTTGCGCCCACTCTCGGAACAGCCACATCAACTGCGGATGGATTTGTGTTCAACATCACGAATCTAAGTTCGTTGACATCTCACACATTGAGTGTGGCGTCTACTTCTGGGACAGTGTCGCGCTCAGCAGACGTAGTCACCGTGACCAGTCTCGCTGGAGGTGCCGTTGCAACAGTGACCGTGACGGCTTCGCGATCGGGACATCGCGATGCATCATCTACAATAACCGGTTCAGCAATCCCAACTTCTACAAATAATGTCAGCAACAACGCTGCCCCATCTGTTGGCCAAACTCCCTTGCCTAGAACATCTCCATCTATGGCGCCTACGGTCAATGCCATACCGACACCGAACAACTCCACTACGACTACAACCACTACTACTACAACCACCACCACAATTCCCACCGCACCTGCCGCAGATCCAGGCGAAGTATCTGTTGCAGTTGATGGTCTCCCTATAGACGCCACAGTGATACGTAGCAACAATCAATTGGTAATTGAAGCTGGTGCGTTTTCGGCAACAATTTCAGGTCGCACCGCAGAAGGTGTACCAGCGTCACTAGATAGCGACGGAAACATTCGACTCAATGAGGGAGATTCGTTGGTCTTTGAGGCAAACGGCTTTAATCCCAGCTCCTCCGTTGAAGTATGGCTTTTTTCAACTCCTGCCAAGCTTGGCGTTGTCTCTGTATCGCCAACTGGTACCACCTCTGGTGTGTTCGCTCTACCGCCGGGAATTGATGCCGGGGAACATCGCGTTGTATTGAGTGGCACCGATGCAGATGAGAGTAAAGCCGTGTTCGCTGTGGGAATCGTTGTTGGCGGTGAAGGCGGAGTGGGCACAGTGGGCACAATCCTCATCGCGTCACCTCTTGTCTTGGCCATGTTGGCGGCCCTCGTAATCCCTGCACGACGTCGTCGACAAAAAGCAGTCATCTCTTAGTTGTTAACGTAAGACTCGATAAATCTACTCAATTCATCGCTTCCTATCTGGTGCTGCTCACACGGTATGTGTTTGAGAACAATCAGGCTTGAGATTGACGGCGGCGTCGCGTAAAGATTGGACGCCCACCGAGTAAGGCCAGAAGTACTGCTGCCCCTAAGGACAGCACAACAATGAACGTGTTACTCGTACGTTCAAGTACTTCAAAGCCCAACGACACGGACACAATTTCCCCATCTGGGCCCACTCCGACTATCTGAAGTGTGTGGTCGCCGTACGAGACGTCTTTCGGCATTCCCACAACTCGAGCAACTTGACCCTCTGCGTCCGTAACTCCACGACCCAATTCCAGTGGTTCAGAGAACATGAATACCGTGTAGGTAGTCCCAGGAACGAAACCTTGAATATCGACATCAACCGTGTCATTGCGATACATCCGCAGTCCGCCATCGGCTGCTATCGAAACAGAATCACTGGAAGGTTGGACGCGACCTATCCGTACACGCACATCATTTGGCAATGTCAAAAGCAATGCATTTTCAATCTGGGTAATCGAAACCGCAACTTCTTGGCCCCGAATGAATGCTGTTGACTCGCCGACTTCTAAGGAAGGAACAAGACCATCCTCGCCCATCTGAGGCTGGGTGGGATCTACAGGGATTGTTGTGGTGGTAGTCGTGGTTGTCGTAGTTGTAGCAATCGTTGACGCCACAGGTAACGGCTTTGATGTATCCGGCTTGACCACCGGAGCTGGTATCGAATTACTTGGAGAAGAAGAGCCAGCTTGAGGAGCCAAGGTTGACTGTGGTGCAGTTACTACGGAAATTGTTTGAGAAATGGCAGCGGATGCATACACATCCGTTCCCGCCTGACTTGCAGACACAACACAGTTGCCAGCCGATAGGAAGGTGACAACGCCGGCCGAGATGGAACACACTGATTGAGATTGGTTGGTCACTGTTATGGATGCAGCCAAGAAGGCACTGCTGTCGACCGCCACGGTATGGGTCTCACCGACAATTGCTTGAGTGGGAGCAGCGGTACGAAATGAAAGTGTCTGTGCGATTTTGTCCACAGTGATGGTGACGGAATCTGTAATAGCAAGATAATTGGTGTTACCAGCACGGGTCGCCGAAACCACGCAACTCACACCACCGCGCGACGCAGACAGTGCGGTTCCAGAAAGTGTGCACACGCCAGATACCACACTCCATGTCACAACTCCTCCAGTTTGACCACCAGTTGCACTCAAACTCAATGATGAACCAGTAACGAAACTGTTCGTGTTAGTGATTGAGAATCCCGACTGACTCGCACGCACAACGTTGATGGTTGTGTCAGCTGAGACTCTAAGGTTGTAGTTACTATCCCCTGCACGCCGTGCTCGAATCACACAGGCAGAACCTGCGCTACCCACAGTCAAGGTCGTCCCACTAATCGTGCACGTACCCGACACTTCTTCCCACGTCAATGCACCAGTACCCGAGCCGCCAGCAACAACCAATGACAATGTTTGTCCAAATGTCACCTCGGTATCAACAATCGTCAACGCCGTTTGATTCGCCTTTGAAATGTTGACACCAAACGATGCACTCGATACCGGTTCATAATCATTGGAACCGGCCATCGTGGCTGTGACACTGCAGGTTCCGGTTCCTGAGGTAATGGATACAACTCCACTCGAACTAATGGTGCACGCTGTTGACGACCCCGCAGACCATGCCACTTGGCCATTCGTAGATCCACCACTGGTAGCAAGGTTGAGTGTGGAACCAAAGACACCAGAGTTTGCCCCGGTGATTGACAACGCAGTCTGAGTGGCCTTTATTGCGGTGATTGAAGCATTTGCAGACGTCGCATAGAAAGAATTATCCGCAGCTTTTGTCGCCGCAATACTGCACGTCCCAGATGATGCAAGCATTGTCACCACGCCCGAATTCGCATTCACCGAACACACTGAGGGTGAAGTAGTGGCAAAGACAACGCCACCTGTTCCACTTCCACCAGACACACCCAAGGTCACGGTTCTCGAGAATCCGAGTTGTGTCGGTGCATTAGTAATAGAGAATGCTCCTTGGTTTGTCATCCACTTCGCAAAAAGCGTTCCCGACGAAGTGGGTGAATATGGAGCTCCCCCACCACCCACAAGGTTTGTGAACCCAGAATCTGAATACCATCCTTCAAATACGAAATTTGTTCGCGTGGGCGTCGGCAGGGTGAGAGGTGAGTTACCGGTTGTGAAGGTCGCATTCGCTACCGAATTACCGCCGGTTGCATTGTTGTAGTTGTATGACACCGTTGAGGTGTTGGGGGTCCATTGTGCAAAAAGCGTAAACGAGGCATTCGTCATGGGCGAGTAAGTCGACCCACCCAACATGAGATCACCAATGAATATTTGCATCTTCCAAGATGAGAGATCGAAATTGGTTCTACCGGCAAAAGTCCAATCAGGATGACTACCGAGATAGTTACCAAATCCGATGTCAGGATTACCTGAATTGGAATGGTTGTTCCATGCAAAAACAGTGTGTGAGTTAGTGATGTTGTGTACTTGAAAGGAACCATAATTTGAAGCACCTGCATGAGTGTCATCACTGTCGTAGACACTTCCATTTCCCGCAGGAGTCACACCGCCCGTTTCAGGACCATAGTTGTATGGCCAGAATTCGACACGCCCGAGTCTTCCTGAACCACTTGTCACTGCAGTAGCCGTCCCTGCAACCGCATTCCAGTTCGACTGGACATGCATATTGGTTACATTTGTTTTGATGACTCGCAAGTCTGCGAGATCAGGAACCGCCAATTGAGCGAGCGTTAAATTTGCGTTCCATTTATCAAATGCGACGTCCGCAAAACGCAAGGTACCGCTGTAGTTCGCTTCCATGCGATATCGCACACGATCAAAAGTTGTCCCTTGGCTAGTCAAAACTGCAGCTGCATCGCTGCCACCACGCCCAAAACCCGCCGTGTACACAATGGAGTTTCCCGACCGATTGGCGTTCGTCGTTTGATATACCAATTGGGAGCCCACAGCGCGAGTACTCCATCCATTAAATGTGTATCCAGCACGAGTGGGAGTGGGCAATGTCAGCGTTGCCCCTGCGGTCCACGAAACTGGCTCCACTGCAGAGCCCCCGTTTGAGTCGAAAGTCAGTGTGTATGTTGATGCTTCACTAGAAGAGATTGTCCAGTTGCGATCCGGAAATGCGATATCAAAGGCAAACATCAATGATGCGACAAGAGCGATGCGTGCCGTCCGTGAAGCCACGCTTCTCATCGCTTTGAAAGGTGCGGAAACAGCACTAATACGACCACTCATACGCCTCCTACAACAGTACAGAAGCACAGATACATCGCCCAAAAGACGAAAAGACCTTCAAAATGGTGGGCGTTGAGGGACTCGAACCCCCGACCCTCTCCTTGTAAGGGAGATGCTCTAGCCAACTGAGCTAAA
>WLGS01000093.1 GCA_009703125.1 Actinomycetota bacterium
ACAACAATGACAACAGCAGCACGACAACCACGAGTGTGTTGTTTGGTGATGCGAATCCGTCACGTGTTCTTCTTGCTGCCGTCATCCTTGCGAGTGGTGACATCGAGAAGGCACTTGCCGAGGGCCTGGTGACGTCCCTTGATGTGGATGCTGCAGTAGCGGCGATCAAAAATGGCACCTTGGATGCATGGCGTCAAAGAGCGGAAGCTGAATTCGGCAAGTAGTCACCAAGAGAAACTTCACTAAAGTTGTCACAAATTACATGTATTATGTAACATGTAATCTATGGCTGATACTGCAAGCGAAGAAATTCCTGATTGGACATTTCTCTCAAATCATGCGCACGTATTGATTTGCATCTCTCAACAACCAGATATTCGCCTTAGTGAAGTTGCCGACTTGGTGGGAATTCGCGAACGAAGTGTTCACCGCATTGTTCATGAGTTGTCTGAATCTGGATATGTGCGTGTTTCCAAAGTGGGACGCAACAATGTCTACGAAGTCAATCTCGACCTACCTCTTCGTCATCCGCTTGAAGCAACACACAGCATCCGCGCAATCGTTACACCCCTACTAAAGAAATCACGCCCATGATCGCATCTGCTCTCGCCGACAATTTACTTACCGCACCAGTGGTTGCTTTCGTGGTGGCACTCGTTGCCACATTGTTGAAGTTTGACCTTCGACTTCCCGAGGCGATGTATCCCATCTTGTCCACATTTCTCTTGCTAGCTATTGGCCTCAAAGGTGGTCGCTCCTTAGCCGAATCGTCAATGACAGACCTTTGGAAACCACTGCTGGGAGCTGTACTGCTCGGAATCATCACACCACTTATTGCCTTCGCACTCTTTCGAGCGCTTGGAAAAGTTGATATTACAAACTCTGCCGCACTTGCTGCCCACTACGGATCAGTCTCGGCAGTGACCTTTACGGTCGTACTTACTTCCCTTGAAACACAAGAAATTTCCTATGAAGGATTCATGGCCGGACTTCTTGCAATTCTTGAGATTGTGGGCATCATCGTTGCATTGTTCCTTGCGCGAAAAGAAAGCTCTTCTGCGCATTGGAAGGAAGGCCTCAGCGAGGTTATCCGTGGCCGAAGCATTGCTTTTCTGGTAGCGGGCATGTTGATTGGGTTAGTGGTGGGCAATGAACGCTTACTTCCGACAGATGGCGTCTTTGTGCAACTCTTTGCCGGCGCACTTGCACTGTTCCTCATTGAGATGGGAGTCCTTGCTGCTGAACGACTTCGCGACATTCGTTCAGCCGGATTTCAAATATTGCTCTTGGGAATTGCAATCCCGTTAATCAACGGAAGTATTGGCGCAGTCGTCGGAAGCGTTGTTGGCCTATCCACTGGTGGCATTGCAATACTTGCAACCCTTTCGGCAAGTGCGTCCTACATTGCCGCACCTGCAGCCGTACGTATTGCGTTGCCGCAAGCAAGCCCTGGGCTCTATGTCACTGCTTCATTAGGAGTGACATTTCCCTTCAATCTTGTCATCGGAATTCCTTTGTACATCGCTATTGCCGAGCGACTCAGCTAGTTAGGCAACGGGGTGCCACATTCCCCACATGTGCGGCCCACCTGCATCAACATCCCATTCGCTGCGCACTTCAAAACCGAGATGGCGATAGTAAGCAACGTTTTCGATGGTCTCTGTTTCAAGATATGCAGCTACCCCGTCGCGTCGTGCCCAATTCAGACCTTCGTTGATTAACTGCGATGCAAGACCGCGTCGTTGCCAATCCGGATGAGTTCCCACCATCTGGAGATACCAGTGATGTTCTTGTGGAGTGTGCGTATCAATTGCGCTGCGTAACGCAATGAACTTTTGCATCAACTCTGGCGACGGCATCTCGGTAGACGTCGGTTCAATCTCCACCTCGGGGCGACCAGGTGGAATCCACATTGCATAGGCCGCCACATCAGGGGTGACCAATGTGGCACGATGAGCAACATTGCGACGGAGAAAATCCACCATCACTTTCCCGTCGCGAAATTCATCATCGTCAGGAAATAGCCACCGCACCACAGGGTCTTCCCAAAACGATCGAGCAAAGGTAACGCAAATTGCCGGAATATCTGTTTGAGTTGCTTCGCGCCAATTCATTTCAGTTCTCTTCCTTTTCAGTTATCTCTCAGTTAAGTATGCGGTGCGGTCGGATGAGTATGAGATTCAGACGAAGAGCACTTGACACTGTCTAGTTTTTCCGCTAGACAGTGTCAATATGAGCACAACATCTGATCCCATTGTGAATCCCTACCTGAGCGGCAACTACGCCCCCGTCACCGAGGAAGTCACCGCGTTTGACCTCCCCGTCATTGGAGAACTACCCGGAGAACTCAACGGTCGTTACCTTCGCAACGGACCCAATCCGATCGATGAAGTAGACCCTTTGGCCCATCACTGGTTCTCCGGAGATGGCATGGTGCACGGACTACGTCTTCGCGACGGCAAAGCAGAGTGGTATCGCAATCGATATGTAGGTTCGACATCGGTCAGTGAGTCGCGCGGCATTGCTGACATTCCTGGTCACAACTGGAATGGTTCGAAAAATGGGCCGAATACCAACGTGGGTGGTTTTGCCGGCACAACTTGGGCCATGGTGGAAGCCGGCGGATGTCCTGTGGAGTTGACATACGAACTTGAGACAGTGGGACGAAATGATTTTTTCGGAACTCTCCCTGGTGCATTTTCTGCTCATCCCAAAGTTGATCCCACAACAGGTGAAATGCATGCGATGACATACGCCTGGGGTCAATGGCTCGACCACATCCAATACGTACGCGTAGGTCGTGATGGCAAAGTAAATCGTACGGTTGATATTCCCCTACCTGGCATGTCCATGGTGCATGACATTTCCATTACGGATAAATACATCGTTGTCTACGATCAGCCAGTTCTTGTCAACCTTGATAGAGCCTTTGCAGGTTCAGCATTTCCATTTGAATGGAATAACGAGTACGGCAACCGAATTGGACTGATGCCGCGCGAAGGGAACGCGAGTGACATCGTGTGGATCGAAGTTCCCGTCGGATATGTCTTTCATCCTCTCAATGCATATGACACCCCAGATGGGAAAGTGGTGTTGGATGTGTGTTTTTACGAACGCATGATGCGCGATGATCTTCTTGGGCCATTCGGGGATAGCTTGCCTCGTCTTGTGCGATGGGAAGCAGATCCCATTGCCCGACGTGTCAATGTGACTGTCATTGATGAACACGTGAATGAATTTCCACGTCATCGCGGATCGCTCACGGGCAAGCCATACCGCTATGGATATTGCGCCCAAGTTGATACGACTTCGATGTATTGGCCAACTGTGAAGCACGACTTGCTCACAGGTCACCGCGAAGTGTTTGACCACGGAGCAGGACGCGCAGCTGGTGAACCCGTGTTTGTGGCTCGACCTGGATCAGTGGAAGAAGACGACGGATGGCTCGTTACTTTCGTTCATGATGGAAACAATGACTCAGCTGAGTTCGTTGTCATTGACGCAAAAGATTTTGCACGCGGATACCTTGCCCGTGTTCCACTACCTCAGCGAATCCCTTTTGGATTCCATGGCAACTGGGTACCTGACCGCGATTGATCTCCAATGTCGCATTTAAGGTCGATTGCTTCACTCGTGTAGATCTCGCCCAATAAGTTGTTGTACTGAATCTGGCACTTCGGCACCTGCATCCGCATTCGACACAGGCGAGCCAAAAGCTGTAGTCACTGGAATATGGCCCGACCAATACGGTCCACCCTCATCTTCTGCATCATTCACAGCCCCACCGGTTCGTACTTTTGCGGACATTTCATCGAGAGGCACCGCGACGATGCGTGTTGCGCGGATTTCATTCTGAGAGGGACGTCGCATTACATCCCAAGTGGGAACAATGTGATCGGTCATTAGTTGAAGTGCGGCAATAACTTCCTCTTCGTCCACAACAATGCGTGCACGGCCTCGCACCACCACAGATCGATAATTCATCGAATGGTTGAAGGGGGTCTTGGCAAAGACCAATCCATCAACAATGGTGACAGTGACGCATATCTCGGTATCAGCTCCGTCCTTCAGAAGCGAATTAGCAAGAGCGCCGTGCAAGTACATGTTCTCATCTGTAATTCCGTAGACCATAGGCAACACAAGTGGGCCATCTGCCGTGGATACACCAACATGGGCCACCGAGCCGGCACGCAAAATCTCAAACATCTGAGAACGTTCGTACTCGGCGCGCTTGGCGCCTCGACGCACAGTGGTGCGAGCACTAGCGGGCGATGATTGTTCTGAACTCTCTGCCATTCACAAACTTTAGGCGTCAACGGTTACAGAACGCGCGTGGATTTCCCCACAGCAATCAAAGACCCAAAGTACGACGCGGACGTGCGAGTAGTTCGCCTGCGCAATTCGGGCAGATCTGATTCATGGAATCACTACACGACACACAAAAAGTGCATTCGAAACTACAGATTGCAGCCGCCCCATCGGGTGTTAACACTGCTGCACATTTCTCACACACTTCTTTCATCTCCAGCATTTCATTCTCCTCTTGTCCACTCGTACTCCACACCCACGTCCCACAAATGATGCACGGGGTCGTGCATAAGATACTTCGCAAATGAATCCACCGTAAAGACCGCACCATCGCCGCGAATGCCACGACGAGACCACTGAATTACTTGTTCGCGTATCGCCTTGCCCGTGTGAAAGGAATTGAATGATGACGCATCAAATCCACAGTCCTCACATCGACGTTCAAGAACTCAGGTCCAATTCTTTTCGTCAGGGGTAATGCTTGCAGTCACGCACATCACTGTAGGTGAATAGGGAATGCCACTCTTTCTTGGATTAGGCAACAAGTTTGGTGTCTCGGATAAAAAATAGAGATTTTATTCTAAAAAATTAGGTATTCTTTTTTGGTGAGTCAACCAACCAAGACCCTGCCGATCTCGATTACATCTCTCATCACGTGCATTGCGATGACTATTCCTGCGATCTCAGGTTCTGTGTCTGCTTCTATTCCAAACGATGGCAGTCTCGACACCACATTTGGCACCAATGGCATCACGAACACCGACATCGGCAGGGGCGACTTTGACTCCGCAAATGTCGTCGCTGTGCAATCGGACGGCAAGATCCTCGTCGCTGGAAACTCTCAAATCAGTGGCACTTTGGATGTCACTGTCGTGCGATACAACACCGACGGCACACCCGACAACACATTTGGCATTAACGGGAAAACCACTATCGATGTTGGTGATGAAGATGTGTACACGCAATTTGTTGCACTACAAGGCGACGGCAAGATTGTTTTTGTGGGAACTACTGGTGACAACCCAAGCGACCTCGCAATCATGCGATTTAATGCGAACGGCACACCCGATATCAGTTTCAGTGGAGATGGCAAAGCCACAACTGATCTCGGCGGACATGAACTCCCGTATTCGGTCGCATTTCAATCAGATGGCAAGATAATCGTCGCGGGAACTACGTCCGTCGACAACGTAGAGGACTTCGCCATCGTGCGCTACAACACCGACGGCACCCTCGACAACAGCTTCAGTGGAGATGGCAAAGCCACCACAAACATCGGCACCCACGACTATGCACGTTCCGTTGCAGTGCAATCAGATGGGAAAATTGTCGTCGCGGGAGAATCCCGAATTGGGGAACAATACGACGTTGCCGTCGTGCGTTACAACACCGACGGCACCCTCGACAACAGCTTCAGTGGAGATGGCAAAGCCACTACCAGCATTAACGACAGCGACGACCGGGCTAGTCAAGTTGTCATCCACGAAAATCAAAATGAGCGCAAAATCATCGTTGCTGGCAACTCCCACACCAATGGATATTTTGACTTTGGGGTCGTGCGCTATAACACCGACGGCACCCTCGACAACAGCTTCAGTGGAGATGGCATAGTCACCACCGACTTTGATAATGGCAGCGACGAGGCATACTCGATTGCAGTTCACACCAACGGCAAGATTCTCGTCGCCGGAGAAGCAGAGATAAACGGTCAAGCAGACTTTGGAGTCGTGCGCTACAACACCGACGGCACCCTCGACAACACATTCGGCACCAATGGAAAAACCTCCACAAATGTCGGCACCAGAACGAGTACCGACGATGCGCGCTCCGTTGTTCTGCAATCTGACGGAAAGATTCTTGTCGTTGGAGAATCAGGAAGCCATGGAAATACCAACTTCACCGTCGTGCGCTACAACTCCAACGGAACACTCGACAATACTTTTGGCGCGAATGGCAAAGTCACCACCAAAATCGGGCAGGAGAACGATGCAACCTCGGTTGCAGTGCATGAAAGTCAAGAGGGTCGAAGGATCATCGTTGTCGGCAGGTCCGTTGTTGGCGGACATGGCGATTTCGTTGTCATGCGTTACAACGATGATGGGAGCCTCGACACCAGCTTCGGCGGAGATGGCATAGTCAGCACCAACATCGGCAACAGAGCGAGTGACAACACCAGTCCAAGCGATGACTACGCACAATCAGTGGTGGTGCAATCAAACGGGAAAATCCTCGTCGCGGGACACGCCGATGTGGGATCGTCACCTGAAGGTGGCGCAAATGACTTTGTGGTGGTGCGCTTCAACACCGATGGCGCACTCGACGGAACATTTGGTAACAGTGGCAAAGTCACCACCAACATTGACCAAGACAACAACGAAGCATGTTCAGTTGAACTGCAATCAGATGGCAAAATCCTCGTTGCTGGACACTCTTTCATTGGTGATTCGTGGGATATCACAGTCGTGCGCTACACCATCAATGGAACACTCGACCCCTCATTCAGCGACGACGGCATCGTCACCACCAACTTCAGCAACAGTGTCCGAAGTGAATTTGCATATTCAGCTGCAGTGCAACCAGACGGCAAGATTGTTATTGCAGGCAAGCATTATGGTCCGTCTTGGGATCAAATTGCAGTGTTGCGCTATAACACCAACGGGACACTTGACAGCACATTCAACGAAGATGGCATCGTCACCATTAACATCATGAAC
>WLGS01000094.1 GCA_009703125.1 Actinomycetota bacterium
GCGACCGATTTCATCCACAACACAATTAGCTGAAGTGGTTGTGGCTGCGATTCCCGCACCCGCACGTCGACGTGGTGGGCACCCAGCCAAACGCACCTTCCAAGCAATTCGCATCGAGGTCAATGCTGAGTTGCAAATTCTGGCTTTGGCACTACGAGATGTCATTGACTTACTGCAACCAGGCGCACGCCTTGCGGTCTTGTCGTATCACTCTGGTGAAGATCGCATCGTAAAAGAAGTAATGCGCACTGCGGAGTCGGGAAATTGCACCTGTCCCACTGGCCTTCCTTGCGGTTGCGGTGCAGTGCGTTCTGTTCGCCGAGTGCGTGTTGCACGTACAGCCAGTAAAGCCGAACAGACACGTAATTCACGTTCTACATCGGCGCGGCTTCGTGTTGTTGAGAAGATCGAGACGGGTCTTTGAGATGGCAGTGACATTCCGCTTCCCGTCGCTACTGACTCCTCGAGATCATGACGAGACTCGTCAGCGTCCCACACTCACGCTTGTTCCACGCTCGGAACGTCGCTTCGTGCGGGTCTTTGCCTTTTTTGCTGTCGTGGTAGTTGCGATGGGGCTGGTGGTTGCACTTCGTGTGCATATGGCTCAACAGCAACTACGTATTGATCGTCTGAACTACGACATCTCTCGTGCTCGGCAACATTTTGATTCGCTCCGCGCTGAGCGCGCGTCTATGCAGTCGCCTGAATTTCTGATCTCGCGTGCAAGGGAGATGGGAATGGTTCCAAGTGTGGGTTCTCGCATTGTGGAAGTGCCTGCCAGTGTTGCGGCCGATGTAGCGGCAAATGTGGGAAAGATTGATGCTGATGTAGCAGGATCCATTGAGACACCATTTGATGAATTTGGCCGACTCAAGCCAGCAGTTGTGGGCGCACCGTGAGCGAGAATTCTTCAAGCCGTCGAGGAACTCGTGCTCATGGTTCGACAGGTCCCTCGCAGTCGCGTCGCAGTACATCGCGCTCTAGTTCCTCGCGACCTGCTGCACAATCTTCGCGCCGTCGACCACCACAAAACGTTCGCTCTTCTCGTACACAATCCGAATCATCGCGTTCCGGATCTACACGTTCTTCATCGGCCCGCTCTACGGCAAGTCGTTCATCGTCGACGCGGCGCACCCAAAGTGGACGCCGTGACGTCACACCAAGTCCCTTCGAGCATCTCATCGCTACGGGGTATAAAAAGTTTGCGCGCGGTCTCTACATGGCTTTTACTGGCGAAGTAGATCCGCGCCATAAAGAGAACAAGATTTCTTCGCAACAAGCTCATCAACGCGTCAAGAAACGTCTTCAATTCAGTTTGGCGTTTTTTGCAATCGCACTTTCTCTTATCACCGTAAGAGTAGGGCTATTGCAGACAGTGCAACGTGGTGACTATCTCGCAGAAAGTATTGAACAACGCACGCGCGTCAATATCGTACGAGCATCACGTGGCGTCATTTTTGATCGCAATGGAAATGAACTCGCACTGTCAGTTCCGAGCACTACTGTGTATGCCGACCCACGTGAAGTCACAGACCCCATTGCAACGGCACGACAGTTAGCCATCCATTTGGCGTTGACTCCAGAGGATGAAGCAGAACTTGCAGAACGTTTGGGTAAAGAAGGTTCAAAGTTTGTCTACATTGCGCGGGGTCTGACGAAAGATCAAGCAGCCATTCTCTTGAACCTCAATCTTGCGGGAATCTATTCCTACATCGAGCCATCTCGACAAGTTGAAGGTGGCGTGGCTGAAGCAGTAATCGGGCGCACTGATCCTGACGGGGTGGGTATGTCAGGACTTGAATTGCAGTTCAATGACATGCTTGCCGGATTTGATGGCAAAGTAATTAAAGAAGTGGATAACCGAGGGCGATCCATTGCGGGTCAGATGACAACTGCGGCCACACCAGTGCCTGGCGACGATCTCGTATTGACGATTGACAAGACCATCCAATATCACACCGATACTGCATTGTTGGATCGAGTGGGTCAGTTGGGCGCGAAAGGCGGAACTGTCATCGTTATGGATTCGGTGACGGGTGACATTTACGCAATGTCGAACGTGCGTCGCAATGAAGAAGGTGCTGCCGTCTTGGCAAATGGAAACTTTGCCGCAGTAGAGGCCTATGAGCCTGGTTCTGTCGCCAAGGTATTCAGCGTCAGTGCGGCAATGAACGAAGGAAAAGTGAATCAACAAACTGTGTTGAGTGTTCCTGGAATCACAGTGATTGACGGATTCCCCATTCGTGATGCATGGCCACACCCCACCATGGATATGTCTGTACGCACAATCATGAGTGAGAGTTCAAACATCGGCACGATGTTGGCGGCCCAAACAATCTCTTCTGAAAAACTTCATGAATATTTGACAGCTTTTGGTTTTGGTCAAAAGACTGGTCTGAATTACCCGGGTGAGAGCCGTGGAATTTTGCGTGATGCCAACAAATGGCGCGGTACGGAGAAATTCACCGTGTCATACGGTTATGGTCTCGCAACGACTGCGCTGCAGGTTGTGGCAGGTGTGAACACTGTGGCAAACGGTGGAACTTATGTGGCGCCACGGCTTGTTCGTGCAACCATTGATAAGAGCGGGAAAAAAGTTGAGGCCAAGCCATCGCTGACACGTCAAGTGGTGAGTAAGGAAACCGCATCTGAGATGACTTCGATGTTGCGTGAAGCTGTATGCACAGGAACAGCCGAACTTGCACAGGTGAAAGGTATGCAGGTCGCAGGCAAGACGGGAACTGGATACAAGGTGCAAGACAATGGCACCTATGCAACCGATTCGGGAGCCCGCAAATACTTCGCTTCCTTCGTCGGTTACTTTCCCGCCGAGGCACCTCGGGTCACGGTAATGGTCAGTATCGATGAGCCCAATGCATCTTCGCGAGATCGTTTTGGTGGTACCGCTGCTGCACCCGTCTTTGCTCGACTCGTACCCTCCATCATGCGTGAGCTCGGTGTAGAACCCACGGGTACAGGTACAGGATGCAAGCGTCCCGTGCAGTCCGCTAGTCGTTAATGAGGCTGCACCATGTCGCGGTATCCAATTACACCGATAAAGGTTCAAGATCTCACTTCTCAATTGACGACTGAGTCAGTACGCAATCTTGATGTAGTGATTTCAGGAATCACACAAGATTCCCGCGAAGTTCAACCTGGTGATCTTTATTGCTGTGTTGCGGGCGAATATTTTGATGGTCATTCATTTGTAGGCGATGCGATTTCTGCTGGTGCAGTTGCGCTGCTGGTCGATCGCGAGATAGAGAACATTTCTGATGATGTCGCTGTTATTAGGGTGAAAAATGTTCGTGAAATTCTCGGTCTAGTTGCAAGCACAGTCTTTGGTAATCCGAGTGACGGTTTGACAATTGTGGGTATCACTGGCACGAATGGAAAAACATCCACTGCAGCGATGTTGTCGGCAATTTTGACCCGTGCCGGATTCTCGGTGAACACCATGGGTACTTTGACGGGGGAGCGCACAACTCCAGAAGCAATTGATCTACATGCACATTTTCGTGAATGCATCTCTGAAGGTGTGAGTCATGTCGTGATGGAGGTGTCGTCGCATGCATTGGCTCTTCATCGGGTGGCAGGTGTCATGTTTGATGTGGCTGTCCTTACCAATGTGGGGCGAGATCATCTTGACTTTCATGGAACTGAAGAGGCATATTTCGCCGCCAAGGCAAAACTTTTTGACCCACGCCAATCTCTGCGGGGTGTTGTGAATGTTGATGATGCCCGTGGACGATTGTTATGCGATGTGAAGCCCATTCATCTCACGACATTTTCACTCCAGGACATCACTGACATTGCGGTGGAAGTGGACCATGTGAGTTTTTCCTGGCGACAAGAAAAAATAGATGTTCCACTCGGTGGAATCTTTACTGTCATGAACGCTCTTGCAGCTATGACTACTGCAGTCGAGTTAGGGCTCGAAGAAAGAGTTATTGCTCAAGGTCTTCGGAAGTTGCCACCCATCACAGGGCGTTTTGAATCTGTGCCGAATAAGGCGGGAATTGGCGTTGTGGTGGATTACGCACACACCCCAGAGGGTCTCACAGTGTTATTGGAGACATCTCGCACGCTGACGAAGGGGAAAGTCATCATTGTCTTTGGTTGCGGTGGAAATCGCGATGAAGGAAAACGCCCCCTCATGGGCCGTATCGCATCAGAGATGGCCGATGTTGTGCTCATCACATCAGATAATCCTCGAAACGAGAATCCAGAACACATAATTCAGCAAGTGATTGATGGAATTCCTGCCGGATCACAAGGGAAAGTACGTCGTGAGGCAGATCGAAGTGTGGCCATAACATCCGCCATTTCAATGGCCAAACATGGTGACATAGTAGTGCTTGCGGGCAAAGGACATGAGATGACTCAAGAAGTCAATGGTGTTCTTTATCCATTTAGTGACATTGATAAAGCCCGTGAAGCACTACGTCAAAGAGAGGAGGCCACACAGTGATTGCAGTATTGATTGCAGGCGCAGTCGCAATGGTTTTATCTCTCTTTGGTACGCGTTGGCTGATTCATTTTTTTGACAATCTTGGGAAGGGCCAACCCATTCTCGGTTCAGAAGATCATGGCCCCGTGCACCACATGAAAAAACAGGGCACCGCCACCATGGGTGGAATTGCGATTTTGGGGTCTGCATTTGTTGGTTGGCTGGTCGCGCATCTTCGCGACGGTTTACCTTTTTCCGACCAGGCAATGATTATGTGGGCAGGTGTTGCCATCTTGGCTTTAATGGGATTTCTTGATGACTACCTCAAGGTGCGCAAATCACATAACAGAGGAATCTTCTGGAAGAAAAAAGGTTGGATTACTTTCGGTCTGGTCGCAGGAGTTATGTTGTGGCTGTCGAGCGCAACGGGAGTGAGTGAAACTCTGTCGTTCACACGATTCGATCTTCCCGGCTGGGAATTGCCTCAAGTGTTGTGGGTGTTGTGGACCGCTCTGATGGTCTGGTCAACGACCAATGCGGTCAATGTCACCGATGGTCTCGATGGATTGGCAGCTGGCTCGGCTCTCTTTGGATTTCTTGCCTTCACTGTGATCGCCTATTGGGCCTTCCGTAATCCTGACATCTATGAGTTGGTGAACCCATTAGATCTTTCTGTTTTTGCAGCGGCTATGGCGGGCGCATGTGGTGGTTTCTTGTGGTGGAATGCTGCACCGGCACGCATCTTCATGGGAGATGTGGGGGCACTAGGTATCGGTGCAGCCTTGGGTTTGCTCGCAGTAGCAACGAACACCCACCTGTTGTTGCCATTGATTGCTGCACTCAACGTCATGGAAGCAGGATCAGTTGCATTGCAGATGACTGTGTTTAAGGCATCTGGGCGTACGCGTCGACTTTTCAAGATGTCCCCAATTCATCACCATTTCGAATTGTCGGGTTGGCCTGAAACAACTGTCATCATCAGATTTTGGATTATGTCCGGTATCTGTGTTGCGGTGGCGCTAGGAATTTTCATTGCCGACTTCACATCGATCGCAGATCGCTTTGCGGGGTACTGAGATGACCAATGTTGAGTCACCACGTCGTGCTCCTTCCTTGCGCGAGCGTCGCTTAGAAGTTCTGCGTCGTACAGGCGCTATTGAAAAAGGTCGCAATCGATTACTTCTTGAAAAACCCACACCGGCATTTTGGTGGATCTTGGTCATCATGTCGTCGTTCGTTTTGTTGGGTCTAGTGATGGTGTTGTCTTCGTCATCAGTGACGAGCCTGCACACTGGTTCTTCAGCATGGGGGATGTTTAGTCGTCAACTTATTTGGGTGGGCGTAGGGGCTGTTGCGATGTGGGGCATGTATCGCTTGCCCTATGAGAACTGGAAAAACTTTGGATTGCTCTCGGTCTCTACGGGGATTGTCGCTTTTGCAAACATGGCCGTTATTGCATGGGGTCAAGTGACAAATGGTGCCAAGGCATGGCTCGATATTGGTCCAGTGCGTCTGCAACCCTCAGAATTCTTAAAACTTGCAACCATCTTGTTCTGTGCAAACTTGTTGTCGAAACGGCATCGCTCTGTTGCGATCACATCTGTGGTGATGTGGCCGATGATCATTGTCTTAGGTATCACTGCGGGTTTGTGTGGTTTGCAGCGTGACTATGGAAGTGCCACGATCTTTGCGGGATTCATCATTGCGATGATGTTCATGGCATCAATGCCGTGGAGGCAATTGTTCTTTACAGGTGGAATTGTTGTCGTTGTGGGCCTAGGTGTTCTTCAATTTGCTCAGCGCGCTAGCGAACGCATGCTGGCATTTATGAACCTCGAGGAAACCAAGAGTGACTCGGGTTACCAGGTGTATCAAGCTCTGCTGTCAATTGCCAATGGTGGATGGGGCGGAACTGGAATTGGCACGGGAACAAGTAAGTGGGGATACGTGCCCTTGGCCTACAGCGACTTCATTTTTTCTGTGATTGCAGAGGAGCTTGGCTTGTTCGGCACATTGATGGTGCTTGGTGGATTTTTGTTCTTGGTGTTGTTTGGTATTCAGGTGGCATTGGCAGCCAGTGACATGCACGGTGCATTTCTTGCCGGTGGAATTTCTGCGTGGTTTGGTGTGCAAGCAATTGTCAACATCGGTGGTGTTGTGGGAGTTTTGCCAATGACGGGTCTGACACTCCCATTTCTTTCCTACGGTGGTTCATCAATGATTGCCTCTATGGCTGCAGTGGGGCTGTTGTTGAACGTTGCCCGCTACGCAAAGAAGTAACGCGATGGTGCGTGCGGTGGTGACTGGTGGTGGTACGAGTGGCCACGTCATTCCTGCGCTTGCGATTTTGGAGGCCTTAGTTGAGTCGGGTTACCGAGTCGATGAGGTGAAGTATGTCGGTTCTCGTCGGGGCATTGAGAAATCACTGATGAAAGATGAACCCTGGGAATCGGAATACCTTCCCA
>WLGS01000095.1 GCA_009703125.1 Actinomycetota bacterium
CGTGTGCAGACCCTTGAAGTTCCCGAATTAACCGATGCATGGGTGGCAGAAAATATCGCTGATGCGGACACGATTGATGCGTGGAAGACGTCGCTTCGGACGCGTTATGAGGAGCAGCGCACTAATCAGATGCGCCGCACTGTTGTTGATCGCCTCACCGATGAATTGGAAAAGCTCGTAGAGATTGACGCACCAGAAGCCATGGTGAATTCAGATCTTCAAGCAAGAGTGCAAAACACCATTCAGCAGTTCCAATCACAAGGCATTGCCTTGGACCAATGGCTTTCAGCAACTGGCCAGGATGCTGATTCATTTGTGTCTGGATTGAAGTTGCAATCTGAAAAAGCTGTCAAAGTTGATTTGGCATTGCGTGCAGTGGCAACAGCGGAAGGTATTGAAATTTCCGACGACGATCTCGAAGCCGAATTTGAGGCAATTGGTGTCCGAGTGGGAGAGAAGACAGCCAAAGTGCGTCGTGCTTATGAGCAGAATGATGCAATTCCAGACTTGACCGCACAGATGCGTAAATCTCAGGCACTTGAGTGGTTACTGCATCATGTGACCTATGTAGACCAAAATGGAGAAGTGCTCAGCACCGATACCGTACTGGGAGAGCACGACCACGATCATGGCGATGACCACGATCACGATCACGAATAGTTCAGGACGAACAATATGAATTTCCAAAATTATTACGTTCCCAATGTGACCGAGACGACTAGTCGTGGCGAGCGCGTATACGACTTGTACTCACGGTTATTAAAAGAGAACATCATCTTTTTGGGAACACCCATTGATGACACCATTGCCAATTTGATTTGTGCGCAATTGATTCACCTGGAGAGCGAAAACCCAGACCGTGACATCAACATCTATATCAATAGCCCCGGTGGCGACATCACTTCGTTGTTTGCTATCTACGACACGATGCAATTCATCAAGAACGACATCGCGACAATCTGTTTGGGACAAGCTGCTTCTGCGGCAGCCGTTCTTCTTGCTGCCGGCACCAAGGGCAAGCGCTTGGCGCTTCCTCATAGCCGTGTCATGTTGCACCAGCCATACGGGCAGGTCGGCTATGGCCAGGTCACAGACCTAGAGATTGCTGCCAAAGAGATTCTGCGTATGCGTGACCTCCTCGAGGAGATTTTGGCTCGCCACACTGGCCAGAGCATCGAGCGAATTCATGCCGATACGGACCGTGATTTCGTAATTGAAGCGAATGAGGCGGTCGAGTATGGCATTATCGATGAAGTGATTTCATCACGTCAGCTTGCGGACCGCAGCGGTCCAATTCGCTGATTTCATCGTTGAGGGAGGGCCTTCGTGGCCAAGTTTGGTGACTCAGGGGAACTTTTGAAGTGCTCCTTTTGTGGCAAGTCTCAAAAGCAAGTCAAAAAGCTCATCGCCGGTCCTGGCGTGTACATATGTGATGAATGCATTGAGCTGTGTAATGAGATCATTGAAGAAGAAGTAGGAGAGCGCTCAGACGTTCGCCTTGAATCTCTCCCTACGCCAGTCGAGACACGAACTTTTCTCGATGAGTACGTCGTTGGCCAAGAGCGTGCCAAAAAAGTTCTCTCAGTTGCTGTCTTTCACCATTATCGACGTCTTCAGTATCTGCAGCAGTCCACCGGCATCCGTCGGGACGAAGTGGAGTTGCAAAAGAGCAACATCTTGCTCCTTGGGCCTACTGGATGCGGCAAAACCCACTTAGCGCAAACGCTGGCGCGCATGCTTAATGTCCCATTCGCAGTTGCAGACGCCACCGCCTTGACCGAGGCCGGTTACGTGGGAGAAGACGTAGAAAACATTTTGTTGAAACTTCTTCAGGCCGCAGAATTTGATGTGAAGAAAGCCGAACAGGGCATTGTCTATATCGACGAAATCGACAAGGTGGCGCGTAAAGCGGAGAATCCATCAATTACTCGAGATGTTTCTGGTGAAGGTGTACAGCAAGCGCTTCTCAAGATTTTGGAGGGAACTGTTGCATCGGTTCCACCACAAGGCGGCCGCAAGCATCCACACCAAGAGTTCATTCAAATCGACACCACCAATGTGTTGTTTATCTGTGGTGGCGCTTTTTCTGGCTTAGAGCAGATCATTGAGCAACGCATTGGCAAAAAAGGAATGGGATTTCATTCTCCAGTTTCTTCGAAGTCAGACATTGACCCCGGTGAATTGTTTGCTCAAGTCTTGCCCGAGGATCTGTTGAAGTTCGGAATGATTCCTGAATTCATTGGACGCCTGCCCATGGTGGGTGCAGTTCATGCACTCGATAAGCCAGCCCTGATGCAGATCTTGACAACTCCTAAGAATGCGTTGGTAAAGCAGTACAAGAAGATTTTTGAGTTTGACGATGTGGAACTTGAGATTGAAGATGGAGCATTGGAAGCAATAGCGGATCTTGCATTGCATCGTGGAACTGGTGCTCGTGGTCTGCGTGCAATTTTGGAAGAGACGCTTCTTGACGTCATGTATGAAGTGCCAGGACGCACGGATATCGCAAAAGTAGTTGTGACAGCAGATTGTGTGACGGAGAAGAAGTCACCGGAGATGATCTCAAAAACCGCTGGTCGTGTGCCACGCCAGCGTCGCGCCGCTTCCTAGGATTCCGTGAATTTTCGCGAAGCCCTTGCGTATCTCGATGAGCACGCCTCATACGAGAAGACTGGACGGATGACGTCGCCGTCGACGGAGAACATCGAAAAGTTGCTACAGGTTCTAGCTGAGCCTCAACGTGATTTTCGCGTCATTCACGTCACGGGCACCAATGGCAAAGGCTCTACTTCTCAGATCATTACCCAGTTGCTCGTTGCTCATGGACTCAAAGTAGGGACGTATTCCAGTCCACATTTGGAAACACCGCGTGAGCGCATCCAGATCAATGGAGAGTTGATCTCCGAAGAGGGTTTCGCTGAGTCAGTAGCGGCAGTGGTCAATGCAGAGACACTTGCGGGGGTAAGGCCCACTTATTTTGAAATCATGACTGCTGCAGCATTTCGTTGGTTCTCTGATGAGGCAGTAGATGTTGCAGTGATTGAAGTGGGAATGTTGGGCCGATGGGATGCCACAAATGTTGTGCACTCCGATGTTGCAGTAATCACCAACATTGCACTAGATCACATGGATTTTGCGGGCCCCACGCTTGCTCACATTGCACAAGAAAAAGCCGGAATCATCAAGGAAGCCTCAACGGTAGTCATTGGTGAAACACGAGAAGATCTCAAAGACATCTTTCTCGCAGAGCCTCATCAGGAGATGTGGTTTCGCGGGGAGCATTTTGATGTGGTGAGTAATCACTTGGCACTGGGTGGTCGTGCTGTACACATGCGAACTGTGCATGCGGAATACGAAGATCTTTTCGTGCCTTTGCACGGATGGCACCAAGGAGATAACGCCGTGGTGGCTGTGTGTGCGGTAGAGGCATTTTTCGGTGGTGCACTTAGTCGTGAGACACTGCTTGAGGGTTTGGGTGAAGTATCCATGCCAGGACGATTTGAAGTTGTGGGACATCAGCCACTTGTGATCTTGGACGGGGCCCATAACCCTGCAGGTGCAGATGTCTGCTCCAGTGTCTTTTTTGAAGATTTCGACCCACATGGTCGACGCATGCTTGTGGTGGGAGCACTTCGAGGACGCGACATCAGCGAGACATTGTCCGCATTAAAAGCTGATGATTTTGAAGTGGTGGTATGTTGCACGGCTCCTTCACCACGGGCTCTGTCAGGAACGGAAATTGGACTTGTGGCCGAAGAGATGGGGTGTGCCCATGTCATTCGCGCCGATTCAGTGGAGCAGGCCTGTGAGATAGCGCTGAGAGATGCCTCGAGTGATGATGCGATTTTGGTTGCTGGGTCGCTCTATGTGGTGGGCGCTGCCCGGACTCATTTGGCCAAATTGCTCCCCTGAGCGAGATATTGGCGGGGCAAGGTCTCCGAGAGGGCCTAGCCTGAAGGGATGTCTACACGTACCCTCGTCTTGTTGAAGCCCGATGCCGTTGAGCGAGGCCTTGTCGGAACAATCTTGTCTCGTTTCGAAAACAAAGGTCTTCGCATTTTGGCCATGGAACTACGCACTTTGGATAGTGCCATTCTGGAACGTCACTATGAAGAGCATGTGGGTAAAGGCTTCTATGCGGAGTTAGTGGCATTTATGTCCCGTGGGCCCGTGGTGAGTTTGGCGCTTGAAGGCCCAGAGGACACTTGGGAAATCGTGCGCACCATGATGGGGGCTACCAACCCAGCCAAATCGGCCCCAGGAACAATTCGCGGTGATCTTGGCACCTTGTTCACCGAGAACTTGGTCCATGGAAGCGACTCAGCAGAATCAGCCGCACGAGAATTGGGAATCTTCTTTCCTGCTCTGTAGAGCCGGGATAGTTACCATGACCCAAGTGTGATCCCATGGGAACACACGAAAGAGTCTTTTCATGAGCCGCAATAATCCACTTTCACTTGGTCGCGACATCGCAATTGACCTCGGCACTGCCAACACATTGGTCTATGTGCGTGGCCAAGGTGTTGTCCTCAATGAGCCTTCAGTTGTGGCAATTGATATGCGCGATGGTCGGCCTGTTGCAGTCGGTTGGGAAGCAAAGCGAATGCTGGGGCGTACTCCAAAACATATTGAAGCCATTCGACCATTAAAAGATGGTGTGATTGCTGACTTTGATGTGTGTGAAAAGATGCTGCGTTATTTCATTCAGCGCATTACGACAAGTCGTTGGAGTAAGCCACGAATGGTGATTTGTGTTCCATCTGGCATCACTGGAGTAGAGCAGCGTGCTGTCCAGGATGCAGCAGAGTATGCAGGTGCCCGTCGTCCCGTGCACATCATCGAAGAACCCATGGCAGCCGCTATTGGTGCTGATCTTCCCGTACATGAACCAAGTGGAAACATGATTGTGGATATTGGTGGCGGCACTACAGAGGTCGCGGTCATTTCCTTGGGGGGAATTGTCGTTGCACAGAGCGTGCGTGTTGCAGGCGATGAACTTGACGAGGCGATCATGGCCTATGTACGCACTGAATATTCACTCGATATTGGAGTGAATACTGCGGAAGAAATCAAGATACAGATGGCTTCTGCATGGCCGCTTTCGCAGGAACTCACTGCAGATGTGGGTGGCAGAGACACTGTTTCAGGTCTTCCACGCACCATTGAGTTGACATCGGAGAATGTGCGCGACGCCATTGCTGAGCCAGTTACTGCCATTATTGATGCTGTGAAGTCCACCCTTGATCGCACCCCTCCAGAATTGGCGGCAGACATCATGGACCGCGGTATTTATCTCTCTGGTGGTGGAGCATTACTTGCCGGCCTTACTCAAAGAATTAACAGTGAAACCGGAATGCCCTGTTATGTGGCGCCAGATCCCTTGTATGCAGTCGCAATTGGTTCGGGTCGAGCACTCGAAAACATTGAAGCGATGCGCGGAATGATGTCCTCGCCAGGGCTCGATCAACAGTAGAAATACTTCCGTGGCGGGCTACACCTTCACACGGCGACGAGCAATCTTGTTGCTTTCGCTTACCTCGGTGATTTTGATCACCTTGGACTTGCGTGGAAGTTCGCTTGTTGATTTCACGCGGTCCACTTTTGGCGCAATCTTTCGGCCGGTCGAATCTGCCACACGAGTGGTGACACGACCTATTCAGAACACTTGGTATGGCATTACCCGTTATGACGACGTCGTTGAAGAGAATCGACGTCTTCAAGATCAGGTTGCATTCAGTGAAGGGGCAAATATTGCTGCAATAGCAACCGTGCGAGAAGCACAAGAGTTGTTAGCACTCAATGGTTTGCCCACACTCGCAGGTATTGCCTCATGCACTGCACAAGTGGTGGGACAGTCGCCGTCAAACTTCACCCAAACGGTTGAAATCAATCGCGGTTCTGAATGTGGCATCAAGGTGGGAATGCCGGTGTTGAACGCAGCTGGCATGATTGGCAAAATCACCGATGTGTACAACAAGCGTGCTGTCGTGATGTTAATCACGGACCCGGGGTATTCATTGGCAGTGAAAATTGTGAACACACCGCCTACCACCACAACAACCACTGTGCCCGGTGCGCCAGTTGCCACCACAACAACCACAACTACAACCACCACACTTCCGCCCACCACCACAACTTCCACGATTAAGGGTTTCACCCCTGGCGCAACTATCGCTACGACATCCACAATTGCCTCAGGTTCTGGTGGAGCACCTAGTGGGCCTAATCAGCCTGGACAAGCAAATAAATCTCCGATAACTGTTCCCCCTGGTGCAGATTTGCCTCTTCGTGAAACTGGAGCTTTAGAGGGTCGCGGATTGACGCGCACGCCGGTGGTGCGTTTCATTGAGAATCAACCACGATTCGGTGATGTTGCTGTGGGTTCACCAATTATTTCTGCAGGTGGTGCTAATTCACTTGCCCCACCAGGGATTGTGATTGGCACCATTAACAAAGTTGTTCCTCGAACCGGAACTTTGGGGCCGATCTTGGAAGTGACGTTGTCGGCCAATTTGGAGAACCTGAACTTTGTTCGAGTGCTGTTGTATCAGCCGATTACGGAACGACCCACGGCACCATGATTGAGCGGATACTGATATTTGCAGAGAATCGATACACGCGTCTTGTGCTGTTGGGTTTGCTGTTCTTGTCGTTGCAGACAACCATTTTTAATGAAATGCGACCACTGGGTGTGTCGATGGAAGTGATGTTGCTTCTTGCTGCATCGACAGGGCTTGCAAAGGGTTCTGAGACTGGTGCAATCGCTGGCTTTGTTGTGGGGTTGCTGTATGACATGGTGTTGACAACACCACTTGGTTTATGTGCAGTGGTGTTTTCTGTGGTGGCGTACTTGTCTGGTTTGGCGCATTCA
>WLGS01000096.1 GCA_009703125.1 Actinomycetota bacterium
AGTACCATGACAAAGCAGTAGAGGTAGCAATCTGATGATCTCGATACCTCAAGATGGTGGACCAAGTTGAGCCAATGATGGTCAGGGCACTCAGTGCAAGCACAAGACTGGCCAAAAGGGGAATGACATCCATCTGGCTAAAGGCATCTGATACTTCTGCCCATTTGTTGACCAATGTGCGCACCACAAAGACGACGCCTGCCATGCCAACAGAGACTCCCAAGACAGATGTGGCCCTCGTGATGAAGGCTTTCTTTCCTTGTGTGGGCACCTGCCAAGATTACGCCCTTGTCGCTTCTACGTTGAGTATCCCGTGCATGCTGAGGCTACGGGGACGCCTATTGTGTGACTCGTAAAGGGGGCTCATCGTGGCACAGGAAATTTGGCGTAAGAGCGCATTAGATATTGCAGCAGAGATTGCGGACGGAACCATCTCCAGTAGAGAAGTGGTTCAAGCCCATCTCGATCGCATAGAAGAAGTGAATGGAACTGTGAATGCAATTGTTCGCGTTCTTGGTGTAGATGCATTAGTTCAAGCCGATGAAGCAGATCGTGCGCGTGCAAGTGGTAGGGAACTTGGTGCGTTGCATGGGGTTCCATTTACCATCAAGGACAACATTGATGTGGCGGGTCAACCCACAACTAATGGACTTCCCATTTTCGCCGAAGCGATCGCACCAGTGGACGCCCCCGTTGTAGAACGTATGAGGGCTGCAGGTGCAATTCCTATTGGTCGCACCAATATGCCTGACATGGGTCTGCGTATCCATACCGACTCCACCTTGTACGGGCGCACGAAGAATCCGTGGATGCTGGATCGCACTGCAGGTGGCTCTAGTGGCGGAGAAGGTGTGGCACTGGCTACAGGTATGTCACCTATTGGTTTGGGTAATGACATTGGTGGTTCATTACGTAATCCCGCTCACGCTTGTGGCATTGCATCAATTAAACCCTCTCTCGGGGTGATTCCAGATACTCAGACCTATCCCTCACAGGACCGTGCCTTGTCATCGCAAGTCATGCTCAATCAGGGTGTGATGGCGCGCACCATTGCCGACGTACGGGCTGGCTTTTCCATAGTTGCTGGACCCGATCCTCGAGACCCAGTGAGCCTTCCTGTTCATCTCACTGGTTTGGCAGCAGGGGAGCGAATCACAGTAGCGGTAATGGCAAATCCACCTGGAGGCTCCACGCATCCAGGAATTGTTGATGCAGTGCGAAAGGCCGCAGATGTGCTGTCGGACGAAGGACACAACGTGGTGGAAGCAACTCCGCCAGATATGGAATTGTCATATCTGTTGTGGGCATCATTGCTCTTTACGGAGTTGCACGACATCCGTGATCAAATTGATTTGGTCATGGGAGTAGGCGGAAAGACACTTATTGAAAATGCGCTTTCGCAGTTTCCTAAACTGTCGTCGTTGGAGTACTACCTCGTACATGCGCAGCGCGATGGACTTGCTCGTCGATGGTCGATGTGGTTCCAGGATCATCACGCAGTGATTTCGCCTACATGGACACAGCCAGCTTTTGTGGCTGACTGGGACATCTCTGGTGAAGAAGGTTCGACGGGAACACTGGAATTAATGCGCGCAGTTCTCCCAGGAAATCTACTGGGTCTACCTTGCGTGGTGACTCCGGCCGGTATGGCTGACGATCTTCCAGTGGGTGTCCAAGTTATGGGTGCTCGCTATACAGATTTGCGCTGTTTGACAATTGCCGAACAAATTGAGGCTGCTCTAGGGCTCGAGACACCGATCAATCCGCGTATCAACTAAGCGCGCGAAAAGAACTTATGCAGTCCATCCTGCGAAAGCATCAATCATTGCGGTGACATCACCAAGCGGATACAGGATGGGGCATGTCGCGCCATCTTTGATGTACTCGCGTACCTTTGCTCGCGCATCGTCGGGTGTGCCTGATGCTGTCAACATTTGGACAATTTCATCGGGCACTAATTTTGATGCTGCTTCAACTTGTTCGTGCGTGGCGGGCCATGTGAGCACTTCTCCCACCTTGTCCAACAGTGATTGAGGAACACCTGATGCCTTCATGATGTGAGGTTGCTGACCTAGGTATTGAGTCACCATGAGGCGCGCCATATCGAGCGCTACTTTTCGGTCTTCATGCACGCTACAGACCACAAGTTGTGGCCTGTCGATGTCTTCCCATCGGCGCCCCACTTTTTCTGCACCACGGGCAAGTGCCTCGATTGCGGTTTTGTTGTATTCGGGGGACACGAGATAGTTCAATACCACGCCATCGGCGATCTCTCCGGCAAGTTCCATCATCTGCATGCCAGTTGCACCGAGATAGATGGGAACGTCCTTCGGGCGTCGGTCTTGATACACATAGTCGAGTTCGACGCCGTCGAGTTGCACGAAAGTGCCATTCATAGTGACGGTCTCATTGTTGAGCAGTGCGCGCACAGCAGTGATGATCTCGCGCATAGCGCTTAGTGGCTTTTCTCGCGACACGCCTACTTTGGCGGCGAGGGGATCCCACCATGCACCAATTCCCAAGATGACACGACCTGGAGCTAAGTCGTCAAGAGTGGAGAATGTTGCAGCAAGACGAGCAGGATTTCTTGTCCAACAATCAACGACACCAGAACCGATCTTTATCTCTGATGTCACTGCTGCAAATGCAGACATTGGCACTATGGCATCGCGTACAAGTCTGCTGTCTGCTTGCCAAACGGCCTCAAAGCCTTTTTGTTCGGCGTATTGGGCATAGGTCATCCCCTCAGCAATCGGGTGAGCATCTTGGAGGTAGAGAGCAGCGGGAGTTGTCATGTGTCCTTTGTTGTTTCTGTGAGTCGACTAACTGGCGCTGTCGTCCGATGAGTTCTTGGGCTTGAGAGGCAATCTATTGCGCCAGATGCCATCTGCATCATGAAGGGCGGCGGCTACGGCAGGCGCAGTGGGTACAAGACCAATCTCGCCGACGCCCTTAATTCCATAAGGGCTTCTTGGTTGAGGATATTCCAGCAACTGCACCTCGATGGTTGGCACATCTTTGGGACGCAAGATTCCCAAGGAGCGCAATGTCATATTTGTGGGCATTCCCAGTTCGTTGGCGGGGAAGTCTTCACTCAGGGCATACCCAAGCCCCATGTGCACAGCGCCCTCAACCTGGCCTTCGCACAAAGTGGGGTTTACGGCACGACCCACATCGTGGATTGCCACGACCTTGTCAATGTCTTGTGTGGTGCGATCCATAACCACCAACTGGGCTGCATAGCCAAAGGCAGAGTGAATGGTTGGATGGTCAACATTGGGGTCACCAAGGTGCTGTGTCCAGTCAATGACGTATTCGCCGACGTAGTCCACCTCCACTTGTCGACCGCCAGCCTCAGCTACTTCACATGCGTTCTTGATACTGCCTGCTGCCATGAGAGTGCCGCGACTACCAGTTGTCTGTCCAAATCCAAGTTGACGTGTGGTGTCCACAATGACGCGAATACGCGAGGGATCTATGTTGAGTTCTTCGACGACAACCTGCAGGGCGACAGTGTGCACACCTTGTCCCATTTCGGTCCAACCATGCCGCACTTCAACAGTTCCGTCGGTGAGGAATCTCACGACAGCTTTAGAAACTTCGCGAAATCCATTTCCCAGCCCAGAGTTCTTGAGGCCAAGCCCAAGCCCGACAGCCTTGCCATCTGCGCTTGCTTGGTCATAGTGAACCTTTATGGCATCGAGACATGCTTCGGCTCCTAGACATCCATCGTCCATGATTTGTCCGGGCCCCCATACTTGACCCGGACGAATGACGTTTCGTTTGCGGATCTCCCACGCACTGATGCCAACTTTCTCTGCGAGTCGATCGAGTGTGCCCTCCATTGCGAACTGTGCTTGGTTTGCTCCAAAACCGCGAAAGGCGCCGCAAATGGGATTGTTTGTTCGCACCGCATACGCAGAGACATCTACCGTTGGTGTGTGATACGGACCAGTTGCATGTCCAGCAGCACGTTCCAAAACCTTCATGCCCACAGATGCATAGGCTCCTGAATCTCCCACCATCTTTGCGCGAACTCCGGTGAGATGGCCTTCCATATCGCAGCCGACTGTGTATTCCATCTGTATGGGATGACGTTTCGCATGCATGAGAAGGCTTTCCTCGCGCGAAAGCGTGCACTTTACGGGCTTTTGAAGTAGCCATGCAGCAAGCGCGGTGTGTCCTTGGTTGGACATGTCTTCCTTACCGCCGAAGGCTCCACCATTAGAGACTAATTCGACGGTGACATTGTCTTTACTGAGTCCCAAGAGCGAGCAAATTTGGTCGCGATCGTCCCAGACTCCTTGTCCTCCGGAGTACACATGAAGTGAACCATTCTCCGAATTTGGCACTGCAACAGTTGATTCAGGTTCAAGAAATGCGTGCTCGATGCGTTGTGTCTGGAATATTTCTGTGACAACGAATGCACTCTGGGCTAATGCTTCGTCAACATTTCCGCGTTGGTAAGCACTGTGCGAGAGAACATTGCTCGTTGTTCCGGCTACTGCAATCTCTTTGTCATCGAGTGCAATAACTGGATCCACAACGGGCGTACGCGGTGTGTATGTGACCTCGATGAGCTGTGCTGCTGCGCGAGCTTGTCGACGGGTCTGTGCCACGACCACAGCGAGCACGTCGCCGCCATAGGAAGTGGTATCGCCTTCGCCGATGAACACAGGCCAGTCCTTGTAGATGATTCCGACCATGTTGTCGCCCGGTACATCTCTCTTGGTGAAAATTGCCTCAACACCTGGTGCTGCTTGGGCAGCAGCTGTATCTATGGACACAATGTCGGCGCGCGTATGAGCGGTGAGATGAAGTGCGGCATGGAGCATTCCGGGGATATTGATGTCATCGACGTAACCGCGGTCACCGAGTGTGAGTTCGGCAGCTTCGTATTTGGTACGACGCGCACCCATGCCACTGTCTTTATGAACTGTTATAGGAGTTCCCAATGCAACCGTTTCGATTGCATCAAGAATCTTTACATAGCCGGTGCAGCGGCACAGATGTGCCCCAAGATGGCGGGACATGTCTTCACGTGTTAGTGCTGAACCCTTTTTGTCAATCTGTGATTTCGCACGCATCACAATGCCAGGAATGCAAAACCCGCACTGCAGGCCGCCGCATGCAGCAAAGGCTTCTGCGAATGTGTCGCGTTCGCTCTGTTCGAGACCTTCAAGGGTGGTGATGGATTTACCCTCCGCTTTGGCAATGGGGAATTGACACGACACTTGGGCCTTGCCATCAATCATTACTGTGCAGCAACCGCACTGGCCAGAAGGCGAACACCCGTCCTTTGCTGATGTGATGTGCAGTTCATCGCGAAGTGCGGACAGAAGATGTGGATGGTCACCATCAACAGTGACGTCGCGATTATTGACGCGAAAAGAGATTCTTTGGGCCGTGGAGCTGTCCTGGGTCACCCCATGCAATGTATACGATGTGTCAATTGTTTAACTCCAACAGGCCCATAGTGCGCTGTTGGGTTAAAGAAGCGAATAAGGTGCTCATATGCAGCGAACGTGGCTCCGTCGTACTGTGATGGTCGGGGGTGTGGTGCTTCTGGCTGTGGCGCTGACGATTCTTGTTCCTCTATGGGTGCCGGTCTTGGCCTTGGTTGATGTCCTTCGAAGAAAGTGGCGTTTTCCGTTGTGCCGTTTCACGTCTTTTGCCCTGCTGTGGGCATGGATGGAGACACTTGGAATCGTTGGTGCCGCCAGTTTGTGGTGTCTAGGTATGGCAAAGAATCAACGGTTGAATTACCAACTCCAGGCGTGGTGGACACGAGGGGTGATTGCTTCCTTGCGGTGGACGGTGGGTCTGCGCATCAATGTGGAGGGTGCTCCCTTGCCGGGAGGTGGGCCTTTTATTGCTGTGTGTCGTCATGCGTCGTTGGCGGACTCAATCATGAGTGCATGGGTGTTTGTGACTCATTCTCAACTTCGACCTCGTTATGTGTTGAAACAAGAACTAAAGATGGATCCTTGTCTTGATGTGGTGGGTCATCGCTTGCCTAACTACTTCGTTGATCGTTCCTCGAACAACATTGCCAGTGAGTTGAAGGGCATTGAGAAAATGGCAGAGAATCTCTCGATGGGAGATGTTGCTGTGATTTTTCCAGAGGGAACTCGGGCAAATGTGGAGAAACGACGCATTGCATTGGACAAATTGCGTGAACGTGCGCCAGAGCGGTACGAACGGCTGCAGAAATTGAAGTACTTGCTCCCACCCAAGCCAGCGGGCCTCAGCGCACTTCTTGCTGCTGTTCCACAAGCAACCGTGGTCACAATGTGGCATAGCGGTTTCGACGGCATGGATACCTTTAAGGGAATCGTGCGCCATCTAGCTAAAAGTGCCGTACATGTGCATGTGAAAGTTGTAGAACATCAAAGATCTACTGTGGCATCAGGTGAAGCATTTATTGCATGGCTTGATGCACAATGGACCGCGATGGATGAGTCAGTAAGTCGTCATCTCGGTGACCCTGCGGTATTTCAACACAATGGAGGAAATCATGGGTAATGCAATGCTGGTCTCAGCGCTCACGATTGGAGCCGTCATGGTCTTCACTTGGATTGTGAGCTTGATGGTGCATAACGCATCCATTGTGGACATCGTCTGGGGTGCAGGTTTCGCCATTAACTCTTGGGTATTAGCAGTATCTATCGATGGTGATGCAGGGCGACAGATACTTGTTGCAGTTCTTGTAGGCGTCTGGGGTGTG
>WLGS01000097.1 GCA_009703125.1 Actinomycetota bacterium
ATCACGACAAATGTGCTGCTGTGCTTGCATCTCAGGCTCCCTGGTGGACACCAGGTACACAGTCGGGCTACCACGCAATCACGCAGGGGTACTTAATTGGTGAACTCGTGAAGCGAGTGACGGGACAATCGCTCGGAAACTTCTTTCGTGAGAATTTTGCAGAACCGCTGGGTGCTGATTTCCATATTGGAACGACACCGGAACACCACCACCGTATTTCGAACGTCATTCCAGGCGTCGGTTTGCTAGACCCAAATGCAGAACCCAACAGCGTTGCAGTTCGTACATTCAGCAACCCAAAGATTGAGGCGCAAATTGCATGGACATCTGAATGGCGTCAATGTGAAAGTCCTGCAGCAAATGGTCACGGCAACGCACGCTCTGTTGCGCAATTGCAGTCAATTATCTCCCATGGTGGCGAAGCCAGCGGCAAACGCTTCCTATCCGCAGCCGGCGTTGAAGCGTTGTTTACAGAACAAGCGTCAGGTCAAGATCTAATTCTTGGTGTGCCATTGAAATTTGGAATGGGATTTGGATTGAATTCTGAATTCACTCCACTAAGTCCAAATCCACGTGCATGTTTTTGGGGCGGTTGGGGTGGTTCCCTTGTCGTGAACGACCTTGATGCCGAGTTGACATATGCATATGTCATGAACCGAATGGGCGAAGGAACAACTGGTGACATGCGCGCGGCAATACCGCTGATGGCATTGTTTGGCGCCATCACCAAAGAGTAACCCAGCGACAATCTACGAACAGTCGAACTGCGATTTGTGACTAATTGATGACTTGCCGTAGTTGGTTCAGGAAACCAACTGGCCCTAGAGCTCAATCTCCAACTGTTTGGCAATTTTTTTACAACGGTTTGAAACCGACTTTGCCCCGCGGGTGTTCAACATCCGCAGCCTCGGAATCAAATCCTCAAGCAATGCATCGTCCAATTCTGCGAAGTTCGCTGCCGCCTGCAACCCGTAGTAGGCCACAATCTTGCTTGCATCAGTCTCGGACCACTCCATGACAACTTCATATGCTTTGCGTCGTTCCGCTGGCGTGAGTTTCATGTGCACCAATAACTGTGGTATGTGCCAGCGAACTTCTTGTTGCGTGTAGTTGGAGAGGTTCTTGAGAATTAATTTTTTGAACTCGTGTGTAGTACCGGGATCAGATTGCGCCATTTTCATCGCCACGTAGCTCGCCCTCATTGCGACAACTGGGTCGTCATCAAGGAATAGTTGGTAAATCTCTCTCCTGAGCGGAACCGAGGCGAGAGCCTTCTTCACAACAGACTCAGCTTGACCGACTGAAGTCCGTGTTCCGCCCGTTAGTTGTTCTCGTACCGACTTGGACATGGGAAAATCATAAGTTGTCCGCCTTAAAGCCGCAACGCAATCGTGCGCTGTGACCAAACGGTGATTCGTACCAATTGCAGTGAAGGAACCCCATGATCGACAGTGTGTAATCTGACCTTCATGTCTCCAATTGCCCGCCCGCTTGCCATAACAATCGACTGTCGCGATCCTCGTTCCTTGCTCTCGTTTTGGAAACAACTTGTTGGCGGAAATCTCATGGCTGATTCGCCGGATGATTACCTAATGCTCGAGGACATACCGACAATTGGAATCATGGGATTTCAAAAGGTTCCTGAGGCCAAACAAGTAAAGAATCGAGTGCATCTCGACTTGGACGTACTAGACATCGAAGAGGCAGTCGCATCAAGTACCCGAATCGGCGCAACGAGACTCGGGGATGTCCATGAGGAGCCCGCAAATTTCTTTCAAGTCATGTGCGACCCAGAGGGAAATGAGTTCTGTTTCATCCTGTTGAAGTGAGCCGAAAAGATCCCAGTCCATCTGCTCGTTATGTGGATTGACTAACACACGTGTGCGGATTGCGTAACCAAACGCAATCACGCCGCAATTGTTCATCCTTCTTTAGACCACATGGAGTCAATAAAGCGCTGGTCCTCATCAAAGAGCCAGCATTCGCGCAACTTCTCATCTTGCACTCGATAGAGAAGCACACGCTTCACTCGTCGAGCTGGGTCGCCGAGGTCTTCAACAGCAATCAAAGCACCAAGTGTTTCGCCAACAAGTACATCTTCAACATCGATCAACTTGCGATCGGTGAGCGTTGATGCCTGAGCGAGAACGGCGAACGCGGCGTCACGCCCGCGATGAGTTCCCGCGAGTGGACTCTCCCCCATGTAATGCAGTTCAATGTCCTCGTGGTACGAGGCCAACACTTTTTCAAGGTCTGATGCCAGCCATGCCTTTGCGTATGCACGAAGGGTACGGCTTGTTTCATCGCTATTTGCCATGTGGCTACCTTATTTCGCAACTCAAGGCTTCAGCTGGGAGGGCTTGAGGTCGGTGACCATGCAACCGATGAGGCGCAAAATGTCAGCAGGTGACGCACCGAAGTTGTCGTTCCACGTTCCCGCTGCAGCCCACACCTCGTCGTACTGCGACAAGTGGGGGTCCACGAACACACGCAATTGAGTGCGGTGACCAAAAGAAGGCACGCCGCGTTTGGGTTTGGAAACCTCGTGGGGAACACTTATGTCAGTCGATTCGCTGACCTGCTCGTTGAAGCACCTCTGCAAGTTCTCCAGCAATCGGCATTGGTTGCGTTGCGGGAATGCGAGCCCGTCCCGTGTTGCCCACTGGGTACTTACCTATTGCTGACGCTGGCCCACCCACTATAAGACGCAGTATTTGTCCTTGAACTTCGCGTATGTCTCTTGATCGCCATCCCGCGACCAACATAGATCCGTGAACTTGAATATGTGGCCACGCCCAGGGTTGACTCAAGACGTGGGCATCTTCTAATAGTTGCCAACAGCGTTGCCAATCACCCCGAAGACGAGCCTCTTTTGCATCGATTCGATACACAGAAATGAGTTGTTTGATTTCCTTGATTGACGTCATGGCTTTAGTTCCTTGGCCAATACGCGCCAACGTCTCTGCCGCATCCGATAAAACCAGTGTGCATACACAACAATCAACGGCGTCAATAACCCTGCAGAAATGTCGATGCGATCAAGATATTCACATTGACTTTCATTTACTGGCGTCACGACGATGTCGTGATTCCATTTCCTCACTACTCCACCACGCTCCTGGCTTGTCAGCGTGCGGGAATCTTCACTAATGCTTGCTACATGAAGATGATGTCGCGAGAATGGAATGAAGCCAAAGAGAAACACCCATCCCACGACCGTTTCACCAAGTTGCCATTCATCAGTGCGATTCCTTATTACGGGCATCATGACTAAACCTCTGGTCACGCGTCGAAAAGCCGATGGAGTTTTAACTGCTGCCCACACTGCATCTGCAGAGGCTCCGAGGATTGTTGATTTCTCTACTATTGCCATACTTCAATAATGCGAGTTATTCTCACTTTTGTCCACTCGCATTTTCTTGGATCGACACATCCCGCTCATGACTTCCTCACCACGTAAATCACCAAGCCAAGAGCGATCACGACAAACCGTTGAACGAATCCTCGACGCAGCGACTCGCATTTTCCACGAACAGGGCTACGCAGGCGCGACCACGAATGACATTGCCGACGAAGCCAATATCTCAATCGGCTCGCTGTACCAGTACTTTCCCAACAAGGACGCACTCTTGGTCGCACTTACGAAACGGCATATTGAGACGACTACGTCTTCACTGGCCGAGATGCTGGACAAGTTGCCTGCAGACTCTGGATTCGAAGTCATCCTTCGACTAGTGGTCAGTTTTCTCGTTGAACAACATGACCTTGACGATCTTCACCTTCTGGTCATGCATACTGCACCCCGCACTCATGAAATCAATACCCAGTTAGAACAATCAAAGACACAGTTAGTTGAGATTGCATTACTTCTTCTCAAAGATGCAAACATCGCAGAACACCAACGCCCTTTGATAGCTCGAATGGTTGTTGCGACAATTGATGCCGCAGTGCACGATGTCATTATCCGTCAACCTCGTGGGAAACAGCGTCAGGCCGCAATTGACCTCACAATTTCTACAGCGCTGAACGTCATTGAGACCGCTCAAAGCAAGTGAGTCTCGCAATCGAACTTCAGATTCCAGGACGACTCGGACAATCCGATCTGCATATATTGCATTATTGCTACATAGCATTTATACTACTGCTATGGGACGCAGACCAAAAGAAGAAACACCCGTCTTCAATCGACTGGAAGAAGTTCGAGAAGCGCGAGGATTAAGTCGAACCGAATTGGCCTACGGAGCAGATGTTCACTACCAAACAATTGGCTATATAGAACGCGGTGAATACAGTCCTAGCTTGTCGCTTGCGCTCACTCTTGCCGAGATTCTGCGCACCGATGTCCATGATATTTTTTCTCTTGAGCCATTCTCGAAAAAGAAAGCGCCGACATGGTGAGTTGGCAAGGCTTCCTCATCACGCTCGCCATCATGTCTGCGATTCGAGGAGTGTGGATCTGGCGCAAGTACGACGATCATCGCATTCTTCGCTTCGTGGGATGGCCAGGGCCCTTCGAGAAATCAGGACAAAAGGAATACTTTTGGACATCGGGCACATCCGGTGCAAGCCGAGCCGAAGTGGAACATGCTCTGTCTCCTGCATACGCAGAAAAGTACGGCTGGTTGATGACAGTGCGAGCGCGACGCATCATCATCAGCGCCAATCTTGTCGCATGGGCACTCGTGATCTATGGCGGATTTGATTTGCCGGGTGGTTTGGGTCTATCGAACAGCCACCTTTCCTGGTGGAGTTTCATTCCGTTAATCACATGGTGGGCTGCTCGAGCCTCAGCGCGTGTGATTGCCGATGCACCCGACGAGCTTCTCGATGAACGTTTACTGACACTTCGAAATGCTGCTTATCATGAGGCCTACCGTTTCCTTGGCGCCATTGTTTCCTTCATCGTGATAGTCGCAATTGCAATGGACATCTCAATCACTGAAAACACCCGAGACTTCGGAAATGCTGACTGGACTTCCATGGCTGTGACATTGCCCTTTGTCGCTATCTGGGCCTTGTCATCACTTCCGAGCCTCGTTCTCATCGCCAAACAATCATTAGTGGAATAACAACATGAGTGCATTTGCTTTACTCGCCGCCATCGTGACTCTTCTTCTGTGTTCATACGGTCTTTTGTTTCCCAATCAACTTGCACGACAGGGCGAGTTTGGTCTTCGAATTGAGTCATCAATCGCGATGTCAGAGATGAGAGCCACTTATGGTGCAATGGTCGCTATCGCTGTAGCGGTGATCGTGACGCAGTCTGAGACAGTTGCCATGGTGCTCGGAATCGCCTGGCTCGGATCTCTGCTTGGACGCCTCTTGTCCATCATGGTTGACAGATCATGGAGCACCCATGTCGCTGTGAGTGGATTCGCAGATCTCGTAATGTTCATTTTTTTGGTGCCACTCGCATAGAAACAGCCACAAGCCACCGTGGGTGTAATGACCCTTCCTCTATGTAAATGATTCATCCGACCGTGTATTGAGGCTTATGCAAGACTTAATACATGAACGTAATGGGTTATGTCGGTGCCATCATCTCCATCATCGCTGGATGTCTTGGACTCATCTGGCCACAGCAAGTGAGCCGAACGATCGGACTTCAGATTCCTGGTCGACTTGGAACTTCAGAGGTACGCGCCACCTATGGCGGACTCTTCATCGGTGCGGGTCTTGCCGTCGTGCTGATAGCTAGTAACGATGCCGCGCTCGTACTCGGAGCGGCATGGGCTGGAGCGTTTATTGCACGAGCTATCTCATTTGTCATCGACAAATCACGGATGAAGGAGAACGTCGCCGGCCTCCTCATCGAAGGTGTGATGGCAGCGCTGTTGATTCTCGCCTGAGTCATCAGATGCACTTGAGATCTGTGAGTAGAGAGAAGCTCACCGGCATTGTTGCAGGCAACTCAATCTGGCGAGCACGAACTGTCAGAGCATTTTGTCCGCCCCAACTAATGTGTGACTGTGACTTGGACTAGAGAGACATACACCAAGTGGCTAGAAGTTGTCCTCATTCTCGTCCTTGTCTATTCGCTACTTCTTGTCTTCGCTGGGGCAACAGCTGGGTCACTCTTTTCCTGGTTCGGCTTCGGTCCAGAAAAGTCAATCGACACCGCCGCTGTGCGGGACTACCTGCTTCTCCCCTACATGGTTCTTGGTGCTGTCATGGCTGGCTGGGCGTTTCTCATGATTCAGATTGTGCGCGGACCATTGAAAGAAGAAGTCGCGTGGTCCTGGACATTCCTTGTGCAATCACTCTCACTTTGGTTTGTTCTCGACACCGGAATGTCACTCGTACTCGGTTACCCGATGCATGCTGTCTTCAACATTCCATTCGCGATTGCGTTGGGGATACCTCTCGTTCGGCTCAAGCCAATCAAGCAGTAATCAGGCACGCTTCAGGTCGGTGACCACACCACCTGCGACGCGAACAATGTCCGCCGGTGCAGCACCAAAGTTGTCGTTCCACGTTCCCGCTGCAGCCCATACCTCGTCATATTGCAACAAGTCGGGATTCACGAACGCACGCTACTGCGTGCTGTGACCAAAGGGCGGCACACCACCGTTGGTTTAAGCAACCCTTCAATCACCCGTTGTTGTCACACAAAGTCGTTGACGAAGATCACCTTGGTGACTGGCAAGATCATCCCTTCAACTGCTTCGCTGAACGGAACAACTTTGTTGATGATGCGAGCAGGGTCAAGTGCGCCAG
>WLGS01000098.1 GCA_009703125.1 Actinomycetota bacterium
AAAAGTGCTGGAAGCACGCATTAATGGAACACCACTTGAAGCTCTGTGTGGCCATGTGTGGATTCCCTCGCGTGATCCAAAGCAGTTGCCCTTGTGTGAAAAATGCAAAGACATTTACGAGACGTACCGAATGTTTAACGACGGTCTTGGCGAAACACCCAACGAATGAACCCACTTTCTTTACGTCCTGCTGTACGTGGTTTAGTTATCGACACAGATGAGCGCATTCTCTTGGTGCGCCTTGTCTTTCCCCATGGTGCGTGGTGGGTATTGCCCGGTGGTGGGATTGCAGAGGGCGAGACAGACATTGATGCACTACATCGCGAGCTTGCCGAAGAGATTGGCATCACTTCACCTCACATTGGTGCGCTGGTATGGAACAGAACCCATGTGTTTGATGTTGTAGATAGTGATGGCGTGCAGTGGCAGGGGCAACGCGAAACGGTGTACATAGTGCGCACTGAACCTTTTGCTCCCGCGCCACACATGAGCCCTGAAGAATTAACTGCAGAAAACATCAGTGAGATTCGTTGGTGGACAATGAATGAACTACACACACATGCAGGCCCCGATCATCTCTCACCTACAGATCTTGCAGTGCATGTGGAGACAATTCTTCGTCAAGGAATTCCTCACACACCTTTTGAGATCAGCAACATCGCTGATTGATTTCTCCCTCACCGAAAATCTCTGCTTGGTGCAGTTGCTGCAACAAACAATGGTGACAAAGATTCCGCGACAATATTGACGACTCCATCGGCATATTCAAGGCGACCTCGTACCAACAATGCAGGAGCATCTCGTGCAACTACACGATGTCGCATCCAGCAGCCTTTGGAACACACAACGTTGATCAAGCCTGTCTCATCTTCCAGACTGATAAAGGTCATCCCGCGTGCAGTCATTGGGCGCTGCCGATGAGTCACCACGCCGGCCACAAGTACCCTCGCATTGTGTTCTGCGGTCAGTAATTGATCTGCACACAACACACCCTTGGCGCTGAGTTGCTCCCGCAAAAACACCGTGGGATGCCCATTGGGTGATACACCAGTTGCCCACAGATCAGCAATGGCTTCTTCAATGGGGGCCATACCAGGAAGATGCGGGATGACATTGAGTCCCATGATTTTGTCGAGATGCTCTTGCCCGTGTCCGCGTACATGTGTGTGGCCATATGCCCCCGCTTCCCACAATGCATCGCGACGATCAATGCCGAAGCTTTCTGTGAACGCACCCGCAGTCGCAAGCGCTTCCATTTGAGACCTAGATACTTGGGGCACTACACGCGACAGATGTTCAAGCGATTCATAGGGGCCAGACTCTGCAATACGTCGCGCAAGATCTGCACCAATGCCACGCACAGAAGATATTCCCATACGTATGGCAAGCGCACCATGTGAGTCGAGATCATGGGTCACTGTTGCTACATCAGATGATGTATTGATGTCGGGCGTATGGACCACCACCCCATGTCGACGCGCATCACGCACCAAAGTGTGCGAAGACCAAAAACCCATTGGCTGCGAATTCAGCAATGCGGTGCAAAATATTGCAGGTTCATACAATTTGATCCACGCAGAGGCATACACCAAATACGCAAAACTCACCGAATGACTCTCGGGAAATCCATAGTGCGCAAAAGCCGACATTTTTTCAAAAATCTCATCCGCAATGGACCCTGTAATACCTCTTTCTGCCATGCCGTCATACAGGCGACCCTTTAATTTCTCCATACGCGCAGTTGATCTTTTAGAACCCATTGCTTGCCGTAGCTGATCTGCTTCGTTTGCCGTAAAGCCCGCCACGTCAATTGCCATTTGCATTAACTGCTCTTGAAACAACGGCACACCCAAAGTCTTTGCGAGTGAATTTTCCAACAATGGATGCAGATACGTCACTGGCTCCAACCCATTGCGGCGTCGAATATAAGGATGCACCGAACCACCCTGAATAGGCCCAGGACGAATGAGAGCAATTTCTACAACAAGGTCGTAAAAGCGACGTGGCTTAATACGAGGCAAGGTGGACATTTGTGCCCGCGACTCCACTTGAAAAACTCCCACAGTGTCGGCACGACACAACATTGCATACACGTCGTCTTCTTGTGGCAGTTGGGCAAGATCTAGTTCATATCCACGATGTTCACGAATAAGTGCCACAGAGCGAGACAGTGCCGACAACATCCCCAATCCCAAAAGATCAAATTTCACTAGTCCTGCTGCAGCGCAATCATCTTTATCCCACTGCAACACACTGCGATTCTCCATGCGGGCCCACTCCACCGGACACACCTCAACAATGGGTCGATCACACATCACCATGCCACCAGAATGAATTCCTAGATGTCGCGGCATGTGTTCCACATGGCTTGCCATCTCCAGAACAAGATCAGGAATGTCATGATCAGCATGTTGTGCAGTAACTGCAATATCACCCCATGCATCTACTTGTTTGCTCCAGAGATCTTGTTGAGTGGGTGAATACCCCAGTGCACGAGCCATATCTCGCACCGCAGAACGCGAGCGATATGTAATGACATTTGCAACTTGTGCAGCATGCAACCTGCCATGTCGTTGATACACATACTGAATCACTTCTTCTCGACGCCCACTTTCAATGTCGATGTCGATATCGGGTGGACCATCACGTTCAGGTGAGAGAAAACGCTCGAATAGCAGACCTAAAGACACTGCATCGGCTTTGGTGATTCCCAAAGAAAAACACACCGCACTGTTGGCTGCACTGCCGCGACCTTGACACAAAATGTCACGTTCAGTGCAAAACCGCACAATGTCCCACACCACAAGGAAATACCCCGCAAAACCCAATGACTCAATAATGGCGAGTTCGTGCTCAATTGTGCGCCAGGCCCGAGAACGTAAAGAAAGATCTTCTCCGCCTGCATCTGGCTTGTCGCCATAGCGTCGCTGTGCACCTTCTTGCACCAACGCACGCAGAAAAGACATCTCATCGTGCCCATCGGGGCACGGAAACGGAGGCAGCTTTGGTGCCACAAGAGAAAGATCGAAAGCAATCTCTCGACCAATAACAGAGGCACGCTCTACCACCCCGGGGTAACGCGCGAAACGACGATGCATCTCGGCCTCCGAGCGCAAGTAGGCAGTTGCAGCAGGTGGAAGTCGATAGTCAATCTCGTCGAGACCACAACGATTCTGTACAGCAGCAAGAGCTGTTGCGACACGATGCTGTGCCGGCACTGCATACATCACATTGTTGGTGGCAACACATTCCACACCCACGCGATATGCAATCTGTACAAGCTGATCATTGCGCACAGCATCTATGGGGTCGCCGTGATCCCAGAGTTCAACGAAAACGTTCTCGTGTCCGAAACACTCCACCAAGTGACGCAATGTAGATTCAGCAACTAATGGTCCGTGTTCTGTCAATGCACGCACCACCGCCCCGCCATAGCCACCAGTAAGCACAACACAACGCTGATCCACGGTGTGCGCAATTGCGTCCACCATGAATATTGGTGCACCTTTTTTCCCTGCAAGTTGACCCTCTGATACTGCGCGCACCATCGGGCCATACCCCGATGCACCACGCGACAACAGCACAATCTCACCAAAGGTGCCACACTCAATTTCCACACCAAACACTGTGGGCAAACCAATAGCGCGCGCCGCTTCTGCAAAGCGCACAATTCCATACACGCCGTTGCGATCAGTCATAGCCAACGCATCGAGACCCAGTGCTCCTGCAACCTCCACGAGATGCTCTGGATGAGATGCACCCGCAAGAAAAGAAAAGTTCGATCGACAATGCAATTCTGCATACCCCATAGGGATACGCTACCGAACATATGTTCGTATTGAGCCCTCTAGTTCATACCCAGTAAGGATCTGGTGGCCTGTAATGCCCCAATAAGGCCCGCATCCGCCATGGCCTGTGCCTCATCCCAGGAAAACCAACGCACCTCTGGGCTCTCGTCCACCCCGGGTGTGGGTGTCACCTTGGGTGCGCGGACCACGAACCTCACATCGAAATGTGTGTGACCCCGCGGGCCTGGATGCACATCGAGATGCACAAACACTCCGCCTTCTCTTTCATGGCGTACTGGTAATCCGGTTTCTTCGTGCGCTTCGCGCAATGCTGCTGCAACTATGTCTTCACCCACATCGATATGTCCACCTGGCTGCAGCCACATGTTGAGTCTTTTATGCAGATGTAACACCACAGCATCACCTTCATCAGAGACAACAATTGCAGACACTGTGACATGACGAATATCTGCCTCCTCGCTACATGGATCTACCAAGGTGGGAACAACTTCTAAAAATTGCTGAAGAGAGTCCTTCTCACGCGCATCTACTGGGTGATGCACTTTGAGAAACTGCATGACCTGATGAAGCGAGGTGTTGTCATGCATCCCATGAGTGTGGCACTAGTCGTAGCGTGCAATCAACTTCCACACATTGTTCTCTAACACCACAAGAAATACCCGTGTTGCTCCTTGTGCATTGCGTACCAAGAACTGTGCCCGCACATGACGACGTGCCCGCCGAGGATCCCACCAGCGCTCTTCCACTGGCCAAGGTCCTCCCACTTTTTCTATGTGATATCGCAGTGTGCCCATCTCTACAGATACTGGTTCCGAAGTGAGCTCGTGGCGACCCGTGACACCTACATGGCACTGATGAGCATCGAACACATTTATGTCTATGGGGTGTGCAGCAACCCACGCTGGCCAGGGCATAGGTAATGACCCTGACCATTTTTCGGTGTGATTCTTTGTTGCGCCCACACGCGCTGCACTGTGTTGCGAATGAGTGATATCTACAACGCGAGCCGATACCTGTGAATAGGCCGTAGTGACATCGCGCCCGCCTTCCCACTGAGGGACAGTGACACGCACATGATCTGCCACTGCACACATTTGCGCTACAGCACGCGCAGCGCGTTCAGTGTTCTCCTCGTTTCCACCCCACAACACTGCTTGTGTGGCAAGAGCCTCTCGACACTCCATAGGAGTTATGCAGACCCGCACGATGCCACTGGTGGGGGCATCCACATCATCACCTGGCTGTACAAGCCAGCCGTCAAGTTGATACGAGAGACGTTGCAGAAGCGCCGAGGTAGTAAACCCATGCGATTCACCCCAAATGCGCGACATTGACTCGCCATGGTCGGTCTCGCAATGAATAAGTACCCGCACACACTGTTGCCCGCTTGTATCAATACGGTGCATCATCTCTTCAACAGTGGAACGAGATGCCCCTACAACATGGGTTACCGACACAAGAGGGATGTCGGATTCATAGACACATGAAAAATCAGTTGGTGGAGCATCAAGTGAAAAACCATGTATCTCTTGTGCGCTCACCAACTGAAAAACGTGATGGCCTGTGAGCCCGAAACGATCGATTAGCGCAGCCTCGCCAAGATGACGCACATCACCACAGCGGCCCAGTCCAAGGCGGATCAACAAATCAACTGTGCCGACATCGATGTTGCCAATTTCTGACAATGCCCGCACCGGCAAGGCATCAATAAATTCGGTGGTGATAGACGAAGAAATCACACACGGAGATTTTCTTGACGCAGCTAATCGTGCCGCAGCAATTGCTGTAAACCGAGAATCGGCTATCCCCACACCCACAACACCTTCATTGTTGCCACATGCATCGCTCAATGCCTGTGCAACATGTGCATCACCGCCAAAGTAGCGCGATGGGCCCTTTGCTGTCATGACTGCAGTACCTGCTTCAACTACTTCCACAACAGCAGAGATCTCACTAATGCGGCGCACAATAGGTTCAAAAGAACGAAACGAGTGATGTTCCCCGAAACGTCCATGATCTTTTTCCCAATAGGGAAACACAACAGCAATAGTGCGACTCATGTGTGCACATACTCCATGTGTTGGCTGTGCGAGGGAAAAGTGAGCGTGCATTTGCCCCGCCCATGCACACGGCGACCCGTAGCAACAACATCTACCTCACGACGCGATGCGTGTGTGGAAAATTCCCACTGTGTTGTATGACTCGACAGCACAACAGCGGGAGAAAATACTCCTGGATCACCCACGATGATGAGCACCGATCCGTGTGCCTTGAGGCGTGCTTCAATACGGCGTGCGTCATAAAGCGAGCACTTTGGTGCATGTGCCACCACCACATCGAGACCATCCACACATGCTCCGAGTACTTGGGTCCATGCAGCGGCCTGCGTACCTGCATCAACACATAGCAATCGCTGCAATGCGACACCATGTTCACGTGCCGACATCAGACCTAATGAAAAAAGATTGACGGCTGCAACCCATGAACCTACTTGTGTGGCACGTGCAATGAGTGCATAGAGCAATGACAAAGATGCATCACCGCGGCATCCGTAGATCTGCCCGCGTTCAAGACCACCAGAGGGAAACAATGCCGACAACGCAGACCCCACAGGTAATGACCCGTACTGTGACCCCTGATGTTGTGCGAGGCGTTCGGCAAGTTCTGCACCAGTGTGCACAGCATGTTGATGCACGCCTGAGAGTGCAATGCCGTGCAGTTCGAGAGTGTGCTGTGAGGTCACCGCCTCACCATAGCGAACACATGTTCGCTAGTTACAAGGGGCTATCCCCTCATTGATTAACCCTGCTTGGCAGCCCAGCGCTCGCGGCCTAGGCGGCTGCGCTCCCACAAGTGAGC
>WLGS01000099.1 GCA_009703125.1 Actinomycetota bacterium
AACACCTCTGAGTCGTGACCAGTACAACCGCGGACGACGAATATTGATTAGCAACGTGTTCTGCTACATCGACCGTCTGCGAGAACACTGCCAAGAGACACAACTAGAGATAGCGCGACTGATTGGTTGCTTTGTTGATGATGACTCGCTCACGCATCCTTCGAATCACAACATGATCTATGGCGATGCCACATGGTTGGAATCGTTGTATCACTCGAACATTGCAGGTGTTCGAGTCGACCCCGAAACAGGTGAAATCATTCATCGGCGCTATGACCCGGATGCGGTGCACTATCAAGACGACACACAATTCCCAGGCAACTACTGGGTCAGTGCACTGGTGCGTACAGAACATGCGCATGAACGCGTGATTCTCGACGCACAATTCAAACCTGACGGTATTGGTGATGGCGGTGTATTTACAAACATGGTGCTACCAATCATTAATGCAGTACAAGAAGTGAGGGGAGTGGGCTACGACATGGCGCTGCATCCACCCGACCAAGACCGCATTCTTGACACTGGCCGCCACGTGCTGACAAAAACGTCATTGACGAACAAAGGCAAACGCGCACAAGTTCCATTGGGTACGTACGAGTTCAAAGACGGTGGGCGAAAATTGGACTTGCCGGTGACAGCATTTGACGGAACTCCTGGCATCCAGATGGTGATTGATGGTCAGCGCATGTGGCAGCCATTAGAGCGCGTGCAGACAAAACGACGTGGCACCACTTTGTATGGGAATTGGCGTATTCCTGAACTGGAAGCCGTGAGTCCACACCTGCGCGGAATGACTGCATGGATTCGCCAATCGAGCACCGATGACGAACGCGCAACGGGTAAGCGACGCACCCGAGCACTACGAACTATTCCACCCACCGATAGCGATTGGCGTCGTCTATTTGGTGGCCGCGAAGACACTGAATCGATGCACAACCACATGAAAGAGAAGTGGTTCGGTCGTCGTGTGCGTGCAGTGGGCCTAGAGCGACGAGAACTTCAATTACGGGGTTATCAAATTCACCAGGGCATCACTGCACTGTTGGCGTGGCATTACCGAACCGGGGGAGACGTATCGCGTTACTTCGGTACGTGGGACCCGCCCAATCGCAACCCCAAACCACGCACCTAACTAATAGGCGCGAATCTCGTGTGTCCAAGCGCTGATATTGCGCTGGGAAAGCCCGCCCGCTGGGATGTTTCCCTGTTTCTTTCGGCATCTGGCTGGCACTAGTAACCTTGACCTTGATGACGCAAGGTGTGTCGGCGAATTTCGCACCACATTTCGCACCATCCCCGCCTTCGTAGCTCAGTGGATAGAGCACCGGTTTCCTAAACCGTAGGTCGCAGGTTCGATCCCTGCCGAGGGCACTAGTGAAAACTGATGAGGTGTAGGGCGTTATCGGTTCATGAAAGCGTCAACGGCAACACCAATGGCAGCCGCGACCCGCATGTCGAGTGCGTCATCATTCACTTGGATCTCATAAGTGTCTTTTATTTTCATGTTGGCGCGGTTCACATGGCCAATCTGTTGACCAGCGGCATTCAGAATGCTGAACTGCACACGCAGTAACCACGGCACATCAATTACAAGACCCACCACACGGCGGATGATTGCTTGCGCTTTACTCGTCTCGGTAACTGTCCACTTCCCAGTGGGTGTCTCTATGTGATACGTAGAACGCCCGAGTGAGGCGGCAAAATCTTTGGTCATCGTTCCGAGAGGAGCACTCGAGCCATCGGTGATGTCATAGGTAGTAGCGAGTTCAATAGCGCTACGGGCCTTGATGGCGAACCACAAGCCACTGCCATCGGGAAGTGTGCACTTCACCTGTTCTTTGAGCCTCATGCGCGCCTGCTCAATGGTTCCAAGTGGGGTGTTCTGGCCATCGATGCGAGATAGTTGCCAGACGTTTTTCATCATCGTGAGTTTTTGCGTGAGGTCAAGTGTGTAACTCATGAGCGCAGTCTAGATAAGCAGCCTTGGTTATGTCACAAGAACACTTATTGAGTTGTGTGAGCGGTGTGGGGATGAGATATGGCCCAGACCCACACCGCTAGTTGACCTTAGGGAATAAGGACAATGACCACGCGACGGTTTTGTGCTTGCTTGCTGCGCTCTGTGCTGGGTACAGCAGGATCAAGAGCACCGACTCCAAGTGAATAGAAAGGTCCGGACGCACGGATACGTCGCATCTCTCGCACAGTGTTGATGGCACGTGTGCGCGAAAGAGCTTGGTTCTCGGGTGTATCGCCGAGCATCGTGCCTGTGTGTCCAATCACCATGACTGTTCCCGCAGCAGAGATTTGATCTTTCAGGCTTGCCACACGGTCACGTGCGCGCTTGCTAAGAATTGACGAACCATTCTGGAAATAGATCGGAGCGAGAGTAACAATTTCATTACCGACTCCAAGATTTACTACGTCATCTTCGATCACGGTTGTTCGAATGCGACGAAGAACTTCACCTGTTCTCTTGCTAAGCACTGATGCGTTACATCGTCCCTCGTCAAGAAAGACAATGTCATCTTCGGTAGGAACACATACTGAAGGTGTCAATGATTGGATTCTTTGCGTCTTGGCTTGGGCGGGAGTAAGAACTGCGATGGCAGAACCTGAGGCCACTTCCCTTGGTGCTGCCGTTGTGTAGACATTGGTATCGGTGATGGTTACACCGGGAACCACATTGGGTGAAGCCACTGATTGTGAACCAGAACTTACTGGTGCAGTTGTAGGTGATGGTGATGGTGATGGTGATGCAGCGGCGCCAATGTTGGCCTCAACGGATGCCCATGTGAGCGTTGAGGGCGCAAAGACACCAGCAGGGAAAGGAACTTCTGAAGCTGTACCTACTGCTGTGCCGTTGAAGCTTGCAAGTCTCAACTTTGAGCTGGAGTAATACAAAATGTTCGCTCCATCAGGTGAGAACACTGGTCGTCCTGATGGTTCATTAGAATATGATGAACCTAGGACGACGTTGATTTTTGATCCAGTGTTGTCTGTCTTTGTGATTGCTACGGCACCGAATGCGGCTATATAGCGAAATATCACGAATTGCCCGTTAGGAGAAACGTCGAACGCGACGGAGTATTCGCGGTTCATTCCACCAACACAGGTATTGGTGAGAAGTGTTCCGACACTTGAGTTAGTGAGGTCCTTTACGTAGATTCCTGAATAACCGCTGCCGCATGAATGGCTTGGCTGTTCTCCGAGGTATGCAATCGTTGTAGCTGTGATGTACTGAGGTGAACTTGCAATGTTCATTCCGGAGCTATCAAGTATGCGATTCGATGAAGAGATTGTTTGTGAAGCTGCGGCATCAATGATGTGAATGTCTCTGTCGTAGCTGAGAATGATTTTTGTTCCATCAGGAGAAAACGAAGGGTTGTTGGGCATAGGCGATCCGGAACCTGACACCACCGTGACGGTGTTTGTTCCATTGGTGTTTGACATTTTGATAGACCAACTTTGTCCGGCTGACTCCATCCAGACGGCCTTTGTGCCATCGGCAGACAAGATGGGAAGTCCAGTCCCAGTGAACGCAGTCGTTACCGCTGTGCCAGCCAAGGTGGATGCCCTAACGGTTGTCATCATTGTTTGAGGACTGTAAGAGGTATAGAGGAGTGGTCCGTTGGTACCGCTATAGGTGGCCTGAGCTTGGCGAGCCGTATCGACCCCCACGAATACACCGCTAAGAGGTGTGAGTACGGCAATGGCAAGCGCGACAACGCGACGATTTTTCATTTCAGCTCCAGGGTTGTGTAAGAGAATGAGCGTTTGGAACATTAGTACAAAGATTGGACTTCTGGTCAAGAACCGCGCCGAATCAGCGAGAGGTGACGGGTCCGCTTGGGAGATTCCGTAGGAGATCGTTGGGAAGTTGCACAAGGAGATGAACTCATGTCAATATGAAGAGTCTTTGACTTTTGGGAGAACTATGAGAACCGTCAAGCCTCGAATGGCCTCAGGCCTTATTGCACTTACGTTGCTCGCAGGAATGTTTGTCTCGTCCACAAACAGCGCCAATGCAACGACCTACCAAAATCCCGTGCAAGTTGCGAGCTGGAGTTATACGGACTCCTCGCTTTCTAACCCCAACAACGTGGGTGTATGGGGAGCCGATATCACACCTAATGGTGATCTCATCGTGCTTGCGGAAAGACAGCAGGCGCGCGTTCGTGTCATTGACATCAACACTGGAACACGACTTCGCACCATCACCGTCGGTACTGCGCCCAGTGATGTGGATATTGACTCAACAGGAACCTTTGCCTGGGTGATGAACCAGAACTCTATTTCTCGGGTCACGATTGCCGATGGTGCGGTCACAACACTTATTTCTTCTGTGTGTCCGTCAGGAACGATGCGTGACATGGCACTTACCCCAAACGATCAACACCTTGTCGTGTCATGTGCAGACCAATGGAGTGATGCGAACACATCGCTACACATCATCAAAGTGTCAGATGCTTCGGTAACAAGCGTGACTAATGGCAGTCGAGCACTGATTCGACTCGCAATGAGTCCCACCGGAAACTTTGTGTATGCATCCAGTATTTGGGGACAACAATCTGGCGGTGAATCGTGGATTAGTCGAATTGCAGTTCCGAGCGGTGTAGTAGACAACACATTCTCTGCCAACACAACAGCGGGATCCACGACAACTGACGGTGCTGCGTATCTGGCGATGAACAGTACGGGAACGGTTTTGTATGTCGGATCGAACAACGGAGTCTTGTCTGCGTGGAACAACCTAGGGACTACACCGACTCGTGTGTGGGCTACCTATCTTGGGCATGGTGGATTAGGCAACGTGCACGGTCCGTCGCCTTTTGTTATTGACCATTCGCGTGGATTGGGTTACTTGGTGTATCACAACCAAGGAGGACTGTGGCCAGAAGTCATGGATGTGTACAACATGGACAGTGGCACTCGTGCCACTCGTATCACGATCGCTCATCAATGGACGCCAAGCATCGCACTTTCCGATGACGGCCAAACAATTGTCAGTAGCGGAAATCGTTTCAGCAACATGTACAAGTACCGAGTGGGTCAAGCAGTCACGACAACAACCTCAACGATTGTGACGACCACAACCACTACGACCACAACCACGACGACCACAACATTGCCGTCGGCAACGACGGTGCCGTCAAGCGGTACAACTTTGGCTCCTACTGGTTCGACCGGCACGGAAAACTTGTCGCCGTCGGCCTTACCTGCAACAAACACAGAGAATGTTTCTTCGCCACGTCAGCGCACAGGAACAAACACAGTGGTTACACCCACCACAACGACTACTACGACAACAACATTGCCGCCCACAACTGTGCCTGCACCCGCTGCTCCTGATGCATCACCAGGTGTAGCGAAACTCACCGTGAATGGAAGTACCGCAGAGCTTTCTGTACAAAGGGCAAATAACAAGTTGACGGTGACAGGTTCTGGGGTGGAGATTGTTGTCTCTGCAGTCGACGAAACGGGAAATCAGATTGCACTGGATACCGATGGAAATCTTCGTGTGACCGGTAGTGACAAACTTGTTGTCGATGCCAGTGGATTTGGTCCAGAACAAGATCTCGATGCGTGGCTCTTTTCTACTCCTGTCAACCTGGGCACTGTACGCACCGATGGCGCAGGTGCAGTGTCTGGAACATTTGATATTCCCGACAATCTTGAAGAAGGAGAACACCGTTTGGTGTTGAAGTCTGCAAGTGAGATGGGCGAAGAGACGATTGTGGCCATTGGAGTTATTGCAGGTCTTGAAAGCTCGGGAACTTCAGGAGTATCGATTGTTGTGGGTGTAGTTCTTGGACTTGCCTTGCTTCTTGGACTCCTTATTCCTGTAGTTATCCGACGTCGCGATCCACAGGAGAGCTAATACATACCTTTGTGATGGGTAATTAGTCACTTACCAAGAGGCAGAACTCATTAGGGGAACTGTGCTCGCTACGGTGCGATGCGTGATGAAACACGTAATTCGCACTGCGGGATTGGTGGCTATTGTTGCTCTGTTTGCAAGTAGTTGTGGTGGGGCAGGAACTGAAACCCCCACTACAACATCAAGTGTGGAGAGTCCCACTACATCAACAGTCGTTTCCTCGCGCACCATATTTCTGATTGAAAACGGACCTACTGAGTTCACTTTGCAAAAAGTGGTGGTGACAGATGAAGCAGTTGCATCAGATCTCACAGATCAAGTGCGACGTGCACTCGCTGCACTTATCCGTTTCACAGGCACAACTCTGGAAGATTACAACCGTGGACAGTTGGCGGATCTGGGAACCTTTGTGCCTCAAGGAATCAGCATCAATAGTGTGGAGATTGTGGGTGGAGTAGTCACGATCGATCTCAATGATGCAATTCGTTTGACGTCGGGCAGTTCAAGTCAAGAAATGCTGTTCGCACAACAACTCGCACATACTTCCTTGTTGGATGCATCTCTCACTGAGTTGCGTGTGCTCATTAATGGCCAGCCATTTTCTGAGTTGTGGGGCCATGTGGATTGGTCCATGCTCATGACCGCAGACCTAACTCTTTTGGAGTAGGTCGTCATGAACCATGTGCCTAGTGGGCGTGGTCACCGCACATATCGACACGTTCCGAATCTGGAACTGCAGCTTGGCCTTCGGCTAATCCTTCAACCGCGGCAAACGGACCACATG